>JAJPHY010000035.1 GCA_021325015.1 Actinomycetota bacterium | reverse complement strand
TGAGGGTTTGATACGGTGCGGGCCCGTGCTCATGGAGGCTTCGGATCGGCCCCGTCGCCGCTTCCCCCCGAGGCCTTCCTTCGACTGGAGGAAGGATGCGGGTTCGACCGACGCGGGTCCGCAGGCTGCGGATCCGCAAGGCGATGGGGAACGCCGCGCTCGCGGCCGCGGTGCTCACCGTGGGCACGCTCTACCTGGCGCTCGAGAAGAACGTCACGCTCGTCCTGAACGGGCGGCCGCAAGCGGTTCGAACCCTGAGCACGAACGTCGGGGAGCTCCTCGACACGCGGGGCATCGTGCTGGGCGGCGGGGACGTCGTGGAGCCGCCGCCGGCGACCCCGCTCGCCGACGGGATGACGGTCGTGGTGGACACGGGTGGGTCCGCCGCGCCGAACGCGCAGACCCAAGACGTGGGGGTCTGGGTGATGGAGGGGGCGGGCGGACCGTCGGCCAAGCTGGCGGTCCAGCCGACCGAGGACTCGTTCTCCGCGGGGACCGGGGTCGGGCCCTCTCGGATCGTGTACGCGCGCGTGGTCGTGATGGGGAAGGAACACGACGTGGTCACCAACGCGGGCACGGTCGGAGAGCTCCTCTCGGCCATGGGGGTCACGCCCGATTCTGACGATCGCGTCCATCCATCACCCAGCGCCCCCATCCACCCCGGCTCGACGGTCCGGTACGTGCGCGTCGACTTCGGCATGCAGCGGGTCATCGCCCCGATCGCGTACCGGACTCTCACCTCGTACTCGAGCGACCTGCCGCCCGGCGTCGTGCGCATCCTCCGCCGCGGCCAGACCGGTTCGGTGCTCGAGCTGTTTCGCGTGAAGCGCGTCGACGGCGTCGTGGTGGCCCGGACGCTCGTGACGCGCGAGGTGCTGCGCCCCGCGGTGGACGAACGGCGCGAGATCGGCAAGGCCGACACGCCCTCGGGGACCGAGGTCGGTGAGGCGTCGTGGTACTACGCGCCGGGGTCCGGGATGACCGCCGCCCACCCCTGGCTCCCGTACGGAACCGTCGTCACGGTCACCAACCTCGCGAACGGGAAGAGCGTGAAGGTGGTAATCAACGATCGTGGCCCGTTCGGCGGACGGATCATCGACCTCTCCCCGGAGGCGTTCTCGGCCCTCGCCCCGTTGGGGGCGGGCGTCATCCAGGTCCGGCTCACCTGGTGAGCCGGGGCTCGGGCGGGGGGCCGTTCGCGACCTCGCGGCGCGCCATGGGATCCGCCCCTCGAAGGCGCTCGGTCAGACGTTCCTCGTCGACCCGAACCTCGCGCGGGCGATCGTCGCCGACGCGGGAGTCCGGCCGGGCGACCCGGTGCTCGAGATCGGCGCCGGGCTGGGCTCGCTCACCGTGGCGCTCGCCGAGGCCGGGGCGGAGGTGGTCGCGGTGGAGTTCGACCGCTCGCTGGCGCCGGCCCTGCGCGAGGTCCTCGGCGGGCGCCCGAACGCGCGGCTGGAGTTCGGCGACGCGCTCCGGCTCGACCTCGCGTCGCTCCTGGACGATCGGGCCTGGGCCTGCGTCTCGAACCTTCCCTACGCGACGGCCGTGCCGATCGTGCTGCGCATGCTCCGGACGCTCCCGCAGGTCCGCTCCTACCTGTTGATGGTGCAGCGGGAGGTCGGCGAGCGGATCGTCGCTCGCCCGGGTGAGCGGGCGTACGGGGCGGTGAGCGTTCGCGTGGCCTACCGCGCGGACGCGGCGCTGGTCCGTCGGGTTCCGGCCACGGTGTTCTGGCCGCGGCCGAGGGTGGAGTCGGTGCTGCTGCGCCTCTCGCCGAAGCCGCCGAACGGGGCGGTGCCGGAGGCGGCGCTCTTCCGTCTGGTGGAGGAGGGGTTCGCGGAGCGGCGCAAGACCGTGGCGAACGCGCTCCGCCGGCTCGGCCTGGCCGCGCGCGAGGCCGCCGACCTCCTCGCGGCCCGGGGGCTCGCGAGGGACGTCCGCGCCGAGCGGCTCGGCCTGGGCGAGTTCGTGCGCCTGGCGGAGGAGCTGGTCGCCCGGGGCGTCCTGGGGGGCTCCGTCCCGTGAGCGCCCCCCGTACCTCGGCCGGCCGCGCGGGCGCCGCCGGGCGGGCCGTGCGCCGCGAGGCGCACGCGAAGCTGAACGTGTTCCTGCGCGTCGTCCGCCGCCGGCGCGACGGATACCACGAGATCGAGAGCCTGGTGCTTCCGGTCTCGCTTGCCGACCGGGTGACGGTGCGACCGGCCGATCGCCTGGACGTGAAGGTGAGGGGCGCCGAGCGGCTGGCGGGGGCGGTGCCGGCCGGCGGTCTCAACCTCGCGCTCGTGGCGGCGCTCGCGATCGCCGACGTGTGCGAGCACGGGGGCGGCGCGCTGATCGAGATCGACAAGCGGATCCCCGTCGCGGGAGGGCTCGGTGGCGGGAGCGCCGACGCTGCCGCGACGATCCTCGCCCTGAACGAGCTCTGGCGCTGCGGGCTGGACGACGACGCGCTCGCCGAGGTCGGCGCGCGCGTCGGCTCGGACGTGCCGGCGATGCTCGCGCGCGGACCCGTGCTGGTCTCCGGCCGCGGCGACCGGACCCGGCCCGCGCGCGTCGCGCCGCTTTGGTGGGTCGTGGTTCCCTTCGAGTTCGGCGTGCGCTCGCCCGACGCCTACCGGTGGTGGGACGAGGACGGCGGGCCCTCCGGGCCCGACCCGGCGCCGGTGCTTCGCGCCGCGGAGGAAGGCGACGCCGAGGCCCTCGGGCGGCTGCTGTTCAACGACCTCGAGCCCCCGGTCGTCGCGCGGCATCCGCGGATCGGCCGGGCCAGGGACCGGCTCCTGCGAGCCGGGGCGCTCGGCGCGGTGATGTGCGGCAGCGGGTCCTCGGTCGCGGGGCTCGCGCGCGACCGGCGGCACGCCGAGGCGCTCGCCAGGCGCTGGGACGGCGCGATCGTCTGCGTCGGACCCCCCGGTCCGCCGGAGCCCCCGCTCCGCCGGGGCGGGCGCGGTCCGATGGGACGATAATCGAGTCCGATCCGGGGTCGTCTAACGGTAAGACGCGGGCCTTTGGAGCCCTCGATGGAGGTTCGACTCCTCCCCCCGGAACCCACGCGCCCGGCAGCTCCCGGCCGGCGCTTGTCAACCCCGGCCGCCCACCGGTACAAAGGGTTCCCCGAACCGGAGGAGAACGTGCCCGGAACGAGCCCGGCCCGGACCGTGGCCGCGGTGATCCTCGCCGCGGGCAGGGGCAAGCGATTTCGGTCCTCCGTACCCAAGGTGCTGCAGCCGATCTGCGGGCGCCCGGCCCTCTGGCACGTGCTGCAGACCGCGCGCGCCGTTCGGCCGTCGCGGATCGTGATCGTCGTGAACCACGGGGGCGAGCAGGTGCGCGAGGCCGTCCGGTCCTGGCGCATCCGGCCGGAGCCGGTCTTCGTCGATCAGGGCGAGCCGCTCGGGACCGGGCACGCGGTGCTGGCGGCCGAGTCCGCGGTGGGGCGCGCGAGCGACGTGCTCGTGATGGGGGGCGACTACGACCCCGTGCGGCCGGAGGACGTTCGCGCCCTGCTCCGCACCCATCGGCGCACGAGGAGCGCCGCGACGCTGCTCACCACCGAGCTCGACGATCCGGGGTCCTACGCGCGCATCGTGCGTGACGACGGCCGGCTGCGGATCGTCGAGGACGTCACGCCCGCCCTCCGGCCGGTCCGGGAGGTTTCGACGCTCGTGTTCGCGTTCCGCCGCGAGGACCTGTTCAAGGCGCTGCCGCTCGTCGGACGCGAGAATCGCCAGCGCGAGCACTACCTGAACCACGTGTTCCCGATCCTGATGGACAAGGGCGAGCGCGTCACCGCGATCAAGGTCGACACCGGCGGCGTCATGGGGATCAACTCTCGACGCGGGCTGGCCGCCGTCGAGCGGGTCGTCCGGCGCCGGATCAACGAACGGCACATGGAGCGCGGGGTCACGATCGTCGATCCCGACGCCACGTACATCGACGTCGACGTCGAGATCGGGCCAGAGACCGTGATCCTGCCCAACACGTTCCTCCAGGGCTCGACGAGGATCGGACCCGGGTGCCGGATCGGCCCGTCGGTTCGCCTGCAGGACACGCTGGTTGGGGAGGGGAGCGCGATCGAGTTCGCGGTGGTGCTCGGGTCCCGGATCGGCAGGCGGGTGAGCGTCGGCCCGTTCGTCCGCATCCGCCCCGGGACGGTGCTCGAGGACGACGCGCTCGCCGGCGCGTTCGTGGACATGAAGAACGCGGTGGTGGGCAAGGGGTCGAAGGTCCCGCACCTGTCCTACGTGGGCGACGCGAGGATCGGGAGCGGCACCAACATCGGGGCGGGAACGATCACCGCGAACTGGGACGGGTACCGCAAGCACCGAACGGTGATCGGCGACGACGTCCGGATCGGCTCGGATACGATGCTGATCGCGCCGGTCGAGGTCGGCGACCGGGCGGTGACGGGAGCGGGATCGGTGATCACGAGGGACGTGCCGCCGGGCGCGCTCGCCGTCGAGCGCTCCGAGCAGCGGATCGTCCCCGGCTACCGAAAGCGGAAGGACGCCGATGCGGCGAGGAGGGGTGGGACGCCGCGCGAATCCCGCGGGGCGAGGCGGAAGGGCTAGTACGAGGGGGAGCCGCTCGTGGAGATCGTCACCAAGAAGAAGATGATGCTGTTCTCGGGGACCACGCACCCCACGCTGGCCGCCGAGATCGCCGAGCACCTCGGGCTGAACGTCTCGCCCTGCAAGATCTCCCGCTTCGCCTCCGGCGAGATCTACGTGCGCCCCGAGGAGAGCGTGCGCGGGTGCGACGTGTTCGTGATCCAGACGCACGCCGACCCGGTGAACGAGTCCATCATGGAGCAGCTCGTGATGCTCGACGCGATGAAGCGCGCGTCGGCCAAGCGGATCACGGCCGTCGTCCCGTACTACGGGTACTCGAGGCAAGACAAGAAGGGGCTCGCGCGCGAGCCGATCTCGGCCAAGCTGGTCGCCGACCTGCTCTCCACGGCCGGGGCGCAGCGCGTCGTCTCCGTCGATCTGCACAGCGGGCAGATCCAGGGCTACTTCGACTTCCCGTTCGACCATCTGACGGCCCTGCCCATCCTGTCGGACTACCTCACGAACGAGCTCGGGCTCCACGACGAGGATGTCGTCGTGGTCGCGCCCGACGCGGGCCGGATCAAGACGGCCGAGCGACTGCGCGAGTACCTGCACGCGGACCTCGCCTTCCTGTACAAGCGGCGCTCCCGGCACGAGGCCCACAAGATCGAGGAGATGGCGGTGGTGGGCGAGGTCGACGGGCGTCCGTGCGTCCTCGTCGACGACATGATCGACACGGCGGGAACGGTGGCGAAGGGCGCCAGGGCGCTCGCACAGCAGGGCGCCGGCCCGATCTACGCGGCCGCGACGCACCCGGTGCTTTCCGGCAAGGCCGTGCAGCTGCTGGAGGAGGCGCCGATCGAGCAGGTCGTCGTGACGAACACCATGCCGATCCCCGAGGAGAAAGCGTTCGCCAAGCTCCGGGTGCTCTCCATCGCGCCGCTGATCGCGTCGGCGCTCCGCGCGGTGTTCGAGGACACGAGCGTGTCCGAGATCTTCCGCGGCGACAACCAGCTGTAGGGATCGGGACCATCGCGCGCCCGGACGGAGCGGCATCGCGTGACGCGGTGTCGGATCACCCGATGGCCGGCGAGTGCCGGGCGATGCCGGTCGCGATATCGCCGCGGTTCCTGCTCGTCCGGTCCGCCCCGATGCCTCGTTCGGCATCTTCTCGACCGATGCCTCACGAGCAGCCCCATCCGGGTCAGTCGCCTCGTACGCGAACGGCCTCCACGACGCGCTCGAACGCGAACCCGGCGCGCCGGTTCACCTCCTCGACCGCGGCGCGGTCGCCGGCCTCGAACAGGCACAGGCAGATCTCGTCTGCGGGAAGGAACGCCGACCAGAGGTAGCGGATCTCGGTCCCCCGCGCTCGCATCTCCTCGGCGGCCGCGGCGGCCATGGCGGCAAGCGTCGGCAGGCGCTCGCCGTCGACGGCCGGCACGTAGCGCTCGACGAGGAAGTGGGTCACGGCCGCCTCAGACCCGGGAGGCGACGAGCTTGCCCATCGCGACGGCCGCACCCTCGAGGTCCGGGATCTGCGAGAGCGAGCCCCCGAGGGCGCCGAAGTCGATCGAGATCCCGAGACCCCCGACTCGGATCCCCAAGATGTGCGCCTGGTCGCTCCACTTGGCCTCGTCGCCGAGCCCCGGGATCTCCGACACTCCTGCCGCCGCCTCGAACGTCGGCTGGAAGATCTGCTGGTAGGACGGACCTGTGTAGACGTTGACGGCCCACTCGACACCTCCGCCGAAGAACTGGCAGTAGGTGTGCCCCCCGGCCTCCTTCGCGTTGCCCTCGGTGAACAGGGACGCGTCGGAGAGGCCGGTCGCCCGCTGCGCCTCCGCGTCGGAGAGCAGGCGCGCACAGTCGTAGTAGTGGACCCCCGTCGTGGTTCCGCCGGAGGAGCCGCTCGACGGTGGCGCGGGGCTCGACGGTTCCTCCGGGGGAGCCGTGACCTCGATGCTCGGCTCGGCGGCCGAGGAGGTCACCTGCGGTGGAGCCGCCGCCGTGCCCTTCGAGCACGACGCGAGCGCGAGGACGACGGCAAGCGTTGCGGCCAGACGCCAAGCATCCATCTCTGATCCCTCCGGCTCGGTGGACCGATCGAACGACCGGACGTGAGCGTAGGAAGGGGCGTCCGGGCCCCGCATCCGTGGAACCACGGAACAATGGCCGCCGGCCCCGGTGCTCCGCGCCAACGTGCGGGTTCGCGTGCTCATAGATCCGTGGAACCACGGATGCCCGCCGGCGGCCTCGCGCCTACGGTCGGGGGAGTCTTGCAACCGAGCCGAGAAGGAGGTGCGGCATGCGCGGGCGAATCGGAAGGGCCCTGGCCGTGGGGTTCGTGGTGGTGGCGGCCGCCGGCGTCGCGCGGGGAGCCATCCCGGATCCGAACGGCGTCGTGCACGGGTGCTACGCGAAGAGGACCGGCGCGCTTCGGGTGATCGACCCCTCGAAGGGCGCGACCTGCGCGACCCGCGAGCGCGCGCTCACGTGGAGCAGGACGGGCCCGGCCGGACCGCAGGGCCCCGCGGGAGCCGCGGGCCCTCAAGGACCGGCCGGCCCCGCGGGTCCTCAGGGTCCTGCGGGCCCCCAGGGTCCTGCGGGGGCTCCGGGCGTGTCCGGCTACGAGGTCGTCACCGTGCTGCAGCAGGTGACGATCCCCGGGTCGGGAGGTATCGCCGGCGTCCAGGCGGCCTGCCCGATCGGCAAGACGGTCCTCGGCGGAGGAGGAAACTCGGCGGGCGGGGTCGAGATCGTCCTCAAGGCGAGCCAGCCGAATGGAACCACCCTTTGGGAGGTCGATTACGCGAACACGTCGGGCGCCCCCGTCACGACCAATGTGTCGGTCTACGCCGTCTGCGCCGTGGTGTCCTGATCACTACCGACAAGACGCAGAAGGAGGGAAGAGGGGGTGTCCATGGGTCGGCGTTCGAACATCTTGACGCTTGTGGCGGCTGCCCTGCTCGCCGCCCTGCTCGGCATCGGTCCGGCGGCCGGCGCTCCCGGCACGCGGGTCCGCCCCGGTAGGCCAGCCCGGGTCAGGACGGACGGGCTTGCTCCCACGAACTGCTTCACCTCGGGCTCGGGCTTCACACTGTTCGGGTTCTGCGTCTCCGACGAGGGAGCGATCACGAGCATCCGGTCTCCCGACGGCGTGGAGCACATCAACGTGCCCCCGCTGCCGGAGGAGGGCTACCTGGCCTGCGTCAACAACTCCGTCGTCGGTCGGCAGGGGATCTCCGGCGGCATCGGGTTCGGCCCGCCCACGATCGTCCAGCCGAACGGCACGGGTACGTTCCCGCTGCGGATCATCCGTTCGACGACCGACGGCTCGCTCCGGCTCGCTCAGGACTTCTCCTGGAGCCCGGGCACCCGGACGATCACGATCGCGGCGACCCTCACCAACACGTCCGGCGGCGCGCTGCAGGACGTGAGGCTGCTCCGCATGTTCCTCGGCAAGATCGACGGCGACGGCGGCGACGACGTCTTCGACGCCTCCATCCGCTCGGTCTGGGGACGCGACGTCGACGCGCTCGGGCTCACGGCGACCACGCTCGGCCGGTTCGCCGTGACGACCTTCCAGCAGTTCGGGCAGATCAACCCGCCCCCGCCCTGCTCGATCCCCCAGCCGTCGGGCCCGTCGACGCCGGATACCTGGGTGGGCGAGGCGGCCTACGTCTTCACGACCCTGGCCAAGGGGGCCTCCCCGACGGTGCGGTTCCAGTACCGGGTGTTCTGAGGAGGGGCGGAGATGGCGAGGCGACGGTGACGGGCGCGTCGTCGGAGCAGTTGTGCTGGACGACGGAACCGGACGCTTCCGGACATCGCGCGCGGGGATCGCGCTCCTGGGATCAGGCCGCCGACGAGCGACCCCCTACGGCGGCGACGGGATCACGAGCAGGCCTCGCTGGAGGAAGTCCCGATCGAAGGTAAAGGCCTCGCCCACCTTCTCCCGGCGCATCAGGGCGAAGGAGGTCGCATCGACGTAGCTCCACGCCTTGTCGGCGTGGGACTCCAGGATGGACCAGGCCTCTTCCTCCACCTCCTCGTCCACTCGGACGAGCTCCACGGCCTCGCCCGCGCGGAAGGCCCTGCCCCACCGGATGGCCTCGTCCCGGCCCACCCGGACGAGCAAAGCGGTGTAGGTCTCGGACAAGACGAAGTTCGAGGTCAGAAGCGAGACGCGTTCCGATAGGAGCTCGCGGAATACCCGGCGGGCCGCCGCGTGCTCCCGCTCCGAGCGGTTGCGCAGCGCGACGAAGGCGCTGGTGTCGACGAAGACCTTCCTCACGCGCCGTAGAGGTCCCGGTCCAGGGTCTCGACGGAGGACCGGGTCTTCCCCCTCGCCGGGGGCTCGTCCAGCAGGTACCGGACGAGGGGATCCCTGGCGACATCCCGAGGGCGGTTCCGCGCGCGATCGATGAGATCCCTCACCACCGAGGCGATGCTGCCCTTTCGGCCGGCCTGCTGCTTCAGCCAGCGGTACTGGTCCTCCTCGAGGTAGAGCTGAGTTCGGCGGCGCATGACGCTTTACAGTATACGCCACCCCTACCGGAGCTGCCCCGTGGGGACATGCGGGCGGGCGGCGAGCTCGGCGCGCCGGCGGATGCCGAGCTTGCGGTAGACCGACGAGAGGTGGCTCTCGACGGTCCGGATCGAGACGAACAGGCGGGCCGCGATCTCCTGGTTGGTGCGGCCCTCGGCCGCGAGCTCGGCCACCCGCCGCTCCATCTCGGTGAGCTCGGTCGGCCTCGGGACCCGCCCGCTCACGGCGCCGAGCTCGGCGGTCGCGCGCCCCGCCCAGGGCGGGCTCCCGCACCGCTCGAAGAGCCGGCGGGCCTCCTCCAGGGTGTCGCGGGCGGCGCGCCGGCGGTTGGCCCGCCGCAGGCACTCCCCCTTGGCGAGCAGGGTTCGAGCGCGCTCGAAGCGCATGTCGGCCGCCTCGGCGAGCGAGCGCTCGAAGCGCTCGAGCGCCTCCTGCGAGCGTCCCTCGGCGGCCGCGAGGAGCCCACGGCAGCGGGCCGAGACCGTGAGGGACCACGGGTGCCCGCTGGACGCGGCGCGCTCCTCGAGCCAGCACGTCAGCCGGTCGGCCTCGTCCCTGCGCCCTCCCGCAAGGAGCGCCTCGATCACGTCGCCGTGAACCCGGTTCCAGCCGGGCTCGTAGGTGCCGGTCCGCTCACCGAGCGCCGCCGTCTCCGCCGCGACCGCTGCCGCGGCCCCGGCATCGCCTTCGGTCAGCGCGAGGAAGACCATCCCCGCGAGGCTCCGCAGCTCCCACCACCAGTAGCCGACCTCCCTCGACCTCGCGAGCGCCCGCTCCAAGCGCGGACGCGCCTCCTCCAGGAACCCTCTGGCCGCAAGGAACTGACCCGACATCGCCAGGCTGATCCCGTCCTCCACGCCGAGCTCCTCCGAGAGCTCCAGGGTCCGTTCGATCTCCTGCGTGGTCTCCTCCAGGTCGCCCATGCACCAGTGGGTCCAGGCAAGGGATCGAAGCAGGGTCGGCCGGTACCCCCACTCGCCCTCGCGCTCGGCCCGCTCCAGGCACGCCTGGATGGCATCGATCGACTCCGCGTGCCTGCCCGCGAGGCCCAGCCCGATCGCCCCCTGCGTCGAGGGGCGGTCCATCATCGGGAGGCTCGCGCCTTGCTCGAGATCGACCGCCCTGTCGAGCAGCTCGAGGTCCAGACCTCCCCCACCGCGGAAGCGGGCCTCGACGAGCATGAGGAGCGCCCGCGCCGCGGAGCCCGGGTCCTCGTCCTCGCGTCCGGCCAGGAGCTCGAGGGCCGCGCGGGCGTGCTCGGCCTCTCGGGTCCCGTCCGCGTCGCCCACGTCGTCCGCCCAGTGACCGGCCTCGATGTGGGCGCGAAGGAGGCCGTCGCGGTCGTCTCCGGCCTCGGTGAGCGCCTGATCGAAGAGCCCGCGTGCCGAGGCGACGTCACCCAGCTGAACGTCGATCTTGGCCACGAGGAGGAGGGGATCGACGCGGCCCGGTCCCTCGGGCAGCAGCCGAACTGCGTGGAGAGCCGCCTCTTTGGCCTCGACGAGGGAGCCGGCCTGCAACCGGTGGCGCGCCACGGCGAGCTCGCGCCGGGCCAGAGCCCGGACATCCGCCGCCGGTGTCGCCGACGCCGCCATCTCGGCGAGCTCCGCCGCGGCCTCGGGCGCTCCTCGGCGCCTCGCGAGCTCGGCCGCGGCATCGAGCGCGTGCGCGGTCGCCTCGTCCGGCCCCTCCGCGCCGAGGGCGAGGTGCCGGGCCCGCTCCTCCACGTCGTCGATCAGCGCCGCCAGCCTGCGGTGCAACAGGCGTCGGCGGGGCGCCGGCGCCCCGGCGCGGGCGACGGAGGCGACCAGCGGGTGTGAGGGGGACAGGCGCTCGTGCTCATCGACACGTACGAGCTCCCCCCGCAGGAGCTCCCCGATCGCCTCCTCCGCGACCGCTTCCCCGATGGCAGCCGCCACGAGCTCCGCGGTGGGGCGCGCGGCCAGGGAGATCGCAAGGAGCGCGTCGTTGGCGTCGGGCGACAGGCGGGCGATCCGGTCGCCGACGAGGGCGAGGACGTCGGCCGGGACCGGGAACGGCTCGCCCGGCGCCGGGAGCGATCCACGGACCTGGGCGGCGCGCGCGAGCTCCAGGGCGACGAACGGGTTGCCGCGAGACTCCTGGTGGAGCCGGGTAGAGACGAGGCGAGGGAGTGACAGGGCGAGGCGATCGCGCAGGAGTCGCCCGAGCGCGCCCGCCGACAGCGCGCCGACGACGACGCGCTCGCACCGTCCTTCGGGGACGGCCGCTTCCAGCATGCTGGAGGTCGCGTGGGCGGCGTCGGTGCGGCGTGCGGCGAGCACGCCGACGTTCGCCTCCCCGATCCGGCGCAGCGCGAAGGCCAGGACCCGCTCGGTCGGCTCATCGAGCCACTGCAGATCGTCGACCGCGAGCAGGAGCGGCCCGCGTTCGGCGAGCGCGACCAGCGCGGAGACCAGCGCCAGCCCGACGGTTCGCGGGTCGGCGGGCACCGGCGTCTCGTCGCTTCGAAGCAAGGCGGTCTCCAGCGCCCGGCGGCGGGGCTCGGGGAGGTGGGGGAGGACCTCGTCGATCACCGCGTCGGGAAGCAGCCCGGTGAGCCCCGCGAACGTGAGCGACCGCTCGGTCTCACCCGCGCGGAAGGCGAGGACGCGGGACCCGGCTCGTGCGGCGGCGGCCACGCCGAACCACCACAACGTGGTCTTGCCGATGCCGGATTCGCCCTCGATGAGGAGCACGCGCGGCCGGGCGCTCGCGACGAACCGCTCGAGGCGTTCGCGCTCCGCGTTCCTGCCCAGCATCGCGGGCTGGTCGTCCAACCCCTCCTCCCGGATGCGCGGATGGTAACCCCGATGCCGGGGGCGAGCCATCCGCCATGCGGCGGTCGGCGCCGTGGCCGGCTCCATCGTCCGGCCGCGGGTCGGGGGAGGACCGCGGCCCGGTACACTGTGCGCCCGGAGGTTCACCGATGGCGGAGCTCAAGCTGAAGGCATCCAGACGCGAGGGCGCCGGCAAGGGCGTCGCGCGCAAGCTGCGCGCCGCCGGCCGCGTCCCGGGCGTCCTCTACGGTCACGGCAGGGAGCCCCTGTTGCTTTCGCTCGACTCCAAGGAGCTGTTCCACGCGCTGCACGGCAGCGCCGGTGCGAACGTCCTGGTGGACCTGGTGGTCGACGGCAAGCAGCACCTCGCCCTGCCTCGTGAGGTTCAGCGCGACCACGTGCGGGGACAGTACCTGCACGTCGACTTCCTCGAGGTCCGGCGCGACGAGAAGGTGGAGGTCACGGTCCCCGTCCGCGTAGTGGGCGAGTCGCCCGGCGTCAGGGCGGGCGGTGTCCTGGAGCACCACCTGTGGGACCTGCACGTGCAGTGTCTTCCCGGCGACGTCCCCGAGGCCATCGACGCCGACATCTCCTCGCTCCAGGTCGGCGAGTCGCTGCGCGTGGGCGACCTCGTACCGCCGGCCGGGGTCACGATCCTCACGGCGGCCGACGAGAGCGTGGTGGGTGTCGTCACGCCGCAGGCCCGGGTGGTGGAGGAGGAGGTCGCCGTCCCGGCCGAGGGCGAGGCGGCCGCCGGGGCCGTGGAGGCGCCCGAGGAGGCGGCCGCCGGCGAGGGCTCCGAGGGCTGACCGCCGCGCCCGCGGACCGATCCCCGACTCGGAAGGCCTAGGCTTCGGCCATGACCTGGCTCGTGGCGGGGCTCGGAAACCCCGGGGACCGGTACGCCCGAACTCGTCACAACCTCGGCCGGATGGTCGCCGAGGAGCTCGCGCGGCGCTCGGGCGAGCGGTTTCGACGAGCCCGCTTCGTCCCGGCCGACGTCGCCGAGATCTCCGTCGACGGCGAGCGGGTCGTGCTCGCGCGCGCGCACGGGTGGATGAACGACTCCGGCCCGGCCTACGCGTCGCTCGCCACCAAGCGCGCGGTCGCCGCGGACCACGTGATCGCCGTCCACGATGACCTCGACCTGCCGTTTGGCGCCCTCAGGGTGAAGTTCGGCGGCTCGACCGCCGGACACCACGGCGTCGACTCGCTCGTCGGCGCGCTCCGAACGCCGGACTTCTACCGGGTGCGCCTCGGGATCGGCCGCCCGCCCGGCCGCCGGGACCCCGTCGACTTCGTCCTGGAGCCGTTCGCCGCGCGAGAGGAACCCGACGTGGCCCTGCTCGTCGACGACGCGGCCGACGCCGTGCTCACGCTCGTCCGCGAGGGACTGGGGGCGGCGCGGGATCGCTACAATCGCTCCGGTCCGCGAGCCTAGCTCGCGGCGTACGCCGAATATCCGCCGCTCGAGGCCTGGTTCTGCCGAACGAGGCCTCGTTGGCATGCCCGGAAGGCGGGGTTGTGGATCTCTCCCGGTTGCTCGATCGCCTGATCGGCTCGGAGCCCTTCGAGCGGCTCCTGACCGAGCGCGCCCGGCCGATCCTCGCCCGCGCGGCCGTGGGAGCCGACTTCCTGGTGGCGGCGCTCGCCCGGGCGCTGGAGTCGCCGGTCCTCGTCGTGACGCCGGAGCCGCGCGACGCGGAGGCGCTCGCGCGGGGCGCGGCGGCGTACCTCGGGCCCGGACGCGCCGCGGCGTTCCCGGCGTGGGAAGCGCTGCCGGTCGAGGGCATCAGCCCCTCGCCAGAGACCGCGGCCCGGCGCGCCCTCGCGACCCGCGCGATGCGCCGGGCCGACGGCGCGTTCGTACTCGCCGCTCCCGCGCACGCCGTGCTCCAGGGCGTGGTGCCGACGCTCGGAGAGCTCGAGCCCCTCGCCGTGGTCCGCGGCACCGTGACCCAGCCCGACGGGCTCGCCGAGCGGCTGGTCGAGCTCGGGTACACGCGCTCGGACGTCGTCGAGCACCGGGGGGAGTTCGCCGTCCGCGGCGGCATCGTCGACCTGTTTCCCGGAACGGCCCGGCGCCCGGTCCGCCTCGAGCTCGACGGCGACGAGGTCGTCTCGCTCCGCGAGTTCGTGCCCTCGACGCAGCTCTCGACGGGGGCGGTGCCGGCGGTCGAGCTGTACCCGGTCCGCGAGCTCCGTCCGACCCCCGAGCTTCGAGCGCTCGCCGAACGCCTTGCGCCGCACCACCTCGGTCGCTTCCGCGACGCGCTCACGCGGTTTGCCGACGGGCTCGCGTTCGAGGGCATGGAGGCGCTCGCCCCGCTCCTGTTCGACCGGATGCCGTCGGTGGCCGAGCTGCTGCCGCCCGGCTCGTGGGTGGTCCTCGCGCGCGCACGACGCACGCTCGACCGCGCGCGGCACGCCGTCCAGGAAGCCGAGGCCCTGGCGGAGGCGTCGGGGTGGCCGGGCCCCCCGGTGCTCCGGCCGCTCGAGGAGGCGCTCGGCGGGCGGACGCGGCTCGACCTGTCCGAGTTCGCGGAGGGGATCGACCTCGGTCTGGAGGGCTGGGGAACGGCGCAGGGCAACGCGCCCGAGCTCGCCGGACGGCTCGCGGAGCTCGCGGGGCGCGGGTACCGGGTCGTGGTGGCCGCCTCGGCGCACGGGAGCCTGGATCGGGCGAAGGAGGTGGTCGCCGAGCACGGGCTCTCGCTGGGGGACGACGGGGCCGCCGTGGCGGAGCTCGCCGGCGGGTTCGTGCTCGCCCCGGGACGGCTCGCGGTCGCGACCGAGGAGGACCTGTTCGGCAGCCGCCGGCACACCCGGAGCGGGCCGAGGATCACGGCCCGGCGGGCCGACGCGGTCGCCCTCGAGCTCACGCCGGGCGACTACGCGGTCCACCGCATCCACGGGGTCGGACGCTACGTCGGGATCCGTCGCCGGTCGGTGGCCGGCGCCGAGCGCGACTACCTGGTGCTCGAGTACGCGCAGGGGGACCGGCTGAGCGTTCCGACCGACCAGGTCGGCATGGTCGCGAAGTACGTGGGGGGCGAGCTTCCGCGCCTGAACCGGCTCGGCACGAACGACTGGGTCAAAACGACGGCGCGCGTGAAGCGCGCGGTCCGCGACATGGCCGGCGAGCTCGTCCGCCTCTACTCGGTCCGCATGAGCGTGCCCGGCCACGCGTTCGGACCGGACACGCCGTGGCAGGCCGAGATGGAGGACGCGTTCCCGTTCGAGGAGACGCGCGACCAGCGCGCGGCGATCGACGAGGTCAAGCGCGACATGGAGCGGCCCAAGCCGATGGACCGGCTGATCTGCGGCGACGTCGGCTACGGCAAGACCGAGATCGCCGTGCGGGCGGCGTTCAAGGCGGTGATGGACGGCAAGCAGGTCGCGGTCCTGGTCCCCACCACGCTGCTCGCCGAGCAGCACTACGTCACGTTCTCGGAGCGGTTCGCCCCCTTCCCCGT
>JAJPHY010000081.1 GCA_021325015.1 Actinomycetota bacterium | reverse complement strand
TCGCCGGCCATCTCGAGCGCGTCGCGGAAGCTCGAGGCCGCGCGGTAGCCCATCCGCGCGCACGCCTTCGGATCGCCGCCGACGACGATCACGTCGCCGAGGTAGTCCAGCGCGTGCGCGCCCCAGTACCACATGTAGAAGGGGTGCACGCCGTGGTACGCGTAGCTGGTCCGGTACAGGTGGATGTACCAGGGGTCGGTTGCGTACTGCTGCTCCCACTTGGACTCGATCGTCATCGGGTCGGTGGTCTCGGACAGCACCTCCTCGAAGAAGTCGACGTACGAGGGGTGGTGCACCTGGTGGAACTCCCAGGGCACCGGGTGGAACATGATCAGCGCTCCCCCGGGACGCACGACCGGCTTGTTCCGGTACATGTTGAACAGGTACCCGGGACCCATGCAGTGCACCAGGATCGGGTTCATGATCGAGTTCACGTTGTAGGGCCCGATGTAGGGGATCCCGAGCACCAGCACGTCGCTCTGGCCCTCGACCTCGACGAGCTGCTGCTCGTGGAGCCTGGCGAGCGTGCGCTCGTGCACCGCGTCGGTGTCGCCGGCGTTCACGCCGGTCACGCCGTAGGGGGACTGGATCCGCAGGTAGACCTGGTGCCGGAGCTTCGGCGGCGCGAGGTCGTTCGCCTTCTTGGCCGCGAGATACGAGGCCTGGTCCTTGACCGACCACTCCCACTCGCGCTTGTTCATGAACCAGAACGGGTCGGGGAACACGTCGTTGTTCAGCGTGGTCTCGATCGTGAAGATCCGGATCCCGGCGTCCCGCAGCACCGTGCCCATCCGCCGGGCCGAGTCGTGGATCGCCGAGCGTCCCGGCCGGGGGTCCATGTACGATTTGGAGTGGAGCATCGTGTGCACGTTGTGGTGGTGGCGGACGCTCCGGTACCCGGCAAGGCCGATCGGCACCGACTTGTGTCCGCCGTCCATCGGGACCAGGTTGATGTTCACGTAGACGAGCAGGTCGGACTCGGCGGCGCGCTTGCTGATCTCGACCTCCTCGCCCTTCTCGGTCGTGCCGATGAACGCGAGGCCGTTCGGATCCTCCGCGTCGAAGTTCGTGAGGTCGTTCGGGTAGAAGGAGCGGAACACGCGCTCCCCCACCGCGTGCTTGATCTCGTCCGCGGTCATCCGGCGGTGCAGCGAGTTCGCCATCGTGAGCTTGAGGTCCTCGACGCCCGCTCGTGCGGCGAGCTCGATGACCTCCTCGAGGACGAGCTGGCGCACGTCGGGGGACCGCATCGGCGGCAGGGGCAGCGAGATGTCATCGATCGCGATCGTGAGCTTCATCCCCGGCCTGAGGAGCTCGGCAAGCGGTTCGGAGTCCAGGGGGTTCGCGATCGCGTGCCGGATCGCCCCGCGCACGTCCCGGATCCCCGGCAGCGAGTCCGGTGGGTAGATCACCCGCGTGCCGAGCGGGAACTTCTGCAGCCGGAACCCCTCGCCCTCGTGGACCAGGAGCGGCGGGGTCCGCTCGTCCACCTCCAACACGAACCCAGGCCTCGTCACGTGCGGAACCCCCTCTACTCTGCGTGCGGTTCGAACGCCACCTTCAACGTGCCGAGCTTGCCGGCGGCGAGCGAGTGGTCGATCGCCTCGCGCCAGCGCCGGAGCGGATACGTCGCCCCGACCATCCCGTCGAGCGGCCACGAGCCGGCGAGCTGGGTCGCGACCTCGAACGCGTGCCGCCGCTCCTTCCCGATCGTCTCGACCCCGCCCGTGTACGCGCCGACGAGCTCGAGCTCGCGGAACCAGAGCGGCGTGAGGTCGGCGCCCTGCACGGGAATGCCGGCCATCACGATCCGGCCGCCGGCCCTGGTCGTTCGGAGCGCGAGGTCGAGCGAGCTCCGCGAGCCGACGCAGTCGATCGCCACGTCGACCCCGCCGAGCAGGTAGCTCTGGCCGCGCTCGGGCCGCAGCTTCATCGCGCGCGTCGAGCGCCGGACCTCGCCGATCGCCTCCGGCGGCGAGACGACCTCGGTCGCGCCGAATCCCTCGGCCCACTCCCGCTGCACCCCGTGCTTGGCGACCACGGTGATCCGGCCCGGCCGGGCGAGCTCCTTCAGTGCGAGCAGGACGAGGAGCCCAACGGTCCCGGCGCCGATCAGCAGGACCTCCGCGTTCGGCTCGATCCTCGCGCGCAGGGCCGCGTGGATCGCGCACGAGAGCGGCTCGATCAGCACCGCGCGCCGGTCGGAGAGCTCGCCCGGGACCGGGTGGAGCTGCGAGCGGTGCGCGACGAACAGGCGGCTCCAGCCCCCGCCGGTGTCGGCGCAGTAGCCGGTCTGCAGGCCGGGCGAGACGTGCCCGGCCGTGACGCGATCGCACCGGCCGGTGACTCCGGAGGCGCAGTTCACGCACGGCTCGAGGCCTCGCGCGCGACAGCTGAGCACGGGTTCGAGCACGACCCGCGTGCCCGCCGCGAGGCCGTCGACGTCGTCGACCAGCTCGCCGACCACCTCGTGGCCGGGGACGAACGGCATCGACACGAGCGGCGAGAAGTAGAACGAGGAGCGCCCCGAGATCGTCGCGAGGTCCGACCCGCAGATCCCCGACAGGATCGGCCGGACCCGCGCCCAGCCCTCGCCGAGCGGCTCGGGGTCCTTGCGGTTCACCAGCCGAAGCGTCGAGAGCGGGCCCGAGACCAGCCCGGGCACGTACGAGCCGATCGCGCGCGCGGTCAGGTAGCGCGGGACCGAGCGGAACAGCTCGAGCGCTTGCGTGGTCATCGCGCCAGCGCCTCCGGGGTCATCAGCGCACCGCCGGCTTCGGGAAGCGGACCCTCGGCATGCCGCCCGACATCCCCCACTCCTCGATCGGCCACCGCCGTCGCCTCGCGACGCGGAGCAGCGCCGCGTCGGGCGAGACCGCGACCGGGTTCCCGACCGCGCGGAGCAGCGAGAGGTCCGAATGGCTGTCCGCGTACGCGTAGGAGTGCTTGAGATCGGCGCCCTCCTCGGCCGCGTAGCGGCGGAGCCAGGCCGCCCGCGCCTCGCCGACGAGCGGCGGCTCGGCGAGGTACCCGGTGTACACGCCGTCCTTCACCGCGAGCCTGGCCGCCACCACCACGTCGAACAGCGGCGCGATCGGCCGGACGAACGGCTCGGCCGCCGCGGTGATGCAGATCGTCCGGTGGCCGGCCGCGCGGTGCTCGCGGATCCGGCGGACGGCCGCTGCCGAGACCTTCTGCAGCATGAACTCGGAGACCACCTCGTCCACCAGCCGGTCGATCCCCTCGACCGAGGCGCCCTCGTACCGGCGGAAGAACGTCCGGAGGAACTCGCCCCGGTCCCGGCGATCGGCGAGCAGGTAGGCCGGGATGTGGCCGAACACGTCCAGCAGCTCGCGCGGCCAGTCGTGCCACTCGAGGTCGGCCATCCGCGCCCAGACGTAGGACTCGACCACGTTGGAAGGCAGGATCGTCCCCTCGACGTCGAAGAGGGCGAGCACGAGCTGCTCGCGCTCGCGGACCTGCACCTTGGGCTTCACGCGCGCGGACGAGAGCGCCCGCAGACCCATCGTCACCGCGGGGCAGTGCACCTCGACCAGGTAGTGGTGCCAGTCGATCGCCGCCGAGTCGAACGGGAAGCGCCGTTGGTCGGCCGCCGTGAGCGAGCGGAACAGCTCGTGCGTCCGGTCGTCCGTGTAGATGACCTCGGCCTCCGTGTACGCGCCGTACAGGTCCGAGTACCGGCGCACGAACTCGACCCGGCCCTTGTCCCGGTCGACGCGCCCGACCAGGTCGCGCATCTTCCTCGACTTCGGCAGGTGCGAGACGATCTTGTCCGCGTAGTCGACGAGCTTCTCCGCCGTCGTCAGCAGGCGCTCGACGCGGAGCGCGCCCGGGAACGACCACTCCGGGACCTTGACGGTCCCCTTGCCGCGCTCGGGCAGCGGGTGCTCCTGGAAGTACTCCCGGACGAGCTCGTACAAGCCCTTGTACTGGAGCGGGTTCCGGTGACCCGAGCTCACGTGGTAGTAGGCAGGGCTCTCCGGCTCCGGCGGGTGGGCGGCGATGGCCAGCAGCGCGTTCACCACGAAGTCGACCGGGATGATGTCGACGATCCCCTCGGGGATGCCGGGGAACTCCGGGATGGTGCCGCGGCCGTAGGCGAGGATGATCGGCTCGGCCATCTTGACCCCCTCGATCCACCCCGGGTGGGGGTGTGCGAGCGCGCTCTCGATGATCGAGGGCCGGACGATCGACAGCGGGAGGTTCGCCTGGCCCGCGAGCTCCTCGACCGCCCGCTCGCCCATCGCCTTCGTGAACGTGTAGTTGTCCGGCCACCCGAGCGTCTGGGCCCGCGCCCGGCCGTAGTTCACCAGGCGCTTGGTGACCCAGGACTTCCGGCGCTCCTCGGCGTCGTCGGCCACCGTCTGCGGACCGGCGCGCGAGTGGGCGCGCTTGGCCTTGGCGAGGAACTCGTCGAGGAGCTCCGGCCGGCGCGAGGCGGCCTCGACGTCGCGTCGGGCCTGGAGGGCGAGCTCGGCCTCGGCGCGCCAGTCGACGCGGTGGTCGAGCGTGGCCTCGGGGATCACGCCCTTGCGGTTCCCGGCGACGTACGCGGTCGAGACATGGACCAGGTGGGGCCGGCTGCCGCTCGCCAAGACCGCTTCGTAGAAGCGCACGGCGCCGAGGAGGTTGGTCTGGAACCCCTCGTCGATCGGCGGGTCGAACGAGACCGTCGCGGCGCAGTGGATCACGACGTCCAGGTCGCCGGGGAGGTCGGGTGGCTGCTGCGCGAAATCGCCCTCGATCACCTCGACCCGCTCGTCGAGCATCGCGAGGATGCCGTCGTTGCCGACCCGCGCCCGAAGCGGGTCGAACGTCGGCCGCGGGATCAGCGACTCCAGCCGCTGCCGGCCGCTCGAGCCGAGCTGGGGCCGGATGAGCAGGGCGATCCGGGTCTCGGGGAAGTCCTCCAGGAGCCGGCCGAACACGGCCTGCCCGAGGAACCCCGTCACCCCGGTGACCAGGACCCTCTTGCCCGCCAGCGCCCGAACGAGCGAGGTTCGGCGCCGCGCGGGACGGTCCCGCCTCTCTACCATGCGGCAGATTATGCCTCTCTACCAGTCGGTAGACAAGCGGGGTGCGCAGGGACGTGCCTGCGCCGTCGGGTACGGCCAAGGTTTCGTGGTAGGGCATCCTTATGGCATGAGAACCACGCTGGACATCGACGACGAGCTGCTGAAGGGGCTGCTCGAGGGATCGCGAGTTCGAAGCGATCCGGTCTGTCACGCCGGCGCTGCGGCTGCGGTTGGACTGAGACGATCTGGCCCCCGAGCGGAGTCAGGCGGCGGAGCGAGCTCGCCGCCGCCCCTTCATCACCTTGGCCATGCCCCGCAGGCCGATCAGCCGGAAGACGTTTCGCGAGGAGAAGTACTCGCGCATCGGCACCGAGCCGGTGAGCACGCCGAAGAACCGGCTGACCTCCGATGGCCTGTCGGCGATCGCCTCCAGGAGCACCTGCTGCTCGACGGCCGGCGGCCGGAACGACGCGATCTCGGTCGTGAACTCGTACATCGGCACGGTCTCCTCGTCCCGCGCCCGCCGGTACTCCTCGAGCGCCTCGTCGAGCGGTCGGGACCCGCCGAGGCCCGCCGCCAGGGCGTCCGCGATCAGCTCGGCGTCGCGGAACGCGTGGCCGATGCCCTGACCGGTGACCGGATCCATCGTGAGCCCCGCGTCGCCGGCGAGCACCCACCCCGGTCCGTGAGGGACGCGGAAGACGTTCGGAAGATCGGGGCTGCCGCGGAAGCGTTCCGCGCGCCGCCCGGCCCGAACGCGCTCCCCGAGATCGCCGGCGGCATCCAGCGTCTCGAGGAAGTTCCGCTCGACATCCGCGCGAAACGCCGCAAACTCCTCGACCGGCCAGGCCACGTAGGTCATGACGAGGCCGTCGTTCGTCGGCCACGCGCCGACCATGCGGCGCGGGCGCGCGTACATCTCTCCGCCGGCGAGGTCGACGCCCTCCCAGTACGTGTAGAAGCCCATGCTGAGCACGGGCAGCTCCCGGTAGGTGGGAGCGCCGACCGCTCGCGCGACCATCGAGCGCTTGCCGTCCGCGCCGACGACCACCCGAGCGGACTCGGTCACCGTCGCGCCGCCCTTCTCGGCCCCCCGGATCCCGGCGACCCGACCGTCCTCGAGAACCAGCTCGTCGACGACGAAGCCCTCGCGGACCTCCGCGCCCGCCTCTCGTGCCGCGTCGATCAGGATGGTGTCCAGCACGGTTCGCCGCGGGCTGTAGAGGGCGTCGATGCCGTCGAACGCAGCGAAGCTCCCTTCCAGGACGAGCGGCCCCGGATCGAACCGCACCCGCCGGGCGGGCGGGGCTCCCGAGGCGATCACCCGCTCGAGCAGTCCCCAGCGCGCCAGCCGGACCACCCCGGGGAGCTGCACCTGGTGGGTCGAGAGCGTGTCGCTCGGGAAGGTCGCCCGGTCGACCAGGAGGACTCGAAGGCCCTTGCGCGCGAGCAGCATCGCCGTCGAGGATCCCGCGACCCTGGCCCCCACCACGATCACGTCGTACATGGCCCGCCTCCCGTGGTTTCGGAACGCTGTTACGTGGCGCTGTACCGTAACGGCGATGCGGTATTCTGTCAAGCCATGGGCCGGCCGAAGGAGCACGGTGAGGAAACCCGCGAGCGGCTGCTCGAGGCCGCCGCCCGGATCCTGACCGAGGAGGGGGCCCAGGCCGTCACGATCAGGCGGGTCGCCGACGAGGTCGGCACGACCACCCGGGCGATCTACAGCCTGTTCGGCGGCCGGGAGGGCCTGTTCTCGGCGCTGTACCGGCGCGTCGCCGGGACGTTCGCCGAGCTCAGCGAGGCCGTCCCCACGAGCGACGACCCGGTCCGCGAGCTCGTCCCGCTCGGCCTGGCCTACCGCGCCGCCGCCCTCCGCGAGCCGAACCTGTACGGCCTCCTGTTCGAGGGAGGGGTCCCCGGGTTCACGCCGAGCCAGGAGGACTGCGCCCACTCGCTTCGGAGCCTGTACCGGGTGCACGACGCGGTGCGTCGCTGCCTCGAGCAGGGGCGATTTCCCGGCAGGGACGCCTGGGACGTGACCAGGGAGCTCCACGCGCTCGCCCACGGGCTCGCGTCGCTCGAGCTCCACGGGATGCTCGGAACCCGGGACGAGGCCGAACGCGCCTGGCGCGACGCGCTGCCGGCGTTCGTCGCGAGCCTCGCGCGACCGGCCGAGCCCGCCTGAGGAAGGGCGCGTCCGGAGAGCGCGCGAGCCTTCCCCGCGCGGCGTTCAGCGCTTGCGGGCGACCACGCGCAGATACGCGTTCTCGATGACGATCCCGCCCTCCTGCGGGCGCGCGAACTCGTGCGTGAGCCTCAGCATCTCCTCGTCGAACGCCGCAAAGGCGTCGGGCGCCATCCGCCGCAGGATCACCTCGCCGCCGGTGTTCGCTCGGAAGAAGGCGCGTGCCGACTCCACCGACGGGAACCGGAAGGTCGCGGCACTTCGCTCGAGCGCCAACGAGGAGACGAGCCCGGCGAAGCGCCGCTCCACGACCCCGGGCTCGCCCCAGGCCGTCGGCGTGGGCAGCTCGAACGGGGAGGGCGGAGCGAAGGAGGCGATCAGCGCGGCCGATCGACCCGAGAAGCCGTCGGCGGTCCAGTTGGCCATCGCGACGATGCCGCCCGTCCTCGCGACCCGGAAGAGCTCGTTCGCGACCACCTCCGGTCGCGGGGCGAACATGGCGCCGAACGCCGACACCACGACGTCGAACCGCTCGTCCTCGAACGGCAGGTCCTCCGCATCCGCCTCGTGCCACTCGACGTCCAGACCCTCCGCGGCCGTGCGCTCCCTGCCCCACGCGACCATCTGCGGCGAGAGGTCGGACGCGACCACGGTCGCTCCCATCCGCGCCGCGGCGATCGCGACGTTTCCGGTCCCGGCCGCGACGTCGAGCACCGACGTGCCCGGCCGGACGTCGCAGGCCTCCGCGAGCGCGACCGCCTCGGGGAAGATCGCCTCCGCGATCGGGCGATAGTCGCCGAGCCCCCACATCGTCGCGGCGCCCCGCTTCAGCTCATCGAGATCCATCGGCCCGCCTCCTCACCGTCGGGAGTGGCGAGCCTCGCGCCCACGGCGCTCGCCCGGCACCGACAAGGCGGACAGCGCTCGGCCTCGAACCTTGTTCCATCCGTGACTCCCGCGCGGGATCAGGATGTGCTTTTGTCCGCGGTGCCGGATCGCGGTCGGCCGGAACCTCCCCTCGCGCGTAGGCTCGGGGTCGAGATGGGAGCGTGGAGGGAGGACCGGCGGGCCGGCGGTGAACGGGTCGGCGACCGGCGGGAATCGGTCGGCGGCGCCGTCTCACGGCCGCCGCGCTGGCGCGAGGTGTTCCGCGGGGCTCGCGGACGCCTGACCGCCGGGCTCCTGCTGCTCGAGGCTCTCGTGGCGATCCAGATCCTGGTCGTCGCCACCGTCATGCCGGCGGTCCGTCGGGACCTCGGCGACATCCAGTTCTACGGGTGGACCTTCAGCGCGGCGGGGCTCGGTCAGTTCGCCGCGATTCCGATCGCGGGGCACGCGATGGACCGGCTCGGGGCGAGACGGCTCCTCGCGGCCACCCTCGCCGTGTACACAGCCGGCCTGCTGCTCGCGGCGCTCGCGCCGAGCATGCTCGCGCTCGTCGGAGCCCGGTTGATCCAGGGGATCGGCGGTGGGGCGATGTATGCCGTCTCGCTCGGAACGGTCGCCAAGACCTACCCGGAGGACGTCCGGCCGCGCGTGCTCGCGCTGCTTGCGGCGATGTGGATCCTCCCGGGTCTGGTCGGTCCGCCGCTTGGAGCGGTGCTCGCCGCCACGATCGGTTGGCGGTGGGCATTCGTCGCGCCGATCCCGATCCTCGCGGTCTCGGCCGTGCTCGTGTTCCCGGCGCTCCCGGCCGACGTCGGCGACCGGGAGGCGCGCATCGTGCTCGTTCCGCCCCTGCTCCTCGCGGCCGGGGCCGGCGCGTTCCTCGCCGGCCTCACCGACCTGTCCGCGTGGTCGGCGCCCCTCGTGGTCGCCGGCCTGGCCGTCGCGCTGCCGGCCCTGCGGCGCGTCGTCCCGCCGGGGACCCTGCTCGCCCGCCGCGGTGTGCCGGCCGCCGCAGCGGCCGCGTTCCTCCTGTCGATGTCGTTCGTGTCGGCCGACGCGTTCCTGACGCTCATGCTCACCGCGGTGAACGGGCGCACCCTCGCCGAGGCGGGCCTGGTGATCACGTTCGTCACGATCGCGTGGTCGGTCGGGAGCTGGTGGCAGTCGCGGGTCGCTGCGGCGAGGGACCTCGGCGGGCTCGTGACCTTCGGCTCGATCCTCGTGATGATCGGGACGCTCGCCGCGGCCGGAGGGCTGCTGCACTGGCCGCTCGCGCTCCCCTACGCCGGGTGGACGGTCGCCGGGGTCGGGATGGGGATCGCGTTCCCCTCGATCCCGCTCTCGGTGATGAACGCCTCCGCCAGGGGCGAGGAGGCCGGCGAGCTCTCGCCGGTCCTGCTCATGGACACGCTCGGCGTCGCGGTCGGCGCCGGCCTGGGAGGCGCGTGCGTGGCGCTCGCGAAGGCCAGCGGCGTGCAGCTTCGCGCGGGGATTGGCGGCGCCTTCGCGATCGGGTTCCTCGCGGCCCTCCTCCTGCTGACGGTCGCGCCGAGGCTCCCGACAGGCGATCGGTCCTCGGCTGCGGATCCGGCGGGCCGGGGTGGAGCCGACTCCGGCTAGACTCGGCGCCCGATGGAGATCTCCGAGCTGCAGTCGATCCTCCGCCGCACGTACCAGGAGCGCGACGCCGGTCGCGGCCAGGACGCCACCTTCCGGTGGATGGCGGAGGAGGTGGGCGAGCTCGCCCGCGCGCTCCGGACGGGCGACCGCGCCGAGCTCGTGCACGAGTTCGGGGACGTGCTTGCGTGGCTGACGTCGCTCGCCACCCTCGCGGGCGTCGAGCTCGAGGAGTCCGCCGCCCGGTACGCGGACGGGTGCCCGAAGTGCGGCCGGATCCCCTGTGGCTGCGAGCCGCGGTGAGGCGGTCCGGCAGCCGATGGGGCCCGTGGCATCCCCCGCCCGCGCGGAGGGCGGGACGAGGCTCCCCGTTCGGGAGGACTAGTCTGTTACAGACTAGCTGGTGGGCGTGCGCGGGTCCGAGCGCCCGAGCGCCGCTCGGATGCGCTCCGCGAACTCACCGATCTGCGTGAGGCTCCCCCGCTTCTCGCGCTGGTCGCGGGGGATCAGATGGATGTGGAAGTGCATGATGTGCTGGTCGGCCACGCGCCCGTTGGCCTGGCGAACGGTGAGGCCGGCCGGCGACAGCGCGTCGCGGATCGCGTGCGCGAGCCGGATCGTGGTACGCCAGACGGCGTCCGCCTCGGGCTGCTCGAGCTCGAAGATGTCGGCAGAATGCCTCTTCGGGATCACCAGGGTGTGGCCGTCCGTGTACGGGACGATGTCCATGAAGGCGAGCGTGAGCTCGTCTTCGAAGACCACCTCGGCCGGCCCTTCGCCGGAGACGATGTCGCAGAAGGTGCAGTCGCTCACGCGAACAGGTGCTCCGCGATCTGGACGGCGTTCAGCGCCGCGCCCTTGCGGAGGTTGTCGGCGCAGCTGAACAGCAGGAGCGCGTCGTCCCGCCCGGGCACCTGCCGGATCCGGCCGACGAGCGCGTCGTCGATGCCCGCGGCCTCGAGCGGGCTCGGGTAGACGCCGCGGGCCGGGTCGTCCCGGAGCTGCACGCCGGGCGCGCTCGCGAGCACCTCGCGCGCCTCGGCCACCGTGATCGGCCGGTCGAACGTGGCGTGGATCGAGACCGCGTGGCCGACCGGCACCGGCACCCTGACCGCGGTCGTCGCGATCTCGAGGTCCGGGAGCGAGAGGATCTTGCGTGCCTCGCGCTGCATCTTGATCTCCTCGAAGGTGAACCCCGTCTGCTCGTCGAACCGGTCGATCTTGGCGACGACGTTGTAGGCGATCGTCTTGCCGAAGACCTCGCCGACCGGCAGCGAGGACGGGTCGGGGCTCCCGAGCTCCTCCTCCATGCCGTGGAGCTTCTCGATCTGCTCGGCGAGCTCGACGATGCCCCTCTGCCCCGCCCCAGAGACCGACTGGTAGGAGGACAGGATCAGGGAGCGAAGACCGGCCGCGCGGTGGAGCGGGGCGACGGCGAGGAGCGCGGTGATGATCGTGCAGTTCGGCACGCACACGATCCTGGGGCGACCCTCGAGCGACTCGGGGTTCACCTCGGGGATCGTGAGCGCCGCGTCGGGCTCCATGCGGAACGCGCTCGAGTTGTCGATGCACGTCGTCCCGGCCGCCGCGGCCTGGGGGATCCAGGTCCTCGCGACCGAGCTGCCGCACGAGCTCAGGGCGACGTCCACGCCCCGGAGCGCCTCGAGCGAGAGCACGCCCACCTCGTGCTCTTCCCCCCGGAACCGGAGCCTGGTGCCGGCCGAGCGCTCGGAGGCGAGCAGCACCAGCTCCTCGACCGGGAAGGACCGCTCCTCCAGGATGCGGACCATCCTCCGTCCGACCGCTCCGGTGGCTCCGACGACGGCGACGCGCATGGCCCCCACATCGTAGCGGCGATCGGCCGCCGGGCCCGGACGTGCGGGAAGGCCCGGACGTGCGGGGAAGGCGCGGTCGGCCGCCAAGCGGGAGGAGCCGGCCGAGCGGGTCGGCTCAGCGGAACCGGAAGGAGCGGAGCATCTCCTCGAACGACCCCGCGTGCTGGTCGAACGAGTCCGCGAGGTCGTTCAGCGTGAAGCGCCAGCCCACGTCGTTCCTGACGACCACGACCTCGCGCACCTGGTAGGCGGTGCCGGTGTCGGTCGCGACCGACAGGTCCCACTGTCGGGCGGGCACGCCGTCGACGTTCGTATCGCTCATCGCCCCGGGCGAGAGACCCGACTGCTCGTCCTTGGCGCGGACGGCCTGGGCGAACTGATCCAGGCTCGCGCCGGTGCTGAGATCCACCGCCTCGACGAGCACGGTCGCGGCCTGCGACGGAATCGAGAACTGGTCGAGCGTGACCGAGCTGCCGAACCTAGCCTCCTCGGCCTGCCACCCACGGGGCACGGTGAGGCAGTAGCCGAAGTTGGTCGAGGTGAAGTTCGTGCCCCGGCAGGGGTTCGGACGGATCAGCACCCAGACCCCGGCGCCCACCAGGCCGAGGACCAGGACCCCGATCACCACGACCGCGCGCCAGGGCGAGGGCGGCTTCGGCGCGCGGATCTCGATCGGCGGGCGCTCCGCCTCGGTGCGCTGGACGGGCATGAGCTGGACGGGTCCCGGCTCGAGGCTGTGGCCGCAGCGCACGCAAAGCTGCGACTCCTCCTCGTTCACCTGACGGCACGAAGGACAGACGATCATGACGAGCTCACCGGTCGCGCGAGGAACGGACGGTCATCCCTCGGCCCTCGGCGCCTCCCCGTCCAGGCCGAACCGCGTGTGGATGGCGCGGACCGCGCGCTCGGCGTCACCGGCGCGAACGACGCACGAGATGCGGATCGCCGAGGTGGAGATCATCTCGATGTTGATCCCCTGCTCCGAGAGCGCCTCGAACATGTCCGCCGCGACCCCCGGGTGGCTCTTCATGCCGGCGCCGACGAGCGAGACCTTCGCGATCTGCTCGTCGACCGTGTAGCGGGGGGCGCCGATCTCCTTGACGATGCGCTCGAGGACGGACTCGACCCGAGGCACCTCGTCGCGCGGGATCGTGAACGATAGGTCGGTCGTGCCCTGGTGCGAGACGTTCTGCACGATCATGTCGACGTTGACCGCCTCGGCCGCCACGGCCTTGAAGATCGTGGCGGCGACCCCCGGCCGGTCGGGGACCTGCTCGAGGGTGACCTTCGCCTCGGTGTCGTCCAGGGCGACCCCCGAGATGAGCGCCGCCTCCATGCCGACTTCCACGTCCTGCTCCTCTCCCACCACCCAGGTGCCGGGCTCGTCGGTGAACGACGAACGGACGTGCACCCGTACGCCGGTCCGACGAGCGTACTCCACCGAGCGCGATTGGAGGACCTTCGCGCCGGCGGCCGCGAGCTCGAGCATCTCCTCGTACGAGATGCGGTCGATCCGCCTCGCCGTCCGCACGACGCGCGGGTCGGCGGTGAACACCCCGTCGACGTCCGTGTAGATCTCGCAGACCTCCGCGCCGAGCGCCGCCGCCATCGCCACCGCGGTCGTATCGGAGCCGCCCCGCCCGAGCGTGGTGATGTCGTAGTTGGTCGAGAGCCCCTGGAACCCCGCCACGATCACGACGTTGCCGGCCTCGAGCGACTCCCTGATGCGCTTGGGTCGGATCTCGACGATCTTGGCCTGGCCGTGCCGCGTGTCGGTGATGATCCCGGCCTGCGAGCCGGTGTAGGAGGCGGCCCGGCAACCCCGGGCGTTCACGGCGATCGCGAGGAGCGACATGGCGATCCGCTCGCCGGCCGTGAGCAGCATGTCGAGCTCGCGGGGCTCGGGGACCGGCGAGATCTCCTGCGCCAGCATCAACAGGTCGTCGGTCGTGTCGCCCATGGCCGAGACCACGACCACCACGTCGTGGCCGTTCTCGCGGTAGCGCACGATGCGGTCGGCGACCGCCCGGATCCGGTCGGCGTCGGCGACCGAGGTACCTCCGTACTTCTGGACGATGATCGACACGAGTCTCCTCCTGGCGGGCGCGCTCAGCGTACAGCGGAGTGCGGCCGCCCAGCGTCACACTCGAGCGCGAGAGCGGCAAGAAGAGGCGAGGGGCGTCAGTCCCGCCCGAGACCGAGCGAGCGCCTCAGGAAGTCGAGCTGGATCCGCAGCACGTTCTCGGTCACCGCGTCCGAGCGCGTCATGTGGGTCGCGTTCGGCAGCAGGACGAGCTCGTGGTACCTGCCGGCCTCGAACAGCGCCGCCGACAGGCGCAGGGTGTGGGCGACGTACACGTTGTCGTCCGACAGGCCGTGGATCAGCAGCAGCGGGCGCTCCAGTTTGTCGGCGTCCCACAGAACCGAATTGCGTCGGTAGACCTCGGGCTCCGCGGCCGGGTGCCCGAGGTACCGCTCCGTGTAGTGCGTGTCGTACAGCTCCTGCAGCGTGACCGGCGCGCCTGCCACCGCCGCATGGAACACGTCCGGCCGGCGAAGGATCGCCATCGCCGCGAGCTCGCCGCCGAAGGACCACCCGCGGATGCCGACACGCGACAGGTCGAGGAACGGGTAGCGCTCGACCGCGGCATGAAGCGCGTCCACCTGGTCGTCGAGCGCGATCGTGAAGTCCCGGTACATCTCGCGGTCCCACGCCGGGCCGCGGCCGGGCGTGCCGCGCCCGTCGACGACCAGCACGGCGAAGCCGTGGTCGGCGAACCACTGCTACTCGAGGTGGGCTCCGAGCGCCTTGCTCACCCGCGCGAAGTGCGGGCCGCCGTACGGGTCCATCAGGACGGGGAGCTTTCCATCCGGCTCGCGGCCATCGGGGAGGAAGAGCGCCGCGCGGAGCGCTCGCTCGCCGAGCTCGAGGAACTCGGGCTTCGGCGTGATCACCGAGCGCTCGGCGACGCACGCGATCTCGCCGACGCGCTCGCCTCCCCGGACGACGCGAACGACCGGCAGGACGTCCTCGAGCGTCGACGAAGCAAGGACGGTGGTGCCGCCGCCCTCGGCTCCGCCGTGCACTCCGGGGACCCGGCTGAACCGCTCGAGGCCGGCGTCGGTCCAGCGCCACACGTGACTCTCGGTCGGGTCCTCCGACGCGGTGAACAGCACGCCCTCGCCCGCCGAGAGGACCTCGTGGACCTGCAGCCCGGGCGGCGTGACCGGCTCGAAGTCGATCGCGAGCCGGTTGGTATCTACGCTCCGGTCGGCGACCACCGAGACGAGCCGGCCACCGTCCAGACGCACCGGCGCCTCCTCGGCCAGGTCGATCCACTGCTCGTCGTGCTCCTCCCGCACCAGCCTGGTCGATCCGGTGGCGGTGTCGACCTCGAGCAGCCGGGTCGTCCGCTGGTCGCGGGTCTGCACGAGGATCGTGAGGGGCGAGCCGTCGCTCCAGCAGACCCGCGCGAGGTAGGGGAACGCCGTCCGGTCCCACGAGACCTCGACCCGCTCGCCGGTCGCGAGCTCGAACACGTGCAACGTGACCTCCGCGTCGTCGGTCCCGGCCTGCGGGTACCGGACGGCGCGAGGTGCCGAGGCCGGATCGGTCGCGTCGAAGATGTGCCACACGCGCACGCGCGACTCGTCCACGCGGGCGGCGGCGAGCCTGGAGCCGTCGGGCGACCACCACGAGCCCTGGAACCTCCGCATCTCCTCCGCGGCGATGAACTCCGGCAGCCCCCAGGTGACGTCCGGGCTCGGGTCCTCGGCCAGCACCCGATCGGCGCCGTCGATCTCGAGGACGTGGAGCGCGCCGTTCGAGACGTAGGCGACCTTCGTGCCCCGCGGATCGATGCGCGGACCGTCGACCGGCACGGCTGCTGGCAGCTCGCGCGCGCCGCCCTCGATCAGGTCGGCGAGGTACAGGCGGGTCGAGAGGACGAAGACCGCGCGGCGGAGGTGGTCGTCGGCCTCGAACGCCGTGATGCCCTCGGCGTGCTCCCGGGCCCGCTCGCGGCGCGCGCGCTCGGCCTCGGTGAGCTCGGGCTCGTCCCGCAACGAGGCGAGCTCGCGCGGGTCGACCAGGCACCGCTCGGTCGAGCTCGTCAGGTCGAACGACCACAGGCACGAGACCGGATCGTCGCCGGCGCGCGTGCGAAGGAACACCACTCGCTCGCCGTCGGGCGAGACGCGGAAGCCTCTTGGGATCCCGAGCGAGAAGCGCCGGGTCCGGGCGAGCTGCCGTGGGAACTCCTCGAGCGCCGCCCGGTCGACCACCTACATCTCCCTCCGTCCCTCGAGCGCCTGGGAGAGCGTGACCTCGTCCGCGTACTCGAGGTCGCCGCCGACCGGCAGGCCGCTCGCGAGCCTCGTGACCTTGACCCCGACCGGCTTGAGGAGCGCCGCGACGTACATCGCGGTCGCGTTCCCCTCCAGGTTGGGGTTGGTGGCGATGATGACCTCGCTCACGCCCTCGCGCTCCACGCGCTCGAGCAGCTCCTGCACCCGAAGGTCGTCCGGCCCGATCCCGTCGAGCGGCGAGATCGCGCCGCCCAGCACGTGGTACCGGCCCCGGACGACGCCGGCGCGCTCGATCGTCGCGGCGTCCTTCGGCTCCTCGACGACGCAGAGCACGGTGCGGTCCCGACTCTCGTCGCGGCAGATCCGGCAGAGGTCCCCCTCGGCCACGTTACCGCACTCCTTGCAGAAGAAGATCCGCTCCTTGGCCTGCAGGATGGCCTCGGCCAGGCGCTTGGCCTCCTCGGCCGGGGCCTTCACGAGGTGGAAGGCGAGGCGTTGCGCCGATTTCGGGCCTATCCCGGGCAGCCGGGAGAGCTCGTCGATCAGGTCCTGGATCGGTCCCTCGTACACCTCAGGTCTCGCGCTCTCCGCTCGGCTGCGCGCCGAGCTCGGCGGTCAGGCGGGCGAGCGCCTCCTCCTCCGACAGCGGCGGGTCGTCCTCCACGGTCTCGGGCGCGCCGGCCACGGCCTCGCGGACCGAGCAGGATATCCTCGGCGAGATCCCGAACAGCTCCTGGAGCGCCGCGCGCAGCTCGTGCTCGCGCTCGCCGACCTTGCCCACCCCGAGCTTGCTGTCCGGCGGGAACACCAGCTCGAGCGTCCGCCCGTCGAAGGCCGCCGGGGTCGCGAGCTCGAGGAACGACGGGAGCACGGCCTTGCCGTTCGAGCGCAGGTGCTGGATGAGCGTCGGCCACGAGCGGCGGATCATCGCCACGTCGACGGCCGCGGTCCCCGCGCCGAGCACCGGCTCCGCCGATTGCTCCGTGGACCGCGGAGCGGGCGGGGGCTCCGGACCCGCTTCGCCGCTCGCTTCGGTGCCCTGCGGCTTCGCACGCCTCGACGGTCTTCCTCCCGACGTGGGCTCAGAGGGTCGCTCCGACGTGGGCTCAGAGGGTCGCTTCGCCCCCGCCCGCTCCGTCCTCGGGGCGCTCCTCGCCGCGCTCCCGCTCGGCTCGGCGGGCCTGAGAGACGTGGTCTCGGCCGGGGCCGCACCCCCTGCAGCCGTGCGCGTGAGGTCGATGCCGGCCAGGCGCTCCAGGCGCTCGATCCGGGACAGCAGGGCCTGTGGCTGCGCGTCGGTCTCGGGCAGGGTCGCCCGGATGAGCGCGAGCTCGAGGGTGAGGCGCGGCGACGTCGTCCAGCGCATGTCGGTCTGCGCGGCGAGCAGCAGCGAGATCACCCGCGTGAGCTCGGCGGAGGAGAACTTGGCCGCCTGCGCGCGCAGCCGTTCGGCCTGGTCCTCGGTGACGTCGAGGAGATCGGCCTGCTCGGGCGCCGCCTTTGCGAGCAGGAGGTCGCGGAAGTGCGTGAGCGTCTCCGAGGTCACGTGCCGCACGTCGTTGCCCTCACGGACCACGCGGTCCACGATCTCGAAGACCGAGCGGGCGTCGCCGAGCGAGACCGCGTCGGCGAGCGCGTACTGGACGCCGGAGCGCCCGGCGCCGATCAGCGACTCGACCACGCGCTCGTCGACCTCACCGGCTCCGAGCACCGAGGCCTGGTCGAGCAGCGACAGCGCGTCGCGGAAGGACCCACCGGCCTGCCTGGCCATCGCCTCGGCGGCCGGCTCGGTCAGGCCGATCCCCTCCTCCTTCGCCACCCGCAGGAGGTGCGCGGAGACGACGTCGGTCGATCCGCGATGGAAATCGAACCGCTGGCAGCGGCCGATGATGGTGGCCGGCATCTTGTGCGGCTCGGTGGTCGCGAGCACGAACCGCACGCCCGGCGGCGGCTCCTCGAAGACCTTCAGCAGCGCGTCGAACGCCTCGCGCGACAGCCGCTGGGCCTCGTCGATGATGTAGACCTTCTCGCGTCCCTGGACCGGAGCGGTCGGCGCCTTCTCACGGAGGTCCCGGGCGTCCTCGACCCCGCCGTGGGAGGCGGCGTCGATCTCGACCACGTCGCGGTGCGCCCCCTCGCGGATCGAGACGCACTGGTCGCACGTCCCGCACGGCTCGGGCGTGGGCCCCCGCTCACAGTTGACCATCTTGGCCAGGATCCGGGCGGTGGAGGTCTTGCCGGTCCCTCGCGGGCCGCAGAACAGGAAGGCGTGGGCCAGGCGCCCCTCCCGGACGGCGCCCATGAGCGCGCGAACGACGTGCTCCTGGCCGAGGACCTCCTGGGGCCCCTGCGGCCGGTACTTTCGATACAGGGACTGGTACTGTCGCTCTTCCGCCACGCTCACCCCTCGGACGCGCCCCGTTCGTCCCGCCCGGGGAAGAGGCGCGGGAAGAAGTCTAGGGTGACCGTGCACCCGCCGTTGACCCAGGCGGACCCGAGCGCGTCACCGGTCGGTGGCTCC
>JAJPHY010000130.1 GCA_021325015.1 Actinomycetota bacterium | reverse complement strand
GCCCGGCTGACCTCGCCGTTGAGAAGCTGGACGGGGAAGCCGGGGGAGCACATCATCACCGACAACCCGAGGTGAGCCTCAGGGACCTACATCGGGACGCTTAGCCCGTTGCGGATCGGTGTTGTCGAGGTCGTCGCCACCCGAACCGACCGGCCGTTTCCCAACAAACCGTGCAACGGGGCCTCAGAATCGTGACAACGATGGGATCGAGCGCGGCAAGGGGCGTCGACGAGGCCGGGATCCTCGGGCCGGAGGCGCCGTCCATGCCCGAGGCCGCGTCGCTCCCGGTCGACGCGGTGCTCGAGCGCCTCTCCACGACCCCGAGAGGACTCGCGGGCACCGAAGCGGCCCGCCGGCTCCATCGCGTGGGGCCGAACGCCGTCCGGAGCCACCACGCGCGAGCGCTCGCCGTGCTGGCGCGACAGCTCCGGAGCGCCCTCCTGGTTCTCCTGCTCGTTACCGCGCTCGTCTCCGCGGCCCTCGGTCAGCGCACCGACGCGGCGATCATCGGGACGATTCTTGCCATCAGCGTGGGGCTCGGCTTCGTCAACGAGTACCGAGCGGAGCGGGCGGTGGAGGCCCTGCACGAGCAGATCCGACACGACGTTCCCGCCCTGCGGGACGGCCGGTGGTCCGATGTCGACGTGACGGATCTGGTCCCGGGCGACATCGTCCGTCTGCAGCTCGGGATGATCGTGCCGGCCGACGTCCGCCTGATCGAGGCCACCGACCTCGAGTGCGATGAGGCCGTCCTCACCGGAGAGGCCGAGCCGGTCGCAAAGTCCGTCGACCCAGTCGCTCCGGGATCGGCCGTCGCCGAGCTCTCGTCCTGCGCGTTCATGGGAACCACCGTCCGGGAGGGCGCCGGGCAAGGTGTGGTGGTGGCAACCGGGGGCCGTACCGCGTTCGGGGCCATCGCCCTGGGCCTCGGTGAGCGCCAACCCGAGACCGCCTTCCAATTGGGGTTGAGACGCTTCTCGGGCCTGCTCGCAAGGGTCGCCGCGGTGCTCACCGGCTCGATCTTCGTCGTGAACCTCCTGCTCCGGCGCCCGGTGATCGACGCGCTCTTGTTCTCGCTGGCGATCGCCGTCGGGATCACGCCGCAGCTGCTGCCGGCGGTCGTCACCACCAGCCTGGCCACGGGATCCAGGCGCCTGGCCCGCCGCAAGGTTCTCGTCAAGCGTCTGGTCGGGATCGAGGACCTCGGCAACGTCGAGGTCTTGTTCACCGACAAGACCGGGACCCTCACCGAGGGCAGGATCACCTTCCGGCGAGCCACCGACCCCTCCGGCCGGGAATCGGACCGCGTGCTGCGCCTCGGGCTGCTCTGCAACGAGGCCACCCCGGGGCCGAGGGGTGCGGTCGGCGGGAACCAGCTCGACCGCGCCCTGTGGGACGCCCCATCCTCGATCGAGCTCCCCGTCGACGGGTACCGGCAGCTTGCCATCCTGCCCTTCGATCACGGCCGGCGCATGACCACTGTGCTGGTAGAGGATCCGACCGGGCATCGGCTGATCGTCACCAAGGGGGCGCCGGAGAGCGTGTTCGCGCGGTGCGCGGCGGTCCCTCCCGAGGCCGAGGAATACCTTCAGGCCGAGTTCGCCGATGGCCGTCGCGTCGTAGCGGTGGCGACCCGGCCGGCGCCCGGCCTGGGGGCGATCGGCCCGGAGGCAGAGCACGATCTCGAGCTGGCCGGCTTCCTCGCGTTCGTCGATCCACCCAAACCCACGGCCGGGGATTCGCTCGAGCGTCTTGCCCGGCTCGGCATCGAGGTCAAGGTCGTCACCGGCGACAACGCCACGGTCGCCGAGAAGGTGTGCGTCGATCTCGGCCTCGCCTCGGGAGGGACGCTGACCGGATCCGAGCTCGACGGCATGGACGACGCAGCCCTCGTCGACCGTCTTCCGGAGGTCACGATCTTCGCCCGGGTGAGCCCCGAGCAGAAGGCCAGGATCATCCGGCTGCAGCGCCAGAGCGGGCATGACGTCGGGTTTCTGGGCGACGGGGTGAACGACGCGCTGGCCCTGCACGAAGCGGACGTCGGCATCTCGGTGGACTCGGCGGTGGACGTGGCCAAGGACGCCGCCGACGTCGTGTTGCTGGAGAAGGACCTCGGGGTCCTGGCGGACGGGGTTGTGGAGGGACGGCGGATCTTCTCGAACACGATCAAGTACGTGCTGATGGGCACGTCGTCCAACTTCGGGAACATGTTCTCGGCGGCGGCGGCCTCGGCGTTCCTGCCGTTCCTGCCGATGCTGCCGTCACAGATCCTGCTGAACAACCTGCTCTACGACGCGGGCGAGATGACCATCCCCACCGACGAGGTTGACGAGGAGCAGCTCGAACGCCCCTCCAGATGGGACATCCGGTTCATCGAGCGGTTCATGCTGGTGTTCGGGCCGGCCAGCTCGCTCTTCGACTTCGTGACGTTCGCGCTGATGCTCGGCGTGTTCCACGCCGGGCCGGGTACGTTCCGCTCCGGGTGGTTCGTGGAGTCGATCTGCACCCAGACCCTTGTGATCTTCGTGATCCGAACGCGCCGGGTTCCGTTCTTCCGGAGCCGCCCGAGCCGGCCGCTGTTGATCGCGAGCCTGGTGACCGCGGCGATCGGAGCGGTGCTGCCGGTTTCGCCCCTCGCCAGCCTCCTCGGCTTCGGCCGCCTCTCCCCGCTCTTCTATCTGGTCCTCGTCCTCATGGTTGCCTGCTACCTGACGCTCGCCGAGCTGGTGAAGCGGTCCTTCTTCCGCACCCACGGCCGCCCTCGGCCGCTGGCGGTCCGCCGCCCGGACCGCGACCGGCGGATCCATCGCCGTGCCTTCCGGTGGAGCGAGCCGCGGGCGCTCGCGACCCGCAGGACTTGACGGCGTGCCGCCGGCTCGCATGTATCCCTCGTCGGCCTTCACCCGTCCATGAGGACGAGATCGGAAGGAGGCCAAGATGAAGCGAAACGTGGGAACGGTCGACCGGCTGATCCGGGCCTTCGTCGTCGCGCCGGTCGCGATCGTGTGGGCGGGGCTCGCCGGATGGACCGGCGTGTGGGCGATCGTCGCCCTGGTCGTTGCCGGGATCATGCTGGTAACGGCAGCGGTGGGGTTCTGCCCCCTGTACGCCCTGCTGGGGATCGACACCACCGGGCGACGGAGGGCCGTCCACGCCTAGGATGGACCTCGACGTGGCGGATGCGCGCGAGGATCGGAGCGAGGACCTGGAGGCGGGACGCTTCGAGGTCCTCGTCTCCGAGCAGACACCGTCTCTGTACAGGTTCGCCCTCGCGCTCACCCGCGACCCGTACGCCACGGAGGACCTCGTCCAGGAGACGTTCCTGCGCGCCTTCGAGGGACGCGGGACGTTCCGAGGCGAGGCGTCGGTGGGGACCTGGCTGCACCGCATCCTCCACAACCTGGCCGTCGACCGCGCCCGTCGGCCCGAGCGCGAGGTGCTGGTAGGCGACGTCGAGGCCAAGTGGCAGGACGATGCCTACACGGTCGATGCGGCTGCCGTCGCCGAGCGTGCCGAAAGCCGCGAGGAGCTGGAGGACGCCTTGGTGCGGCTGCCGTTCATCTACCGCTCGGCCGTGGTGCTCCACGACGTGGAGGGCTGGACCGTGAAGGAGATCGCCGAGGCGCAGGGAGGCAGACGAACTGGGGCGCCCGGCCACGTCCCCCGCGGCACGACGCTCGTGATCCATCCAGCTCAGGCTCCGCGAACGGCGCGAGCCGGTCCCGGACCTCGACGATCGTCACGCGCGAGCCGAGTCGGGAGAGGAGCTGGCTCATCTCCGGACCGATCGCGTGCCGCCGATCACGGCCAGCAACCCTCCCCGCCGTTCGACGGCACCACGCGGAGCGAATCGGGAAGGCCGCTCCGGCGTTGACGTGATCGTCGGTTGCGGGTCGAATTGGCGAGGGGGGTGGGGGACATGCCGGAGACCGGGGGCGCTCGGGTCAACCGCGACGGCAACGAGTGCTGGATCGTCGAGACCTCGAAGGACGGGGATCGGTGGCGCTTCTTCGGGAAGGCCTGGAAGCGGCCGCGGGAGCTGCTCTTGCTCCATGGGGTCCCGCGGTTCCTGCGCGTTCGTCTGGACGGCGCGCGGGACTGGCTCGGCCCGCTCGAACGAACCGACGACCTGCCGATCACCCTCGTCGACACGAACCGGGGAGTCCGCAGCGAGCTCTGGCCGGACGAGAGCCATCTGGGCCTCCCGCTGCTCCTGCCGGGGGGTGAGACGGGAAGGCTCGTGAGCTTCGACCACCAGGCCGATCCGGTCCGCTGGACCTACACACTCGAGTTCCGCGGCTCCGCGGAGTGAGCGGTCCTGCGACGATCGAGGACGCGATGACCGACGCACCGATCGACATCTATCTCGAGGAGGGGCCCAAGCGAGTCTTCGCCCCCTGAGGAGGCCACCTCCACCCAGAAGCCACGATCCTCCGCGCGATCTGTCGTTCTGCGAGACGAGACCCGCTCGGCAACGGACCCATCGCGATCCCCGAACTCGGCTTACGATCCTCCTGAGCCGGTCCGCACGCGAGGAGAACGGTGGACATGTCGAGGCGAGGCCGTGACCGAAGGACGCCGCTCGCCCGTGTAGTGGCCTCGACCCTCGCCCTCGTGGTCCTCCTGGCGTCCGCCTCGTCCGCCTCGCCGAGCGCGCTCCGCGGCCGGTGGGGCGGCCGCACCTCGCAGCGGGATCGCGTCGGGTTCCGCGTCGACGGGCACCGCTCGGTGGTGGCGCTTCGGATCACGGCCGACATCCGGGCCGAGACCTGCGACGTGCGGATCTCGCTCATCGGCACGCGGCTTCGCGTCCCGATCAGCGCCGCCGACACCTTCCGGGCCAAGCTGGCGCACGGGCCGTCGATCGCCGTCGTGAAGGGAGCGTTCGCCTCGCCACGGCGGGCCAGAGGCACCTTCAGCGCCGACTACCACGGCTCGTGCGGGCGCGGCCACGCCGAGGGAACCTGGCGGGCGACCCACCGGTAGATCTGGATTCCACCGGGAAGTGACCCCCGGTTCGTTGCGCTCGCGCCGACGTCCGGTAGCGTTGACAAGATCGTGTCCACGCTCAGACAGGATCCGACCACCCGCCAGTGGGTGATCCTCGCGCCGCTTCGGAGCGACCGTCCCCACGAGCCGCCCGCGGCCCACCGCCCCGAGGTGCCGAGCTTCGACGCCCTCTGCCCCTTCTGCCCCGGCAACGAGGACCAGACCCCGCCCGAGATCCTCCGCGAGCCCGCGGACGGCCCGTGGCAGGTGCGGGTGGTCCCGAACCTGTACGCGGCGCTCTCCGGCGGGGGTTCGATCGCCCGCTCGGGAGCCTCTCCGTTCCGCGAGATGCGCGGCGTCGGCAGCCACGAGGTGGTGATCGAGTCGCCCCTGCACGACGCCCGGCTGGACACGATGACGCAGGACCAGGTGGGGCGCGTCATCGACGTCTGGCGCAGACGCTGCCGTGACCTGCTCGCCCTGCCGCACATCCGGGCGGTCGTCGTGTTCAAGAACTTCGGCCCGCTCGCCGGCACCTCGCTCGTCCACCCGCACTCCCAGGTGGTCGGCACCCCGGTGTTCTTGCCCCGACTCCTTCGGCGCCTGGACGTGGCCACCCGCTACTACGACGAGAACGGGATCTGCGTGTACGACGACGTGATCGCCGCCGAGCGCTCGGCCGGGGCCCGCGTCGTCGACGAATGCGGCAAGTTCCTGGCGTTCGAGCCCTTCGCCGCCGCCTCCCCGTTCGAGACGTGGATCGCGCCGACGTTCCACCAGGGCTCGTTCCACGACCTGGCAGACGAGGACGTGGGCGACCTCGCCTGCGTGCTGATCCGGACGCTCGACGCGCTCCGGCGCACGTGCGGGGACCCGGACTTCAACCTGGTCGTCTACTCGGCCCCGACGAACGGGCACGAGATCGTCTTCCACTGGCACATGAAGATCATCCCGAGGCTCTCGACCCAGGCCGGCTTCGAGATGGGCTCGGCGATGAGCATCAACACAGTCCCGCCCGAGATCGCCGCCGCGGCGCTCCGGAACACGCTGGCCGCAACCGCGGGGAACGGCAAGCAGCGCGTCGGCGGGAACCGCCGGCCCGAGAAGCGGGGGGCGCCGACGCGGAACCGCGCGCGGCCCCGCAACGAGTCCGTGACAGACTAGCTGGGCGCGGCCGCGGCGCGGAGCCGCTCCACCGTCCGCTCCCTGCCGAGGAGCGCCAGGGACTCGGGGAGCGGGGGCGAGACGTTCGAGCCCGTCGTCGCGGCGCGGACCGGCTGCCACCCCTCCTTGCGCGAGCGACCGGAGGCGGCGCTTGCCCGGTCCAGGGCCTCCTGGATCCGCTCGACGGTCCAGGGCTCGACCGCCTCGAGCGCGTCGGCCACGCTCCGCAGGTACGCCGGTCCCGCCTGCTGGATCAGCGCGCGGGCGCGCTCGTTCGGCTCGATGTCGTCGGTGAACAGGAACCGGAGCAGCTCGACCGATTCTCTGAGCGTGGTCATCCGCTCCTTGACCAGGGGCATGGCCGCTCGAAGCACCTTCGGCTCCGGCAGGAGCCCCGCCTCGCTGAAGAAGTGCATGCACCTGGCGGCCAGGTCGTCGTCATCGAGCCGCTGGATGTAGTGGTTGTTCATCCACTCGAGCTTCTTGACGTCGAACGCCGCGGGGTTGCTCGAGACCCGCGCGATGTCGAAGGACTCGATCAGCTCGTCCCGCGACAGGAACGTGGTCTCGGCGTCCTTGGACCAGCCGAGCAGGGCGAGGTAGTTCATCAGGGCCTCGGGCACGATCCCCCGCTCGCGGAAGGACTCGACCGAGGTCGACCCGTGCCGCTTCGAGAGCGGCCGTCCGTCGCTTCCCAGCACCTGCGGCACGTGCGCGTACCGGGGCGGGGTGCCCCCGAGCGCCTCGATCACGGCCGCGTTCCGCGCCGCCGAGTCCAGCAGGTCGTCCCCGCGGATCACGTGGGTGACGCCCATCAGCAGGTCGTCGACGGCCACGGCGAGCAGGAAGGTCGGCGAGCCGTCCGAGCGCAGGACCACGAAGTCGGTGAGCGTTCCCGGCGCGTAGCGGACCTCGCCCTTGACGAGATCGTCGACGACGAACTCTCGCGCGGGCATCGCGAACCGCAGCGCGAACGGGCGTCCCTCGGCCTCGAACGCGGCGCGCTCGCCTGCGGTGAGGCGGCGGCATCGACCGTCGTAGCCCGAGGGCTCGCCCCGCGCCATCGCGGCCCTCCGTCGCTCCTCGAGCTCCTGAGGCGTGCAGTAGCAGCGGTAGGCCTTCCCCTCAGCCACCAGGCGCTCGGAGACCCCGTGGTAGATCTCGGTCCGCTGCGACTGCCGGTACGGGCCGTGCGGGCCTCCGACGTCCGGCCCCTCGTCCCAGTCGATGCCCAACCACCGCAGCGACTCGATGACCCCGTGCACTGCCTCCTCGGTTACGCGGCTCGCGTCGGTGTCCTCGACCCGCAGGATGAACTGCCCGCCGTGGTGCCGAGCGAACGCCCAGCTGAACAGCCCGGTCCGGACGTTCCCGACGTGGAGCGAGCCCGAAGGCGCCGGCGCGAACCGCGTGCGGACGGCGCTCACCGGCCCACCACCGGGTTGGCCAGCACCCCGATCCCCTCGACCTCGACCTCGACCCGATCCCCGGGCGAGAGGGGACCCACGCCCTCGGGTGTGCCGGTGAGGACGACGTCCCCGGGCAAGAGCGTCATGAAGCTCGTGACGAACTCGATCAGCGTCGCGACGCCGAAGGCCATCTCCGCGGTGGTTGCGTGCTGGCGGGTCTCGCCGTTCACGCGGGTTTCGATACGGACGTCGTTCGGATCGAGCTCGGTCTCGATCCACGGTCCGAGGGGACACGAGCCGTCGAAGCCTTTCGCGCGAGTCCACTGCCCGTCCCGCTCCTGCAGGTCGCGGAGCGTCACGTCGTTCGCGCACGCGTACCCGAGGACCCAGCGATGCGCCTCCTCGGCCCGGACGTCGCGCGCGATCCGGCCCACCACGCCGGCGAGCTCGCCCTCGTAGTCGACCCGCCCGCTGATCGGCGGGAGCGGGATCGGGTCGCCGGGGCCCGAGACCGAGGTCGACGGCTTGAGGAACACGAGCGGCTCCTCCGGCACCTCGTTGCCGAGCTCGGTCGCGTGGGCGGGTAGTTGCGGCCGACCCCCACGACCTTCGAGGGCAGGACCGGCGCGAGCAGCCGCACGTCGTCGAGCGGAACCTCCTCCCCCGTCGGCACCGGGTTCTCGAAGAAGGTCCCGGCCAGGACCCGGATCGTGTCGGAGCCGGCCTCCACGGCACCGGTCGCGATGCGGTCGCCGAAGCGAAAGCGCACAAGCCTCATGGGGCTTCGAGGCTACCGCAATCACGCGGGCCCCCCGCGCGCTCAGCCGATGGAGACCTCTCTCACAACCTCGAACACCGACAGGGTGGGCTCGGCTCCGGCCTCATGGAACATGCGCACGCCGGCCGGCGTCTCCTCCGACGCGCGCATCGCCTCGAGCGCCTCGCGGCTCTCCCACAAGGTCACGATCCGCCAGGTGCGTCCGCGCAGGAGGAACGAGCGGACCAGGCCGGGGGGTGTCGGTCCGCCCGTCTCACGCGCGAAGGCGTCCTCGAGGGCTCCGGCGCGCTCCGGCGCGACCTCTGCGTCCAGCATCGTGATCACCATCGCCATCGCGTTCCCCCAATCTCAGGTGCCGGAGCGGCGCAGGACGCTGCCGCCGACCCACGACACACCGACGCTTCGGTAGTACGCGCCGATCACCTCCACGGGCGCGAGGCTCGAGAGCTCTTCCACGGGCGAGTCGAACAGCTCGAGCTCGGCCTCCCCCGTCCAGATCTCCGATCCCTCCCAGTCGACGCTTTTCATCGTGACCAGCTCGTCCATCGACGGCGTCCCGCCCGGCTCGATCGAGGGAACGTAGCGGTTGTGCAGCATCGCCAGCGCGTTCACGAACCCGTTGGTCTCCGACGGCCCCGTGATCGTGAACCGCGCCTGGACGATGCGCCGGTCGTGGACCGACACGCTCGCGCCGAAGCGCCCGCCGGGCTCGAGCCTCGGCCCCGCCTTCCCGAAGCGCACCGGCCGCGTCATCCAGATCGAGCCGAGCTTCTTCGGGTAGCCCTGATGCCAGCCGCGAGCCAGGGCGAAGTCCTTGTCGACCCAGATCGCGATGCACCGCGAGTAGCGTTCGCCGCGGTACCGGCAGCGCACGACGAAGAAGCACTCCTTGTACTGGGAGCGGACCGGGTCGAGCAGCTCCTCGAACGAATCCGAGCACGACTGCCAGTCGGCGAAGATCACCGCCACCGCATCGGGGTCCTCGTCGACGGGCTCCACCGGCTCGGGGAGCCAGCGGGCCACCGAACCGGGAGCGGCCCGGTACTCGATCGTCAGGAGGTCCCCGGAGTAGTGCCACGGCGGTCCCGGCACCACCGAGGCGCGCCCTTCGGGCGAGAGCGGCGGCATGAACCCCTTCAGCTCTGCCATGCGCTGCATCCTACGCGGTGGGCGACGCGCCGAACCGTTACCCGGCGGTAACCGCCGGGGGTGCCAGCTCGAGGGCGTCCGTCGCGCCTACGCGGGCACCGCGCTTCCGAACCCGGCATCTGTTGCGCTTCACCTGCGGTTCGGGTTCCACCCCGCCGGTCGCTTCGACGAGCAGGGGCGCAAGTTCGGACGCTCCTGGGACGTCGCCTGGTTCGAGAAGCCGATGCCCCCCGCTGATGTCTTCGGTGGGGCCGGGGATCCCGGACCGCCGTCGCTGGCATACTGACGCACCGTGGAGACCCGGCGGATCCTGCTCGACGGCCTGCCGACCACCGTCGTCCGCGAGGGCGAGGACCTCGTGGCGCCCGACGGCCGGCGGGTCCCGGCCTCGGAGGCCGTCCACCTGCCTCCGTGCGAGCCGTCGAAGATCATCTGCATCCACCTCAACTACGAGAGCCGGGTGAAGGAGTTCCTGGCGACACTCCCGCCGGCGCCGACGTACTTCCACAAGCCGGTGAGCGCGTTGAACGCGCACGAAGGCGACGTGGTCCGGCCGCCGCGGTGCCGGTACCTCAACTACGAGGGCGAGATCGCGATCGTCATCGGGCGCGAGTGCCGCCACATCGCGCCGGACCAGGCGGCCGAGTTCATCGCGGGCTTCACCATCGCGAACGACTTCGGCCTGCACGACTTCCGCGACACCGATGCCGGATCGATGTTGCGCGTGAAGGGCTCCGACACGCTCTGCCCGCTCGGTCCCGGCCTCGTGGACGACTGGGACTTTCACGGCAAGCGCATCCGGACGTACGTGAACGGCGAGGTCCGCCAGGACGGCACCACCGACGAGATGGTCTGGGACATGCACTACCTCGTCGCCGACATCGCGCGGACGATCACGCTGGTGCCGGGCGACGTCATCCTCTCGGGCACGCCGGCCAACTCCCGGCCCGTCGAGCCCGGCGACGTCGTCGAGGTCGAGGTGGAGGGGCTCGGCGTGCTCCGCAACCGCATCGTCGAGGGCGAGGTTCCGATCCGCGAGGACGTCGGCGCCCAGCCCTCGGCCTCCGAAGAGGTGATTTCGACCGCGTTCGGCGGGGACTGGGAGTTCCGGGGCGTCCGGCCCCCGCGCCGGGCCTGAGCGTCGTCGGCAGCTCGGGCGGCTCGCGAGGGTCTTCCGGGGCTCAGGCCACCCGCAGGCGGCGGCCCGAGGACCAGTTGCGGCGTCCCCGCCGGCGGGCCTCACGTTGCGGGCGAGTGCGCCGGAAGGTCCAGGCCACGGACGCCAGGACGCCCCCGACGAGGCCGAGCGGGACGCTCGTCCATCCGGTCGGTCGGCACCGAATGGCGACCGAGGGACAGTCCACCGCGAGGAGCGCGCCGGGCTGCGGCGGCACCCTGCCGAGCACCGCGAGCAGCGCGAACCCGGCGGCGGCGGCCGTCGTCGTCGCGGCGGCGAGGCCCACGGCGAGCGCGGCCGCGTCCCGGGGCGCGAGGTCGCGGGGCAGCGCGAGCGGCCGGAGGATCCCGGCGGCGGCGAGCCCGAACGCGCACCACCAGAGCACGACGAACGGGAGCGCGCTCGGGTGCGTCGCGCCCGCGATCAGCCCGGCCGCGATCCCGGCGAGCGAGCAGGCGCGCGCGTCCACGCCAAGGCCCACGTACCCGAAGAGCGTGGCCCCCACCGTGAGCGCGAGCGCTCCCTGCCACGACCACGGCGTCCGATCCACGGCCGGGAGGGTGACGGCTCCTGCGGAAATTCCCGCCACCAGGACGCCGAGGACCGATCGCCAGGAGCCTCGAGCCCGAACCCACCGCCCGGCCACGAGGGCCGCGAGCGCGCCGGCGAGCGCGGCGGCGATGCCGGCGGGGGTGACGCTGCCCCCGAGCTGAACGGTGACGGGCACGTCCCGGACGCTCCTCGGCACGACGAACGTGATCCGGTCGCCCGAGGGCTGCCGCTTGTGGAAGAGCACGTCCGTCGGCTCCCCGCCGAGGAACACCCCAGGCTGGGCGCCGGCCGGGCCGACGTGGGGCGGCAGGGCCAGGCCCTGGGCGGTGGCGTCGGCGCTCAGCAGGAACGACACGTCCGCGCCGCCGGCCCTGGACCTGCTCATCTCGGCCGGCACCGGCGTCGACCGCCTTGGGGCGAGCACCTTCAGCGTGATCGGGCGGGTGCCGGGCTCCAAGGCCCGTCCGACCCCCCAGAGCAGGAGCGGGGCAACCACCAGGGCGCAGGCAGCGACCCCGATCGCTCGATTCTGAGCCCGAGGGTCGCGTCGAACCGGTCGTCTGGGCATCCCGGGCACAGCAATCTACGAACACGGAGCGGTTTTCGCCAGCCGCGCCCGCTCGCCAGCGGGCCGGCCGTTCCCAGGAACCAGCGCCTGGGCTATCCTCCGTGCTCGACCGTTCGGCACCGAAGGAGCGCAGATGGAAACCAAGGGCACGCGGCTCCGTCTCCTGTACCCCGACATCCACGGCCTGGAGCGGGGCAAGTACCTGCTCGGCGACTGGTCCGGCACCGCGGCGTTCTGCATCGGCGTCTATCCGCTCACCTTCGACAAGGAGATCCTCCCGGTGCCGAACACCCAGTTCGACGTCGGCCTGCCCGACTTCGAGGTGCACCTGGATCGTGAATCGCTCCGTCCCGGCTGGGAGGACGGGACGGTCGTCGGGCTCGGGGACGCGGAGTACCGAGGCCGGCCGGCGCCCTGGGATCCGCGCCATGCGCTTCGCGAGGCGATGGGCTGGTGGGAGGACCGCGGACTCACGCCCCAGCTCGCCTACGAGTTCGAGTTCTACCTGCTCGAGCCCGACGGGGAGGGCGGCTGGCGCTCGGTCGACATGCCGTCGCACCGCGTCTACGGAACGGGCACGGCGATCGATCCCACGGGGGTGGTGGACGAGATCGTGAAGACCGCGCTCGCGTGCGGGTTCGAGGCCGAGAGCTGGGGAAGCGAGTACGACACCGCGCAGTACGAGGTGAACATCAAGTACCGTGACTGCCTCGCGGCGACCGACGACGGGTTCCTGTTCCGGCTGCTCGCCCACGAGGTCGCGTTCAAGCACGGCTACCGGACCACGTTCATCGGACGTCCGTTCAACGACCGCGGCGGAAGCGGGCTGCACGTGAACCTCAGCTTCCGCAACGAGGACGGCTCGAACGCGTTTCACGACCCGTCCACGCCGGACGGACTGTCGACGCTCGCGCGCCGGTGCCTGGCCGGGATGCTGGCCCATCACCGCGGGATGGCCGCGCTCCTCGCCCCGCACGTGAACGCCTACAAGCGGCTCCAGCCGGACATGCTGAACGGCTATTGGGCCAACTGGGGTTACGACGACCGCACGGTCACGGTCCGGGTGCCGCCCGGACGCGGCGAGACCAGCCGCCTGGAGCACCGCACGGCCGACGGCGCCGCCAACCCCTACCTCGCCGGGGCCACGATCCTGCACGCGGCCCGTCTCGGCGTCGAGCACGAGCTCGACCCGCCGGCCCCGCAGGAGCCCGGCGCCCCGGTGAACACGCAGGTGCGCGTCCCGGCCACGCTGGAGGAGGCGCTGGAGGCCTTCGAGGCCGACGAGGAGCTCCGCGCGCTGTTCGGCCCCGAGCTCTCGGAGGCGTTTTGCATCCTCAAGCGCGCCGAGTGGGACCGGTACGTGAAGAACGTGGAGGACCCGACCACCACCGACGTCACGCCCTGGGAGCTGTCCTACTACGTCCCGTTCTTCTGATCCGGCCTGACCCCGTCGACCCCTCCGCTTGATCCGGCTGACCCCATCGGTCCCTCCGCTCGATCCGGCTGACCCTCGGTCACCACCCCGAACGGCCCTGGGGAGCGGGACCGCCGACCCTGTCCCGGAGGCCGGCCGCGCGGCGACGATTCCGCAAGAGGGCGCTCCCGCCCGCGGGGGGTGATGACCTATGGCGGCCGTGGCCGAGACCGAGGCGCGGCAGAAGGGCCTGAAGAGCGGTGCGATCGGCGTCGTGTCCGCGACCGTGATCGGAGTCGCGTCGACCGCTCCCGCCTACAGCGCGGCGTGCACGATCGGGCTCGTGGCGGCGGTGGCCGGGCACGGCTCGCCGGCGATCATGCTCGTCGCGTTCTTCCCGATGCTGTTCACGGCGGCCGCGTACTACTACCTGAACCGCGTGGACCCCGACTGCGGCGCCACGTTCTCGTGGGTGACGCGGGCCATGGGGCCGAACGCCGGATGGCTCGGCGGCTGGGGCGTCGTCGTGGCCGACATCGTCGTCATGCCGAGCCTCGCATGGATCGCGGCCTACTACACGTACTCGCTGTTCGGCGCGGACGGGCTGGCGTCCGATCCGTGGGCGCTCCTCGGACTGGGCGCCCTGTTCATTCTCGCGATGACCCTGATCTGCTGGCTGGGCATCGAGCTGTCGGCCCGCACGCAGTTCGTCCTGCTGGCCACCGAGATCCTCATCCTGGTGGGGTTCTCGATCTGGGCGATCGTCAAGGTCTACCTCAACCACCCGCCGGGATCCTCACCCCTGTCCTGGGACTGGATCAACCCGTTCAAGCTCTCGCTGTCGGAGCTGTCCCAGGGCGTGCTCCTGGCGTTGTTCATCTACTGGGGATGGGACACCGCCGCCAACGTCAACGAGGAGACCCGTGACGGACGCCGCTCCTCCGGGGTGGCCACCGTGCTCTCGACCCTGGTCCTGGTCGGCACGTACGTCGTCGTGGCCTTCGCCACCACCGCGTACAAGGGGCCGAGGTTCCTGGCGAACAACCCCGACGACGTCCTCACCACCATGGTGGGCGCCCCCTGGAACAAGCTCCTCATGATCGCCGTGCTCACCTCGGCGATGGCCTCGACGCAGACCACGATCCTGCCGACCGCCCGAACCACCCTGTCGATGGCGGCGCACGGCGCGCTGCCCAAGGCCCTGGCGAAGATCCACCCGAGGTTCCTCACCCCGACCTGGTCGACCTGGTGGTTCGGCATCGCGTCGATCCTGTGGTGGGTGCTCCTGGTCCTCGTCGACAGGGGCGAGAACATCCTGTGGGACACGATCTCGGGTCTGGGCTTCGCCATCGCCTTCTACTACGGGATCACGGCGATCGCGGCCCCCATCTTGTTCCGCAAGCACGTGTTCGGCAGCCTGAAGAACTTCCTGCTGGTCGGTGTGGCGCCGACGCTCGGGTTCGCGGCCCTGCTGTGGGTGTTCGTGAAGTCGCTGTTCGACTACTGGGACCCGACGAACTCGTACACGCCGGCCTGGTTCGCGTTCGGTGACTTCCGGGGGATCGGACCGGCGCTCGTGATCGGCATCGGGATGCTGCTGCTCGGCATTCCGCTCTGGCTGTGGGCCCGGAGGGCGTACCCTGACTACTTCCGGCGCAGGGCGGAGATCGCGGAATCGCTGACCGAGATGCTGCCGGACGAGTTCCGGGTGACGGAGGAGACCACCGAGATCCGGGAGTTCCAGACCCCGAGCGTCAGGAGGGCGGTCGATCCGGCGGGCTCAAAGGAGAGGAGAGACGAATGAAGGTTCTGCTGGTCGGTGTGGGAGGCGTCGGCGAGGCGATCGCCGTCATCGGGAAGGATCGCCCGTGGCTCGAGCACATGGTGCTCGCGGACTACAACCTCGACCGCGCGCGTGAGGTGTACGAGAAGCTGGGCTCGCCGGCCACGTACACGGTGGAGCGCGTCGACGCGAGCGACCGGGCGCAGGTGGCCGAGCTGGCCCGAAAGCACGGAGTCGACCTCATCCACAACGCGGTCGACCCCGTCTACAACGAGGCGATCTTCGACGCGGCCTTCGAGGTGGGCGTGAACTACATGGACATGGCGATGACGCTGTCTCGCCGGCACCCGACCGATCCCTATCGGGTGCCCGGGGTCAAGCTCGGCGACTACCAGTTCGAGCGCGCTCCCGCGTGGGAGGAGCGAGGGTTGCTCGCGCTGGTCGGGATGGGTGTCGAGCCGGGCCTGTCCGACGTGTTCGCCAAGTACGCGGCCAAGCATCTGTTCGACGAGATCGACGAGATCGGGGTCCGCGACGGGGCGAACCTCGAGGTTCGCGGCTACGCCTTCGCCCCGAACTTCTCGATCTGGACCACGATCGAGGAGTGCCTGAACCCGCCGGTCGTCTGGGAGAAGGACCGCGGATGGTTCACGACCGAGACCTTCTCCGAGCCCGAGGTCTTCGAGTTCCCCGAGGGGATCGGCCCGATCGAGTGCGTGAACGTCGAGCACGAGGAGGTGCTCCTCGTGCCTCGATGGATCGACTGCAAGCGGGTGACGTTCAAGTACGGGTTGGGCGAGCAGTTCATCAACGTGCTCAAGGTGATCGAGCTCCTCGGACTGGACTCGACGGAGAAGGTGAACGTCAAGGGCGTGGAGGTCGCCCCCCGCGACGTGGTCGCCGCCTGCCTGCCCGACCCCGCCCACCTCGGCGACCGGATGGTCGGCAAGACCTGCGCCGGGACGTGGGTGAGGGGCGTCAAGGACGGCAAACCCCGCGAGGTCTACCTGTACCAGGTGGCCGACAACGAGACGTGTATGCGCACGTACGGCGTCCAGGCGGTCGTCTGGCAGACCGCGGTGAACCCGGTCATCGCCTGGGAGCTGATCTCGACCGGGGCGTGGAAGGGATCGGGGGTCCTCGGGCCCGAGGCGTTCGATCCCGACCCGTTCATCGAGCTCATGCCCGCCTACGACTTCCCCTGGGGGCTCAAGGAGATGACGCCCGGCACCTCGTGAGGCCGATGCCGGTGGCAAGCCGGACAGCGCTCACCGTTGGGCGGGGCCGCTCGCTTGCGGTCCAGGTCGTTTGGTAGCAAAATACCTCGGACCTCGAGCCGACGTGGGGGGCGGCGTGATCTCGACCGACATCGACCTGGTCAACCCCGACAACTACCTCGAGCGCGTGCCGCACCACTGGTTCACCGAGCTCCGGCGGTCCGAGCCCGTGATGTGGCACGGCGAGCCGGAGCCGAACCGAGGCTTCTGGGCGGTCACGCGGTATCGAGACATCGAGGAGGTCCTCAGGGACACGCAGACGTTCTCCTCGGCCTCGGGAGTCACGCTCGAGGAGCAGACTCCCGAGGAGGTCGAGGCACGGCGCTCGATGATCGACATGGACCCCCCACGACACACGAGGCTTCGCCGGCTCGTGAGCAAGCATTTCACCCGGAGCGCGGTTGCCCAGTACGAGGGGTTCGTGCGCGAGCAAGCGCGCCTCGTCCTCGACCGAGCGCTTCCCAAGGGCGAGATCGACTTCGTCGAGGAGGTCTCGCGCGAGCTGCCGATCCGGGTGCTCGCCCGCATCATGGGCGTGCCCGAGCAGGACCTTCCGATGTGCATCGAGCTCGGCGACGCCATGATCGCCCACGCCGATCCCGAGTACTCGCGCGCGGTGATCGACAAGGAGGACACGAGCGCCTACCGGCTGCTGCCGTTCCGCAGCCCGGCGGCGGTGGAGCTCATGGCCTACGGGCACCAGCTCGCGGCCGAGCGTCGCCGCGAGCCGCGGGAGGACCTCGTGACCAAGCTCGTTCATGCCGAGATCGACGGCGAGCGACTGTCCGAGCGCGAGTTCGACAACTTCTTCTGCCTGCTGATCGTGGCCGGCAACGAAACCACCCGGCACGCGATCTCGCACGGGATGCTCGCCCTGATGGAACACCGAGACGAGTGGCGGAGGCTGCGCGAGGATCCGGGCATGGTGCCGCTCGCCACCGAGGAGATCCTGCGGTGGGGAACGCCGACGATGCACTTCCGGCGCACGGCGCGCCGAGACACCGAGCTCGGCGGCAAGCAGATCCGCGAGGGCGACAAGGTCGTGGTCTGGTTCGTCTCCGGCAACCGGGACGAGGAGGTCTTTCCCGACGCCGACCGGTTCGACGTCGGCCGGGACCCGAACCCGCACATGACCTTCGGCAGCGGCGGGCCGCACGTGTGCCTGGGCATGCACCTGGCTCGCCTCGAGGTCCTCGTGATGTTCCAGGAGCTCCTGCCCCGGCTCAAGGACGTCGAGCTCACGGGGCCGGTCGAGCGCCTGCGCTCGAACTTCATCAACGGCATCAAGCACATGCCGCTGCGCCTGTCGCTCGCCTGACCGCTGGCGAGCTCGCACGTGTGCCGCCGGCCCGCTCACGCCGCGCCGGCGGACGCGGCGAACGGAGCAACCCAGAGGACGCGCGTGCAGACCTGACCACCCCGCGGCAGGACCACCTCGACCGAGCCCGACGAGCCGGGGACGGCGATGCGGATCTCTGCCAGGTTCAGACACGGAAGATTGCCGTCGGTCACGTCGCTGAACGCCACGACGAGCGACGCCTCGTCCCCGGGGCCGAGCGTGACGGTCGAGGGCTGCAAGGCCGGACCCTCCGGGAGCCCGGAGCGGACCTCGACCGACAACGGGGTTCCGGAGGGACCGAGCGCCTCGACGCTCGGCGCCCCCTCCAGGTGGCAGGTGGTGGAGGAGGCGTTCGCAAGCCCGATCGTGACGAACTGCGTCCCCGCGGCACCCTCGGTCGCGGCCACGCGGCCGGCGAGCTGCGACGGAGCGCACGGTGCCCCGAGCGCCGGCGCCGGATGAAACGACGCGAGCGTCCGCGAGACGAGGCGGTCGACCGCCTCGGGGGACGTGCCGGCGCCGAACGTCACGCTCGCGGCAAAGGTCCACCCGTTCGCGGCGAAGTAGGCGACCTCACGTGCCGGAGCGCCGGCCGGCGCGCTTGCTTGCGTGAACGCCTCCAGCGAGAGCGGGAGCGGAACCTCGTCCCCACCCGGCCGTGCCGACGTCCGTGCGACGATCACCGCGATTCCGCTCCGGGGGAAGGCGGAGGCGTCCGGTTGCGGCGCGGTACCTCGGGCAAGCGTCGGGTTCGGAAGGACAACGTTCGAGAGCTGAACCCCCCGGAACCAGACCGAGGGGTCCGAACGGTCGACGATCTCGAACGGGTGCACGCGCCACCCAACGGGCGCGCGGATGCTCCAGCCGGCCGGGTCGCGGTAGAGGGGTGCCGTCCCCGGCGTCGGCGTGCGGTTCTCTGGAGCGAGGGCCCTCCACACGAGGACGGCCCCACCTGCAAAGACCGCGAACGCCACCAGCGCCGCTGCAAGACGCGCCCGCGCGGGCGGGGTCCTCACGACCCGAGGCTCGCGATCCACGCGACGCGCGATGTCGTCGCGGAGATCGGGAACCCTCAGGCCGTCCAGGCGGTCGAACGCACTCCTCAGGTCAGCCATCGCTCTCCTCCAGCAGGTCCCGCAGACGCTTCCGGCCCCGGCTGAGATGGACGCGGACGGTGGCCGCGCTCGATCCCAGAATCCGGGCGATCTCCCGGGCCTTGTAGCCCTCGTAGTAGTGAAGGACCAGCGCCGTCCGCTGGCGTTCCGGAAGCGCCCGGAGCGCTCCGAGCAGCGCCGCCGGGCCCTCCGGCATCTCGTACCCCCGATCGATCTCGAGCTCGAGCGGACGCCGTCGCCGCTGCATCTCGCCGGCGGCGATCCGAAAGGCGGCGGTCCACAGCCACGACTTCGGCGAGCGCACGGCCTCGCCCCGGCGGAGGCACTGCGCGAACGCCTCGGCCACCGCGTCGCTCGCCACCTCCCGGTCCCCGGTCGACGCGTACACCGCGCGCCAGAGCCGCTCGGCGTGCTCCCGGTACAGCGCCTCGAGGGCCGGGGCCGGCTTCACGTGCATCGGCTCATGTCCACACTCCCGCAAGCTGAGGGAGCGTTCGCGGCCGAAAGGTGTACCCGGACGTCGCGCCTACTCGGACCGGTCGACCGCCCGGAGCATCGAGCGCAGCAGACGCGCCAGGCTCTCCTGGTCCTCGGGGGACAGGTGCGCCGTGACCGAGCGCTCCTCCGCGTTGAACCGCGGGAAGAGCGACTCGATCTTGCGCAGCCCCTCCGAGGTGAGGGACACGCGCACCATCCTCGCGTCGTGGTCGGCGCGCCGGCGCTGCACGAACCCGCGGCGCTCGAGCGTGGTCACCACGCCGGTCGAGGTCGGACGGCTGATGCCCACCGCCGCGGCCAGGTCCCGGGACTCCATCTCTCCCCAGACCCAGAGCACCCAGAGCACCACGAACGAGGTCCACGACAGGCGATCCGCCGAAAGGACCTTGCTCTCCATGTTCCTCCTGACCGCGGCCGAGGCCCGGAACAGGTTGGAGACCACCGCCATCGCCCGGAAATCCAGCGGGAGATGCCCCAGGCGCTCGACGACCTTGCGTTCGGCCGGCAGCAGGTCGGGATCGTCCATGGCGCCGAATCCTACGACGCGGGGAGACGGGCGCGTCAGACGTAGAAGATCTTGACCGGGTCGGCGGCCGTGAGGGTCTCGCGCCCGATGCCCCAGGCGGAGACGTCGCTTCTGGTCTTGCCGTCGAAGACGAGCTCCACGAGCGAGCGGCCGAAGACGCTCGCGAACTTGAACGCGTGAGCGGCCCCCTGCCCCACCGCGGCGCGCTCGTGCCCCGGAACGAGATCGATCACGAAGTCCCGATCCGGCGTCATCGTGTACAGGCACGTCTTCTGAAGCAGATACGGGCCGAAGCCCCCCGGCAGGTGCTCGCGCATGAAGGCATCCAGCGTCGCGGCGTAGTCGGGGTCCGGCTCGAACGAGCGCGTGTCGCCGGTCACCTCTTGCCCGCCGACGTCCCAACCGATCTTGGCCCCCGGAAGCCCGAACGCGGGAAACCCGTAGAACGACGGTACGCCCATCCAGATCCACACGGGGAACCGCTCGGGCGCGAACGCATCGACGTCGGCCGACGCGTAGTAGTGGACCTGCTCCTGCGTCACGGTCAGGTTGATGGAACGCCAGAGCTGCTCGAGAAGCTCGTTCGTCCAGGCATCGGCCGTCAGGATCAGCCGTTCGGCGCGGAACGTGCCGCGCTCGGTCGCGAGCTCGTACAGGCCGCCGGCCTCGCGGATCTCGGTCACCCGTGCGCGATCGAGGATCGTCGCGCCGAGCGACTCGGCCAGGCGACGATGCGCCGCGTTCGCGCGCGCCGCCGCCACGATGCCGGTTCGCTCCTGGAACATCACGCGGACGTCGTCCGACAGCCGCCACTGAGGCCACCGGCGCCTGGCCTCGGCCGCGTCCATCCACTCGTAGGCGACGCCGACCTCGTCGAGCGAGCGCACGTAGTCGTCCATCCATCCGTGCGCGTTCTCCGGATACAGGTCGATGCCGCCGGTCTGCAGGAGAAGCCGCTCGCCGGCCCGCTCCTCGACCTCGGCCCAGGCCTCGTACGCCTCGAGGGCGAACCGGACGTACGCCGGCGAATGGTAGGAGAGACGGATCAGGCGCGAGTGATCCTGCGAGGCGCCCCGTTCGTGCCCGAGCTCGAACCGCTCCAGGCCGAGCGCTCCCGAGCCCACGCGCTCGGCCGCCCGGAACAAGGCGCTGCTGCCGAGGCCGCCGAGGCCGACGACCGCGACCTCGAACTCGCGGCGCTCGCCCACGCTCAGACCTCCGTCTCGGTGTGGCCGCGGTACTCGTAGCCCGACATCGGCTTGCCGGTCGGGGACTTCCAGGGACGCTCCTGGATCGGGAGCTTGCCGAGCGCCCTGGCCATCGCGCGCACGTGCTCGGCCACCGATCCACAGCAGGACCCGATCACGTTCAGGCCGGCATCCCGGGCCTTGCGGGCGAACTCGGCCATCTCGCCCCGCGAGAGCTGCATCGGCGACAGGGCGTAGGGGAAGGCCTCCCACGCCGTGAAGTCCGGGCGATCGTCGGTCGTTCGGTACGCGACGGGCTGGGCGGCCACGTACCCGCTCACGGCCTTGCGCATCTGGACGGCGATCGGGAGCTGCTGGTCCGGACCGTTCAGGCAGTTGACGCCGACGATGTCGGCTCCGGCGTCGGCGAGCTTCCTCGCGCACTCGGCCGGCGTGTCACCCTCGTAGGACCGCGGCTCGACCTGCTCGAACGACATCGTGACCATGACCGGCAGGCCGGTCCGGCGCGCGCGCTCGACGAAGAGCAGGGCCTCTCCGAGATAGCTGAAGGTCTCCCCTACCCAGAAGTCCGGCGGACCCGCATCGAGCATGTCCTGGAGCTGGCGGTCGAACAGCGCGCGGACGTGGTCGTGCGAGGACGGGTCGTCCGGCTCGTAGGCCCACGTGAGCGAGAGGTCGCCGGCCACCAGGGCGTCCCCCTCGGCCGCCACTGCTTTGGCGACCTCGACCGCGTTCCGGTTGATCTCGTCCACCCGGTCCTTCAGGCCGACCGTCTCGAGCTTGTCGTCGCTCGCGTAGAAGGTCATGGTCGTCAGGAACTCCGCACCGGCTCGAAGGAACTCGCGGTGGAGCTGCGCGAGCGCGTCCGGATGCTCGATCGCCACCTCGGGCGTGAACGGTCCGGCCTGCACGTATCCGCGCTTCTCGAGCTCGAGCAGGTAGCCACCGTCGCCCAGAACCGGACCCTCCGCGAGGCGCTCGAGGATTCCCGCATGCGACATCGTTCTTCCCTCCCTCGGCCCGCAGGGCCTTGGAGTCTAGTGTTGGCGACGGGCGGAAGAATCCAGCGGCCGTGACCGCTGGTCACCCTTCGGCCGCGCGGACCGGGATCCAGCACTCCACCTTGGTCCCCCGGCCGGGGGTGCTCGTAACGCGCCACCAACCGCCGGCAATTCGCGCACGCTCGCGCATCGAGTCGAGCCCGAGGTGACCGGGCGAGGGGCTCCGCGCGGCCTCTGGATCGAACCCCACCCCGTCGTCGCGCACCCGCGCGCGGATCCCTCCGCCCTCGCTCGCCAGGGAGACGGAGATCCGCCGGGCGTTCGCGTGCTTCCGCACGTTCGAAAGCGCCTCCTGGACGATCCGAAACACCAGCGTCCGAGTCTCGGCATCGGGCTCGGCGTCCAGTGCATTCTCGAGCTCGACCGAGACCCCGGCTTCCTCCGCCACAGCCGCGAGCGTCTCTCGAAGCGCCATCGCGATCCCGCCCCGGTCAAGCGATGAAGGATGCAGATCGAAGATGAGCTGGCGCAGCCGCCGGATCGCGTCGGCCACCGAGCGCTCGAGATGGTCAAAGGACTCCGCGAGTTTGGGGTCCTCGATGGTTCGACGGAGCGCGTGGAGTCGCAGCCCCACCGCAGTCATGGCCTGGACCGGGTCGTCGTGGATATCGTTGGCGATGGTTGCGCGCTCGAGCTCGAGGGCCCGGATCAACTCAGAGGTCAGGCGAGCACGCTCGCGCTCGAGCATCCGCCGATCCGTCACATCTGTAGCAGTACCCTCCAGGCCGACCACCTGACCGGTGGAGTCCCGCACGGCTGTGGCGTTGACCGAAACCCAGATCTCCGACCCGTCGCGCCGACGCATCTCGATCTCGAATCCGTCCACCCTCCCCTGCTCGAGGATCTCTCGAATGAGCTCGGCCCTTCTCGCCGGATCCCGGTACAGGGCCAACACGTTCGGCACCTCGGCGAGAAGACCACCAACGGAGTCGAACCCCGCCATCTTGGCCAGGGCCGGGTTCGCCAGCAAGATGGTGCCGTCCAAAGCGGTACGAAAGATCCCCTCCGAGGACCGCTCGAACCACTCGAAGGCCATTCAACTCACGCGACATCGCTCGGGCAGAGCGCGTCCGCGTGCGGGTACTCCGTCGGGACCTCCCCTCGGCCGACCGCCGTTTCCAACCGGAGCCCCGCGGGTAGTGGCTCCGTCACCCATCCTACACACGCACGTGCGACCCGTAGGACACCGATATCAGCCCTCGCCGGCCAGCACCGCGTAGACCTTCCGCTTGGCCTCGGTCAGGATCTCGGCGACGCGCTTCATCTCGGGCTCGGCCGCGGCCCGCACGACCTGCATGACCGCCGCCCCGAGCTGGAACGCCGACTGCCGGAGCTGCTCGGCCGCCTCCGAGACCGAGCCCCACTCCCACGGCTCGGCCCCGCCGGAGCGCTCCCTTCGGACCCTCACCTCCTCCTTCCCCGCATCGGTGAGGGAGTACACGCGCTTGCCGTCCTGCTCCTGGCTCGTCACGAGCCCCTCGTCCTCGAGCATCTGCAGCGTCGGGTAGATCGAGCCGGGGCTCGGGCGCCACATGCCGCCGCTGCGCTCCTCGAGCTCCCGGATGAGGTCGTACCCGTGCATCGACCGGTCGGCAAGCAGCGAGAGAAGCGCCGTGCGGACGTCGCCCTTGCGCGCCCGCCGGCCACCGGCCCACGGTGGACCGAAAAACATCCCGCCGCGCCAGTGGCGCGCCCAGGGCGGCCCGCCCTCGTGATGGTGATGCGCGTGCTCGTGGTGCGGGGTTCGGTGGTTCGAACGCTCATGCATCGCGTCCTCCTTCCATTCTCGCCCCATTCTCGCCGTTCGGTCGTCGTTCGATCGCGACATATCGTAACACATCGAGTTTGAGAGAGCACGGAGCGGAAATCAGTGCATGCGGCCGAGCGCCCAGGAACGGGTCAGCCCGGCCTCGGGGCAGCCTCGGGGACGAGCGGCCGCGGCGGATCGGGAAGGGGAGCAAGCTCCTGTCCCCGCGGCCCGAGCGCGTACCAGGGGGGCGGTCCGGGCCGGTACCTCG
>JAJPHY010000016.1 GCA_021325015.1 Actinomycetota bacterium | reverse complement strand
GCGGGTAACCTCGTCGAACCGAACGGGGGCCGAGACCCCGATCCGTTCGAGCGCGCGGGCCAGGTCGTGTTCGGACAGCACAGGTTTGACTCCCGTCGGGTGGGGCACGATTATCGCGACCCGGAGCGGCCGTTGCCGAAGACCAGGATTCTCGTCGCCAACCGAGGAGAGATCGCCGTCCGGATCATCCGGACGATCCGCGAGCTCGGGTTCCAGTCGGTGGCGGTGTACTCGGACGCGGATCGCGACGCCCTGCACGTGGAGCTCGCCGACGCCGCCTATCGTCTCGGGCCGCCGCTGCCCGCCGACTCCTACCTGTCGATCGGAGCGATTCTCGAGGTCGCGCGCCGGGCGAGGGTCACCCACGTGCACCCGGGCTACGGGTTCCTGTCCGAGCGGGCGCACTTCGCGAGGGCGGTCGAGGAGTCGGGGTTCACGTTCATCGGCCCTCCGGCCGACGCGATCGAGATGATGGGCGACAAGTCGGCCGCCCGGCGCGCGGCCGAGCGCGCAGGCGTTCCCATCGTGCCCGGCACGCCCGAGCCGGTCTCGGTCGACGAGGCGCCGGTCGAGGCCGAGCGCATCGGCTACCCGGTGCTCGTCAAGGCCGCCTTCGGCGGGGGCGGCAAGGGGATGCAGGTGGTGCGCAAGCCCGAGGACCTCGAGGGCGCCCTCCGGCGAGCCACGCGCGAGGCGCAGGCGTACTTCGGCCGCCCCGAGGTGTTCCTCGAGCGCTACATCGAGCACGCGCACCACGTCGAGGCGCAGGTCTTCGCCGACCGCCACGGCAACCTGTTCTTCCTCGGCGAGCGCGACTGCTCCGTCCAGCGGCGCCATCAGAAGCTCATCGAGGAGACCCCGTCGCCCGTGGTGGACGTGGACCTGCGGACGCGGATCGGCGAGGCCGCGATGGCGCTCGCGAAGGCCGCCTCGTACACCAACGCCGGGACCGTCGAGTTCGTCGTGGACGACGACGGCTCGTTCTACTTCCTCGAGATGAACACGCGCCTGCAGGTGGAGCACACCGTGACCGAGATGGTCACCGGCCTGGACCTCGTCGCGCTGCAGATCGCGGCGGCGCTCGGCGAGCGGATCGACCTGTCCTCGGTCCGGCCGAGCGGGCACGCGATCCAGTGCCGGATCAACGCGGAGGACCCGGCGCGCAACTTCCTGCCGGGGCCGGGACGGATCACGACCTACGAGGAGCCCGGCGGCCCCTTCGTCCGCGTGGACTCGGGCGTCCGGGCCGGGCGCGAGGTCCCGCCGGACTACGACTCGATGTTCGCGAAGCTCGTCGTCTCCGCCCACGACCGCGAGGGAGCCCGCCGCCGCATGCTCCGGGCCCTCGGGGAGTTCCGCATCGAGGGGATCCCGACCACGATCCCCCTCCACCAGTGGGTGCTCCAGACCGAGGAGTTCCGCGCCGGCGCGCACACGACGACCTGGCTCGAGCGCGCCCTCCGGGGGGTCGAGCTGCCCCCGGCGCCGCCTCAGCCGGCCGCCGAGCCCGGCCAGCCGGTGCCCGCCGAGATCGTCGTCGAGCTCGACGGGCGGCGGGTCCCGGTCCGGATCTTCGACCACCGCCGCGACGTGGCGCCGAAGCCGCCGACTCGGCACACCGCCCATCACGGCGAGCGGGTGCACAGCGTGGTGGCGGCGCCGATGCAGGGAACGATCCTGCGGGTCCTCGTCGAGAAGGACCAGCAGGTCGAGGCCGGCGACGTCGTCTGCATCCTCGAGGCGATGAAGATGGAGAACGCCATCCCGGCGCCGCGCGAAGGCGTGGTCTCCGACCTGCCGATCGAGCCCGGCCAGGTGGTTCAGGCCGGGCAGACGCTCGTCGTCATCGAGTGACGCCCGCGCTCAGGCGCTCGGGCGGCCCCAGCGCTCGCGACCGGTCACGCGAAAGCCCGCGTCGCGGATCTTGTAGGTGCGGTTCACCGACACCAGGATCGCCGTCATCGTCTCGACCAGCCGGGCCATCGACAGGTCGCCCGCGTCGACCCACCGCAGATTGGGGATCGAGTCGATCAGGTCGCCGACCGCCGCCTTGGCCTCGGGGTCCTTGCCGCAGACGAGCACGTCGCTCTCCATCGGCCGCTCGAGGTCGTTCAGCTGCTCTCCCGAGATCGTGTGAAACGCCGCGACCATGTTCACCTTCGGCCTGAGGATGGCCTTGGCCTGCTCCACGGCCGACCCGTGCCAGGGGCGGATCACCTGCCACGCGCGCCCGCCGACCGCGGTCGCGAGCGGGCTCGTGCAGTCGACCACGATCTTGCCCTCGGCCACGTGGTCCTTGATGGCCCGGTAGATGTCCGCCTGGCCCGCGTACGGGACCGTGACGAACACGATCTCGCCCTGCTCGGCGGCCTCCTCGTTGGTCGTCCCGTCGACCTTCGCGTCGCCGCCGAGCATCTCCACGGCCTTCGCGGCCACGGTCTGCCCCTTCTCCTGCGAGCGAGAGCCGATGATGACGTGCTGCCCTGCCTTCGCGAGCCGGAGGGTGAGGCCGAAGCCCTCCTCGCCCGTTCCGCCGATCACCGTGATGTCCATGCGGGCGAGCTTATCGGAACGGCGCGAGCCGACCCCCCGGCCGTTCGGCCCGCCCGCGGGGGCCGGGCGACCGCGGGTCAGCGCTCGGGCCGGTGCTCCCCGAAGACGCCGCGGAGCACGTCCGAGACCTCGCCGAGGGTCGCGCGCGCCCGGAGCGCCTCCTTCATCGGCGGGAGCAGGTTGCCGGTGCCGCGGGCGGCCCGCTCCACCTCGGCCAGGGCGGCCGACACGGCCGTCGAGTCGCGCCGGGCGCGGAGCTCGCGCAGGCGCGCCACCTGCCGCGCCTCCTCCTCCTCCGAGACCCGCTGGATCTCGACCGTCGGCTCCTGGTCCTCGACGAACCGGTTCACGCCGACCACCACGCGGTCCCCGCGCTCGATCCCCTGCTGGATGGCGAACGCCGCCTCGTGGATCTCGTTCTGGTAGAAGCCCGCCTCGATCGCGGCCACCGCGCCCCCCATCCGCTCGATCGTGTCGAGGTACGCCCACGCCCGCTCCTCGATCTCGTTGGTGAGCCGCTCGACGAACCACGACCCGGCGAGGGGGTCGGGCGTCGAGGTCACGCCGGTCTCGAAGGCGATCACCTGCTGGGTGCGCAGCGCGACCTTGGCCGCGCGCTCGGACGGCAGCGCGAGCGCCTCGTCGAACGAGTTGGTGTGGAGCGACTGGGTGCCGCCGAGCACCGCCGCGAGCGCCTCGAGCGCGGTGCGGACGATGTTGTTCTCGGGCTGCTGCGCCGTGAGCGTCGCGCCGCCCGTCTGGGTGTGGAACCGGAGCATCGCGCTCCTCGGGTCCCTCGCGCCGAAGCGCTCGGTCATGATCCGCGCCCACATCCGCCGGGCGGCCCGGAACTTCGCGACCTCCTCGAAGAGGTTCATGTGGCAGGCGAAGAAGAACGACAGGCGCGGCGCGAACTCGTCGACCTCGAGCCCGGCCTCGAGCGCCGCCCGGACGTAGGCGATGGCGTTCGCCAGCGTGAACGCCACCTCCTGGACGGCGGTCGCGCCCGCCTCGCGCATGTGGTACCCGCTGATCGAGATCGTGTTCCACCGCGGCAGGCGCTCCCGACAGTAGGCGAACAGATCGGTGATGAGCCTCATCGAGGGCTTGGGGGGGTAGATGTACGTGCCGCGCGCCGCGTACTCCTTCAGCAGGTCGTTCTGCACCGTGCCCTGCAGCCGCGCCGGGTCGATCCCCCGCTCCTCCGCCACCAGCTCGTAGAGCAGCAGGAGGATCGGGGCCGTGGCGTTGATCGTCATCGACGTCGAGACCTCACCGAGCGGGATGCCCTCGAACAGCCGGTGCAGGTCCTCGACCGAGTCGATGGCCACGCCGGTCCGGCCGACCTCGCCCTCCGCCCGCGGGTGATCCGAGTCGTAGCCCATCTGCGTGGGCAGGTCGAAGGCGACCGAGAGCCCGGTCTGTCCGTGCTCGAGCAGGTAGCGGAACCTCCGATTGGTCTCCTCCGCCGTCCCCATGCCGGCGTACTGGCGCATCGTCCACAGCCGGCCCCGGTACATCGTCGGGTACACGCCCCGGGTGAAGGGCGGCTCGCCCGGCCGGCCGAGGTCGCGCGCGGGGTCGAACCCCTCCAGGTCCTGCGGCCGGTAGACCGGATGGATCTCGATCCCCGAGTCGGTGAACCGGCGCTCGTCG
>JAJPHY010000147.1 GCA_021325015.1 Actinomycetota bacterium | reverse complement strand
GGGCGGATGCTGTACATCCACCCGGACGAGTGCGTGGACTGCGGCGCCTGCGAGCCCGTCTGCCCCGTCACCGCGATCTTCTACGAAGACGACGTGCCCGCCGAGTGGAAGCAGTTCACGCAGATCAACGCGGAGTTCTTCAGCGAGTCCGTGAGCGGTCTCGGCTCGCCCGGGGGCGCCGCGCAGGTCGGCCCCACCACCGTCGACCACCCGGTCGTGGCCGGGTGGGCGGCGGCCGGCTGACCGGTCAGCCGGCGCCCGAACCCGTGCCGCCGTCGGCCACCACGACCCGGAAGGAGGCCCCACCGCCCGGTCGCGGTTCCACCCAGGCGCGGCCGCCGAGCAGCTCGGCGAACCGGGCGACGAGCGCGAGCCCGATCCCCACGCCCGGCGAGTGGCTCGAGGGCTGGGGCCCCTGCCGGAACGGCTCGAAGATCGCCTCGCGGAGCTCCTCGGGGATCCCGGGACCATCGTCCTCCACGGCGATGAGGACGCCGCCTTCCGACGGCTCGACGCGAACCCAGACCCTGGCGTCCTCGGGGGTGTGCCTGGCGGTGTTCGCGAGCAGGTTCTCGACGATCCGCTCGAGCTTGGCGGCGTCGACGCTCACCACGATGGAGGGCGCGCTGACCTGGACCCGGCCCTGGGCGACGAGCTCGGACTCCGCGACGGTTCGACGGACGAGCGCCCCCACGTCCGTCGGACGGAGCTTGGGTTCCACGATCCCCCGAGCGAGCCGGTCCAGATCCAGCAGGTCGGTGACCATCCGGTCGAGCTTGCGCGCGTTGGCGGCGATGCGCCTGGCCATGTCCCTCGCGTCGGGGGCATCGAGGGTGACGTCCTCGCGCTCGAGGGTGACGGCGAGGCCGAGGATCGCCGCGAGGGGCGTTCGCAGATCGTGCGAGACCGCCTGGAGGAACGTGTTCTTCATCTCGTCGAGGGTTCGCAACCGTTCGGTGGCTTCTCGCTCCACCTGAAGGGCACGCTCGAGCTGCTCCTCGGCCAGCTTGCGATCCGTCACGTCGATCATCAGGCCCTGCCAGAAGCGGGGGCGACCGTCGGCATCCAGGACCACCGAGGCCTCGTCGCGGATCCACACGACGCTCCCGTCCTTGGCGAGGACGCGGTACTCCATCGTGAACGGCTCGCCGGTCGCGTTCGTACGGGCATCCTCGGCCGCGACCCGCTCCCGGTCGTCCGGGTGGATGATCTCGCGCCACAGGCCGCCGCTTCCCCCGATCATCTCCTCTGCGGAGTAGCCGAGGATGTCCCTGATGCGCGGGCTGATGTACCGGGTATTGGTGGAGCCCTCTTCGATGACCTGGGTGTAAATGGCCGCCGGCACCTGCTCGACGAGGGTCCGGTACCTGGCCTCCGCCTGCTGGAGGGCCTCCTCGGCCCGCTTGCGCTCGGTGATGTCCAGCATGAACCCCTGCCAGTAGCGGGGGCTGCCAGACTCGTCGCGCACGAGAGCGGCGCCGTCGTGCACCCAGACGTACCGCCCGTCCCTGGCGCGGAACCGGTACTCCGCCGAAAAGGGCTCGCCGGTCGCGTCGGCGCGCGCGTTGGCCTCGAGGACGCCCGGCCTGTCCTCCGGGTGTATTCGGCCGTTCCAGAACTCCGGGCCGGCCCGCCATTCCTCGGGCTCGTAGCCGAAGACCTCGGCCGACTGCGGGCTGATGTAGAACTCGTCGGGATTCCACGGCGAGGGCTCCCGGTAGACGACGGCCGGCAGGTGCTCGACCAGCGCCTGGTACCGGCCGCGGGCTTCCCGGAGCTGCTCCTCGGCGGCCTTCTGGCTGGTGATGTCGATCATCACGCCCTGCCAGAGCAGCGGTGCCCCCTCCGAGTCTCGGACCAGGACGGCCTCGTCGTGGAACCACACCACGCGCCCGTCCGCCGCCACCATCCGGTAGTCCATCGCGAAGGGATCGCCCGTCTCCGAGGTCCGCTCGCTCTCCTCGATGACCCGGGCCGCGTCGTCCGGGTGCAGCAGCGTCGTCCAGAAGCCCGGAATCTGCGACCAGCGCTCGGTCGGATAGCCGAGGATCCGTTCGGCCTGGGGGCTCACGTACAGGATCGAGGACGCGGCATCGTACTCCTCGGTCGCGTACTCCTGGTACGTGACGGCGGGGGTGTGCTCGACGATCGATCGGAAGCGCGACTCGGCCTCCCGGACGTGCTCCTCGTCCAGCCGGCGGCGAATCGCGGCCCCGAGCACGCCGGCCGCCGCCCGGAGCGCGTCGATCTCGACCTGGCTCCACTCGCGCTCGTTCGCGCAGTCGTCGAACCCGATCAGCCCCCACCACTCGCCGGACACGAAGACCGGGACCTCGAGCAGCGACAGGATGCCCTGACGCTCGAGGATCCCCCGCTCGGCCGGGGGGAACTCGCGCACGTGACCCTGGAGCACGGCGCCGCTTCCCAGGATGCGCACCCAGCGGCTCAGGCCCGCGCCCTCCCAGGGGAGGTCCTGCAGCATCGGGTTGTCGATCTCCGGCGTGACGCCCGGGGCCACCCACTCCCAGCGCTGGCTGGTAAGGAGCGATCCGTCGGCGCCCCGGTGGTTCTGGAACACGTAGGCGCGGCTGGCGGAGGTCGCCCGGCCGAGCCTGCGGAGCACCTCGGGGACGACGTCCTCCCAGGCCCGCTCCTCCAGGAAGCGCTGGGCCGCAAAGGCGACGGCCTCCAGCGTGGCGTCACGCCGCAGGGCAGCCTCGGCTCTCGCCCGCGCGGTCTCGACCATGGGCCCGGTCCTCCGAGTTGGCAAGCACGACGCTCACGACCCCGAGGGGGCCGTTCTGGGCAATTATCGGCGCACCCGGTCCGGGTTTGAGCGCTCGAGGGGCCTCAGGCGCCCTCAGCGACCGGGACGAGCCCGGGCGTTCGGCTGCCCTCCGACAGGTGCTCGGAGGGCCAGCGCTCGAGGGACTTCACCGCGAGCTTTCTCATGAGCTCGATCGCGCCCTCGTCCTCGGATCCCGGCCGCCACTCGACGACGCCGTCGGCCACCGCCCGGTCCCAGAGATCCCGGCCCTTGGGGGTCCGGATGATCACGAGCGTCCAGCCCTCGCCCTGACCGAGCCCTCCGAACGAGAGGTCCGCGTGCTCGGCCGTGAAGTCGGGGCAGCGCAGGCACCCTGGGCGCGTGTACTGGTGCGACTTCTTGAGGGAGTAGGTGAGCTCCCGACCGTCCTTCGTGTAGAACAGGAGCTTGCCCTTGATGTTCACCCGCACGATCTCGTCGAGGTCGAGCCCGAGCTCCTTCTGCGCGATCTCCACCATCAGCCCGTCGTAGGTGAAGCTCTTCGAGCACAGGAGCCCGAAGGTCCAGTGAACCTTCTTCGCCCACTTGTTGACCCGCCGGGCGGCCATCGATCCCGGCGCGCTGGCCTGGCATCCCATCCCGACCAGGGCGAGCTTGGACAGGCCCATCTCGGCGGCCTTCAGCATGGCGAGCGGGTTGGGGGAGTACGTGTACCGGGAGCCGGCCGCTGCGAGCACGCCCTCGCGGTCGGTGACGACGGCCGGCTCGCAGTCCCACGGCCGCTCGTCGGAGAGCTTGGAGGTGCAGACCCCGTCGATCTCGCCGTTCTCCAGGCCCCAGATCAGCAGGGCCGAGACGACCCCGCCGTCCTGACCCTGCATGAGAACCTCCGGAGCGGTCGCGCGCGCGAGCACGATCTCGTCGACGTGGCCCATGACTTCGTCGGGCTGACGCGGTTCCCCGAAGAGGAGCCGGTCGATCTCGGGTTCCCACTCACGGAATCGAGGGCACGCGAGGGTGCAGAGCGAGCAACCCTTGTCGCCGTGGGCGCACTTGTCCGGACCGTCCTCCTGCAGCTGGACGGGCTTGTAGTCCTCGTAGCCCAGGACGTGGAAGGGGCACGCCACGATGCACGCGGTACACCCCGTGCACAGACCGGTGGCGACGACCTCGTTGTAGAGGTGCGTCCACTGCGTGTTGTCCTTGGCAGGCACGGATGCAAGCATAGCGCGCGAGCGTGCGGTCGCCTCCGAAACCGGTGGGCCCGCCGGTCCGTAGTACCGCGGGACCAAGGACCCGGGTCGGAGGGGAGCATGAAGATCGCACGTGCTTTCAGGTTTCTTGTGCTGGTGAGCGCCCTGGGGCTTGCGTTTGCCGCCTGCGGCGGTGGCTCCGGAGGTGGACCCGGCTCGAGCCCGTCGGCCGCCGCCGGCGGCGGCACGCCGTCGCTCACCATCCAGGGGTTCGCGTTCAGCCCCGATACCCTGACCGCACCGGCGGGGGATCGGGTGAGGATCGCCATCACCAACGAGGACTCGACCACCCACAGCTTTACGCTCGACGACGGCGGCGCGACGGCGGACGTCCCGCCCGGTCAGACCGTGCGGGTGAGCGTGACGTGGCCGGCGTCCGGGAGCGTCGGCTTCCATTGCCGGTTCCATCCGTCGATGACCGGAACGCTGGCCGTCGCCTGACCTACGGGCGTCGCCCGGTCGCTCAGAGCGAGAACGACTCGCCGCAGGCGCACTCGTGCGTGGCCCGGGGGTTCCGCATCTTCAAGCCGCCGCCGAGCAGCGCGTCGTCGAACTCCAGCGTGGAGCCGTCGACGATCGGGGCGCTGATCGGGTCGATCAGGACGCGCACGCCATGTCGCTCGACCACCCGATCGGCCTCCTCCGGCCCGTCGACGAACGAGAGCTCGTAGGTGAACCCCGAGCACCCCCCCGCGACCACCCGGACGCGCAGGCACGCGGTGGGCCGCCCCTCCCGCTCCGCAAGCGCTCGGACCTTCCGGGCGGCCTTCTCGGTGACCTCGATGACGGCGGTGTCGCTCTCCATGCGTCCAAGGATAACCCCCCGCGCCGCTTCCAGCCCGTGGGGGCCGTGACGACGCGCCGCGGTGAATGACAAAACTGTCATGAGCCGGGTCCGGATTCCCCCTATCACGGCGGCGGGCTCGTCCGATAAGGTACTGGACGTGGGGGTGCGATGGGATCGACCGTCGCGGGAGCTGCGCTTGCGCCGGCGACGAGTGGCCGGATCCTGCTGATCGACGACGAGTCGAGGATCCTCGACTTCGTCAAGCGCGGACTGCAGGCGGAGGGCTACTCGGTCGACTCGGCCATCGAGGGGGCGGATGGCTTGGCGCTCGCCCTGTCGTCCCACTACGACCTGGTCATCCTGGATCTCGTGATGCCGGGGCTCGACGGCAGGGGGGTCCTGCGAGAGTTGCTGTCGCGCAAACCCTCACAGGCGGTCCTCGTCCTGTCGGCCCTGTCGGACACGGCCACGAAGGTCGCCTGCCTGGAGCTCGGCGCGGAGGACTACCTCGCCAAGCCCTTCTCGCTCGACGAGCTCCTGGCGAGGGTCCGCGCCCGACTTCGGGGGGTCGCTCGCACCAGCGCCACGACGATCCGGGCGGGTCGGTTCGTGCTGGATCTGCTCCGTCGCGAGGTCGACACGGGGGGTGGGCCGGTGCCGCTCTCGGAGCGGGAGTTCCTCCTGCTCCAGGAGCTGCTGCGAAACGCGGGAGCGACGGTGTCGAAGGAGCGGCTGCTGTCCTCCGTCTGGGGATATCACTTCGACCCCGGCTCGAACGTCGTGGACGTGTACGTGCGGCGACTGCGCGCCAAGCTCGGCGCGGACGTGATCGTCACCGAACGTGGGGTCGGGTACCGGGTCGATGCCTGAGCGGGCTCGGTGGCCGTGGCGCCGGTACTGGGTGGACGTCGCGTGGGCGGCGTTCGGCGTGGCGAACCTGGTCGCCATGCTCCTGCTTCCGGAGTGGGAGACCGTCCCGTTCCATTTCATCTGGGTGAGCCTCACGTTGCTGTATGGCTTTCGTGTCTGGCGGGTCCGCCCCACGGTCCTGACGCTTGCCGTCGTCATGGTTTCGACCGGCCTGCTGATCGCCGTCGACGTGGCCCGGGGGGCGCAACCCGTGGACGAGATCGCCGAGGTCCCGCTCATGGCCGCGATGTTCGTGGCCATGATGTGGCATGCGCAACGCAGGCTCGTGGCGATGGAGGAGGCCAAGCGGGTCTCGGCCGAGAACCTGCGGCTCCTCGAGCGAGAGCGTCGGTTCGTGCAGGACGCCTCCCACGAGCTTCGCACGCCCATCACGGTGGCCCTCGGTCACGCCCAGCTCATCTCCCGAACGACGCAGGACCCCAAGCTCCGTCAGGACGCGGAGGTGATCGCGGACGAGCTCATGCGGCTCCGCCGCCTCGCCGACCGGCTGCTCGTGCTGGCGGGGCCGGAGGACCCGGGCTTCCTGCAGACGACCGCCATCGACGTGGAGTCGTTCGTGGTCGACGTGTTCCACCGGTGGGCGGCCATGCCCAGGCGGTGGTGCCTCGGCGACCTGGAGGAGGCGATGGTTCAGGCGGATCCCGAGCGGCTGGCCGTGGCGCTCGATGCGTTGCTCGAGAACGCCGTCAAGTACTCGGCCCCGGGAGACTCGATCACGCTGTCCGCGCGCACGGAGGGCCGGAACGTGGTGATCGGCGTCCGGGACTCCGGGGTGGGCATCCCGCCCGAGGATCTCGAACGCGTGTTCAACCGGTTCGCGCGCGCCGGGAACGGGCGGAGCCGAGGAACGGGCGGCTTCGGGCTCGGGCTGTCCATCGTGAAGGCGGTCGCCGAGGCCCACGGCGGCTCGGTTCGGGTCCAGAGCCAGCCGGGCGTCGGCAGCCAGTTCGAGATCGTGCTTCCTGCATCCGGCGACCCCGGACGTCTCCGGCGCCTCACCACTGCGTTCGACCTCGCGGTCTCCTCCGACGGCGCGTCCTGAGGGGGGCCTGCGGCGCCGCGGAGGGCGAGGGTCCCACGGCGCCCGGACCCGTACCATGGGATCATGGGCGCGCAGGAGCTCCGTATGTGGCTCGCGTCGGCCCTCGTGCCCGCGCCACGCGCCGCACCGCCGAGCGGCACCCGGCTCGCCGCAGTGCTCGTGCCGATCGTGACGGAGGATGACGAGCCCTCCGTGATCTTCACCCGACGCACCCAGGATCTTCCGCGCCATCCGGGCGAGATCTCGTTCCCGGGCGGGCTGGAGCACGCCGGGGATGCGGGGTTGCTGGACACGGCGCTCCGGGAGACGGAGGAGGAGCTCGGGCTCGCCAGGCAGGCCGTGGACGTCGTCGGCGCCCTCGAGGCCGTCCACACCACGGTATCCGGCATCCTGATCGTGCCGTTCGTCGGGATGCTCGAGACCCGTCCGGTGCTGCGGCCCAACGCCGCGGAGATCGCGCAGGTGCTCGAGTATCCGCTCCGCGAGCTCGCGCTGGCGGAAGCCCCCGTTCGCCACGCTCGGGGCGATCGTGTCGACCGGGGATTCGCCTACGAGATGGTTGGCGCCACGATCTGGGGGGCGACCGCCCGAATCCTCCACTCCTTGCTCGTGCGGTTGGGGGATCGGACGTGAACGGAGCGTACGCTCCCAGCGACGCGGAGCTTCGCTCGATCCTCGGAGAGGCGAGGACCATCGCGGTGGTCGGGTTGTCCTCCAAGCCCCACCGCGACTCCTACCAGGTAGCGAGCTACCTGCAGCGCAAGGGATACCGGATCATTCCGGTGAACCCGAACGAATCCGAAGTGCTCGGCGAGCGCGCGTACCCCTCGCTGCTGGACGTGCCCGCGGACGTTCGCGTCGATGTCGTGGACGTGTTCCGGCGCGCGGAGGAGACGCCGCCCATCGCGGAGCAGGCCGTCCGCGTGGGGGCCCGCGTCCTCTGGCTCCAGGACGCGATCGTGAACGAGGAGGCGAGGCGGATCGCCGAGGCCGGCGGGCTCGCCGTCGTCATGGGGGTGTGCATCCGACGAACCCGGAGGCGACTGGAGGGGGAGGACTGACCGTGCAGAGATGGGAGTACTTCGTCGCGCCGTTGCTCGAGCACAACCCCGCCGAGATCCTGAACACGTTCGGCGAGGACGGCTGGGAGCTCGTGAGCGTGGTCCAGATCGAGAACCCGGCGGGTGGACGCTCGACGGTCGCCTACCTGAAGCGCCCCAAGGGCTGAGCGTCTACTCGGCCGGCCCGGTCCGGCTCACCGCCTGCCGATTCGCCGGCGCAGGAGCAACAGCCCGCCGATCAGGAGCACGAGGACGACCAGACCGGGACCGGATCTCAGCGCGCCGCCCACGGCTTCGGCCGACGGGCTCGCCGTCGTTGAGGACGCGAGCAGGCCGGCCGCGAGGAGAACGCCGAGGGTCACGCCGGCAGTGTAGTGGGCGACGGCGGTCCGATGGCCCTGCCGGCTCCATGGCCCTGCCGACGCCGTTCCGCTACGATCGGTCAAGGATGCGTCGATCGGACCGCTGCATGCGATGTGGGGTGGCGCTCCCGCCAGGAATGTCGGTTTGCCGCCGCTGCAATCCGGCCGGACTGCCCAGCCCGAGCAGCACGCAGGCCCACGCGACCGTCTTCCTGTCGATGCTGGTCGCGGCGTTCGTGATCGGCCTACTGCTGATGCTCAAGACCTGACGCGGAGCCCGCGTCGGCGACGCCGGCCCGACGCTGACGGCCGACGTCCTTGAACCAGCCGGCCGCCGCCCCCGCGAACACGATGGCCCCGGGGATCAGGACCCAGTGGGCGCCCACGATCCCGACGACGAGCACCAGGGCGGCGATCGAGAAGACGAACGGCCAGATGCTGGGCGCGGCCGCTTCCGGCCCTTCTGCGTGCTCTTCCGCGGCCGGGCCGGCCGGGCCGCCGGCGTCTTCCGGCGACGAGGGCCCGCGGACCGCGCGGCGCAGCACCAGGCCGACGTACGCGAAGGCGACCGCGCAGAGCAGCAGCAGGACGGCGCCCTCGCGCTCGTGCGCGGTGACCCCGTACACGGCGCCGGCCACCAGGAGCGCGAGGGCGATCCCGAACCCGATGCGCATTCCGATCCTCATGGCTCCGTCACCTCGGGACCGCAACGTAGTAGACCGTGAAGAGCCCGAGCCACACAATGTCGACGAAGTGCCAGTAGATCGCGGCCGCCTCGACCGGCTCGTGGTGGCGCTGGGAGATCTGCCCGGTGAGGGTCTGGGCGCCGACCACGGAGAGCAGGACGACCCCTCCGACGACGTGGGCCATGTGGAGGCCCGTCATCACGTAGAAGAGCGAGGGATAGATCCCGCCCTTGATCCCGAACGTGAGCTGCGAGTAGTCGTAGGCCTGCAGCGCGAGGAAGCAAACTCCGAGCAGGATCGTGAGCAGCAGCAGGCGCTCGAACGTGGCCACGCGCCCGCGCGCGACGGCCCGAAGGCCGAGCTGCAGCACGATGCTGCTCGTCACGAGGATCGCGGTGAGCACGGCGGGGATCGAGATCTCGGGCGTCCCGACCGAGGCCGGGGGCCACACCTTGGCCTGGGAGCGGAACTGGAAGTATCCGGCGAAGAAGGCGGCGAAGAACATCGCCTCGCCCGCGACGAACAGGACCATGCCCATAACCGGGCTGCTGGTGCGCCGGACGGCCCGCTCGTCGACCTGCAGGTCGGTGGCGCTCACGAAGATCCCTCCTCTCCCGCGAGCCCCTGCGCGGCGAGCCGCAGATCGCGGACCGGACGGAGAGAGTGGACCTCGGGCAGGCGGTCGAAGTTGTGCGGCGGGGGAGGCGAGCTCGTCGCCCACTCCAGCGAGTTGGACGTGCCCCAGGCGTCGTCGGGCGCCTCACGGGGCTTGCGCAGAGAGACGAAGACGTTGACGAAGAAGAGGACCATCGAGATCGCGATGATGTAGGCGCCCACCGTCTCGAGGGTGTTCAGACCCGTCCACCCGCGGTTCGCCGCGTAGTCCGCCACCCGTCGGGGCATCCCGCGCAGCCCCAGGATGTGCATCGGAAAGAACGTCAGGTTGAACCCCACGAACTGGACCCAGAACTGCCAGATCCCCAGCTTCCTCGAGAGGTACCGGCCGGTGATCTTCGGGAACCAGAAGAACAGGCCCGCCATGATTCCGAACACGGTGCCGCCGAACAGCACGTAGTGGATGTGGGCCACCACCCAGTACGTGTCGTGGAGCGCGAAGTCCATGGCCGGCGCCGCCTGCCAGACCCCGTCGATGCCCCCGACGAGGAACAGGCCGATGAACCCGAGCGCGAACATCATCGGAGGCTCGAACCGCAGCTTGCCCTTCCAGAGGGTGGCGAGCCAGTTGAAGAAGAGAACGCCGGTCGGGATCGAGATCATCTCGGTCGTCGCGCTGAAGAACGGCAGCTCGACGGCACCGGTGACGAACATGTGGTGGGCCCACACGGTGAACGAGAGCGTGGCGATCATGAGGAAGGCGAGCACCACGCCGCGGTAGCCGAACAGCGGCTTGCCCGAGAACACCGGCAGGATCTCGCTGACGATCGCCCAGGCCGTGAGGATCAGGATGTACACCTCGGGGTGTCCGAAGAACCAGAACGTGTTCTGGTACAGGAGGGGGCTTCCACCGCGCGAGGCATCGAAGAACACCGTGCCGAGGTGCCGGTCGGCGAAGAGCATCACCATCGCGGCGGTGAGGACGGGCGCCGCGAGCGCGACCAGCAGCGAGGTGGTGAGCACGCCCCAGCAGAAGATCGGCATCCGGAACATCGTCATGCCGGGGGCGCGCATGCGCAGGATCGTGACGATGAAGTTGATCGCGCCCAGGATCGAGGACACCCCGACGATCACGATGCCGAGGATCCACAGATCCATGCCGGCCCCGCCCTGCACCGAGAGGGGTGCGAACGCCGTCCAGCCGGACGCGCCGGCGCCGCCCTTCACGAGAAAGCCCGACAGGACCGTGAGCCCCCCGACCGGCAGCAGCCAGAACGACAGGGCGTTGATCCGCGGGAACGCCATGTCGAGCGCCCCGATCTGCAGGGGAACGAGGTAGTTCCCGAACGCCGCGAGCATCGGGAAGATGAACAGGAAGATCATGAGCGTACCGTGCTCGGTGAAGACCTGGTCGTACGCGCGCGGCGACAGGAGCTGCTGGCCCGGTCGCGCGAGCTCGGTCCGCATGAGCAGAGCGAAGATCCCGGCGATCACGAAGAAGGCCAGGGAGTTGATGATGTACAGGATCCCGATGCGCTTGTGGTCCGTCGTGGTGAGCCACGACAGCAGGCGGCGCCCGAACGGCTCGGGACGAGCGACCGGGCGAGCTTCGGTGATGGCCACGATCAGCTCCCTTTCTGTCCGGACGGAGGGTTCCCGACGATGAACACCCCCGACATCGCCGGCCCGTGCACGTTGCACTGGAAGTAGTAGCGACCCGGCTGGAGGGTTGGGATCGTCTCGGTCCTCGTGGCGACGCCGGGGAACTTGCCGCTGGCGAAGAACTGGTGCGCCGTGTCGATCCCGTTCCAGATCGCGAAGTTGTGGTCGATGCCCCCGTCGTCGTTGGTGATCGTGAGCGCGATCTGCGTGCCCGCCGGCACGTGGATGCAGTTCGTGTCCCACGAGATGTTGTGGGCCGTGATGTGGACGGAAGCGCCGCTCGTCTGCGGGCAGTTGATGCTCAGGGCCGCCTTCCGCTCCTGCTTCACCCACGCCATGAAGTCGGTCGGCGTGACGACCCGGACCACGAACCGCATCTGGTAGTGGCCGAGCCCGCAGTACTCCGCGCACTGCCCCTGGAACGTCCCGAGCCGGTTGGGGGTCCAGGTGAAGTCGTTCGGATGGCCCGGCATGGCGTTTCGCATGAAGTAGAACGCCGGTACGAAGAACTCGTGCATCACGTCGTTCGACACGATGTGGATGTGGATCGGCTCGTCGACCGGAACCTCCATGACGAGGGGGCGGACGAAGCTCTTTCCGCTCACCACCACGCCCTCGTTCTCGTAGAAGGCCGACCACTGCCACTGGGAGCCCGTGATATCGATGACCTCCGGTGACTGGGGGTTCTGCTCGACGCGCGCCAGCGTGATCTCGCCGAACGGGTACAGCGTGGCGACGATGACGGTCCCGATCAGGAAGAAGAGGAGGATCATCCGGTTCGTGCCGTGCCACTGGGGCCCCTCATCCTCGTCGGCCCGCCGACGCCGATACCGGACGATCGCCCAGAGCAGGGCTCCCTCCACGCCTACGAAGACGAGGGTGGCCAGCGCGAGCGTGATGTAGAAGAGGCGATGGGTCTCCTGCGCCTGTTCGGTGGCGGGCTGCTGCGTGCATCCCGCGAGGCACGCGCCGGCGACGGCCATGGCGAGCCCGCGCAGCGAACGGCGAAGCGTCGTCGATCGCATCGGGTGGGAGGGCTACGTCACCTTGAACTGGAAGACCATGCCGATTGCGGCATGGGGCGGGCCGTTCTCCTGACCGTTCGGCTTGCCCGTCTGCCAGCAGGCGATCGCGTAGTTGCCCGGCGGCAGGTACAGGGTCTCGATCACGCTCGCGCCGGTGTCGGCCGGCCCGAAATCGCCGCCGATGTGGAGCCATTCGTCCTCCGAGTCGGGGCCCTTGGCCTTCGCCTCGTTGATCACGTCCTGGGCGGTCTTCCCCGGCGGCAGCGCGATCGGGATCATCTCGTGCGTGATGGGGAACGACTCCTGGTTCTCGAACCGGAACATGTGGAGCCCGGAGGGCAGGGTGGCCGGCATCCCGTGGTACCGGAACTTCTGTACGAACACGGTCGTCAGCGGGGGCAAGCCCGATGCGTTGGAGCTCTTTGAGCAGGCGGTGGAGACCATCGCCAACACCCCCGCCAGTGCCAGCATCTTCCTGCCCAGGTGGCATCTGCCTCGAGTCGTCATCGGCACCCCCACGTCCTCGCCGATCCGCTCGGCCCGCGGCCGGCGGCCGCCACCGCTGTGGCGTGTAGCTTCCACATACCATCCGCGGTGCGGGCCGGGCAGCCACGCAGCGCAAAGATGACGATGCCGTAATGCGGCCCCCGCCCGCACTTGGGGCGTCACGTGCGCCGGCGCGGACGACCATGACAGCCGTGACATGTGGCGATCCGTCGAGGCACCGTACGATCGGGCCGTGGCAGGAACGTGGGGCGAACCCCATCGCCCGACCGGCCGGTGCGGCGGTCAGCCCACCGGCGCTCGTCGGCGATGATCGGGGTCGCCGGACTCCGGCCGGCCCCGCTCCTTCCGCTCGCCGCGGTCGCGGGCACCTATGTCGTTGGGGTGCGCCGGGTCCGGCGGGGTCGCGCTCCGTCGGCGTGGAGCGCGGCGCGCGCGGCGTCGTTCCTGTCGGGGATCGGGGTGATGGCCGTGGCGCTCGAGCCGCCGTTGGACGGGTACGCCGACCGCCTGCTGTCGGTGCACATGGTCCAGCACCTGCTGCTCATGCAGGTCGCCGCGCCGCTGCTGCTGCTCGGACGGCCGGTCACGCTGGCCCTCGCGGCGACGCGGCCCTCGACCCGGGCGCGGATGGCGGCGCTCGTCCACCGGCCCATCGCGCGAGCCCTCGCGTCGCCCGCCTTCGGCTTCGCGAGCCTCGGCGTGGTGCTCTGGGGGTCGCACTTCACCTCGTGGTACGAGGCCGCGCTCTCCGACGAGGCGCTCCACGCGCTCGAGCATCTCGCGTACCTCATCGGCGCCCTGCTGTTTTGGTGGCCGGTGATCGGGCGCGATCCTGGCGCCGCCCGCCTGTCGCACCCGGGCCGGATCCTCTACCTGTTCCTGGCGATGCCCGTGCAGTCGCTCCTCGGCTTCGTGATCACGTCGGCCGACCACGTCCTCTATCCCCACTACGCGGCGGTGGCTCGAGCGCTCGGCGGTTCGGCGCTCGCCGATCAACGGCTCGGCGGGACGCTCATGTGGGAGGGATCCATGCTGGTGGGCGTCGTGGCGCTCTCCGCGGTGCTCCTGGACTGGATGGCGCAGGACGAGCGGGTCGCCCGGCGCATGGACGCGCGGATGGGTCGCGTGGGTCGAGCGGCGGCGGTTGCCGGTCGAGAGGCGTCGGACGGCGAGGCGTCCTGAATCGTGAATGCCTGTAGCCGCGCTTTGAGTTCAGGCCGCTGGCGTCTCCAGGGGTTCGAGGGTGACCTTCTGGCCGAGACGTTCGAGCTGGGCGACAAGCCGACGGATGTGGGCCTGCTCCGAGAGCCGGGTCTCGAAGGAGTCGCCGCCGAGCTCGGCGTAGGGCTCGTGGCGGTCGAGCAGGTGATCGGCGATCACCAGGATCGAGTGGCCGACGGCCACCGCGGCCCGCTTCTTCCCCCGACGGCCGGCGAGCCGCCAGAGCCGGGCGGCCACGTAGGTGTTCTTGGCGCGGAGCCCCGCTCGAGCCAGGTTGGCGAGCACCGCGGCGTCCCGTTCGCCGGCGATCAGCGCCTCGTTCATAGCCCGGCCGGACACGCTCAGGGTCTGAGAGGCGGGCGCTCGGCACCAAGCACACGCGACGTCGCCGGACGACCGCATCATTCTCATCCGTCGCGGGGAGCCCCGTCAGGGGCCGGAGGAAACTGATGCAGGGACGGGGCGGTCTCGGGTGGCCCGGCCGGGCGGCCCTGGCCGGCGCGGTCGTGGTCGCGCTCACGGGGGCCTGGTGGTCGCTTTGGCGTGACGGCGGCGGGTCGAACGCCGCATCGCGAGGCGCGGTGGCCCCGGGGCGTCCGGAGGCCGTGGATCGCCCGGCCCCCCAGCTCACCTTGCCCCGGCTGGGCGGCGGGGGCGTCGTGCGGGTGGGTGGCCGGGACGGCAGGGTGACCGTCGTGAACTTCTGGGCGTCGTGGTGCGCCGCCTGCCGGACGGAGACGCCGGAGCTCGCGAGCCTGTGGAGGGTCTACCGTGCGCGGTCGGTCCGGTTCGTGGGCATCGACTACGGGGACCGGACGAAGGCCGCGCTCGCGTTCGCCCGTGCGTACGGCATGGACTACCCGAGCGGGGTCGACGCAGGCGGCGCCGCCGGGGACGCGTTTGGAATCTTCGGCCTGCCCACCACGTTCATCATCGGGCCCGACGGGCGGCTCCGGTACGTCGTGACCGGCAAGGTGGATCCCGCGCCGTTCCAAGCGGCGCTCGACTCGGTACTCCAGGAGATCCAAGGGGGCCCGGGGTGAGGCGGTGGGCCGGTCCGATGGCGGGCGTCTGCGCGCTCCTGCTGGCGGCGTGCACGCCGGCGGGTGGGTCCGCGTCGCCGCGGGCTGCGCGTCCCGCGTCGGCGACTCCGGCTCCGGACTTCACCTTGACGGATCAGTTCGGCCACGCCCAGACGCTGTCGGACTTCCGTGGTCGCGCCGTCCTGCTGACCTTCGTCGACAGCACGTGCACGACGATCTGCCCGCTGACCGCGCAGCTGATGTGGCGGGCGAGAGAGGACCTCGGCACCGCGATCCCCGTCCAGCTCCTTGCCGTGAACGCGAACCCGAGGTCGACCTCGGTCTCGGCGGTGCGACGCTGGTCGATCCGACACGGCATGCTGCGGCGGTGGCTGTTCCTCACGGGATCGCTCGAGGAGCTGAGGTCCGTGTGGCAGCGCTACGGGATCGAGGCGAGGATCGTCCACGGGGACGTCGACCACACGGCGGTGATCTACCTCATCGATCCGAAGGGGCGCGTGCGCGCGGCCTTCCCCATCGCCCAGGCGCGTGGGATCGGCGCCGAGGCGCAGACGATCGCGGACGCGATACGGGCGGTGGGCGCTCCCCGCTCGGCCAGTCCAGGAAGCTGAGCTCGGTCCGGCCGCCGAGCCCGTACCCCTACTCGGACGTGCGGCAGACCGCGTCGAGGCGGTCGCAGATGAGCTCCGGGGCCGTGCCCTTGATCAGATACGCCGCGGCCCCCGCGTCGGCGGCCGCCGAGGCGAGCGCGGGGTCGTCGTAGGCGGACAGCGCGATCACCCGGGCCCCCGGGACGTGCTGAAGGATCTCGCGCGTCGCGTCGATCCCGTTCTTGCCCGGCATCCGGATGTCCATGAGCACGATGTCGGGTCGGAGCTCGAGCGCCGTCGCCACCGCGACCGCGCCGTCCTCGGCCAGGCCGACGACGTCGAATCCGCAGTCGGCCAGCATGTCGTGAAGCGCCGACCGAACCTCGGGGTCGTCGTCGACGACGAGCACCCGGCACGCGGCCGTCCTCGCGCTCACGACGCTCCCAGACGGACGGATCATGCCTTCATGCATCGGAAGGGATCCGCCGCCTCCTGAGCCGGACCGCTCAGTTGCCGGAGTCCAGAGCCGCGGCCAGGTCGCCGACGAGGTCCTCGGGGTGCTCGATCCCCACGGAGAGGCGGACGAGGGTCTCCGGCACCTCGAGCGCTGAGCCGGTCACGCTGGCGTGAGTCATCGGCGCGGGGAGCTCGATCAGGGATTCCACGCCGCCCAGCGACTCCGCGAGGAAGAACAGCCGGGTCCGCTGGGCAACGCGGACGGCCTCCTCCTTGGAGCCCATCTCGAAGGAGACCATCCCGCCGAAGTCCCGCATCTGCCGCACGGCGACCTCGAATCCCGGGTGCCCGGGAAGGCCTGGGTAGTGGACCCTCGTGACCCTGGGGTGGCCCCGCAGGAGCTCGACGATCGCCCGGGCGCCTCGGCAGTGCGCCTCCATCCGGACGGCGAGGGTCTTGAGACCGCGGAGGGCCAGGTAGCAGTCCATCGGTCCCGGGACCGCCCCCACCGCGTTCTGCAGGAAGGCCAGCCGCTCGGCCAGCTCCTCGTCGCTCGTGACGATCGCCCCGCCGACGAGGTCGGAGTGTCCGCCGAGGTACTTGGTCACCGAGTGGACGACGACGTCGGCCCCGAGCTCGAGCGGCCGCTGCAGGTAGGGCGTCGCGAACGTGTTGTCGACCACGCAGCGGGCGCCGCCGGCGTGGGCGATCTCGGCGACCGCGGCCACGTCGATCACCTTGAGCAGCGGGTTGGTCGGGGTCTCCACCCAGATCACGCGGGTCTCGTCTCGGGCCGCCGACGCGACCGCCTGCGGGTCGGTCATGTCGACCACGTCGAACGCGAGGCCCCAGCCTGCGAGAACGCGGGAGAGGAGCCGGTAGGTGCCTCCGTAGACGTCGTTCCCGAGCAGGACGTGGTCTCCCGGAGCGAGCGTGAGCAGCAGGGTGGCCTCGGCGGCGAGCCCCGAGGCGAAGGCCAGGCACCGCGCCCCACCCTCGAGCGAGGCGAGCGCCGTCTGGAACGCCTCGCGCGTGGGGTTGCCGCCTCGTGCGTAGTCGTATCGCTTCGGCCGGCCGACCTCTGGCTGGGCGTAGGTCGAGGTCTGGTAGATCGGCACGTTGACGGCCCCGAACTGGGGCTCCGGGTCCTGCCCGGCGTGGATCGCCCGCGTCTCGAACCTCATCGCATCTCCGGGGGAAGCTCCCACCCTCTCCTCCTCAGCTCGTCGACGGCCTGCTGACCCTGGCGCGCCGCCCGCCACAGCGCGGACTTGCGTTTGGCATCGTGTCCCGGCGCGAACTCGGCTCCGGTGAGCGCGACGCAGGCCGGATCGCCGCATCGGCACGCGGCCAGCCCGGGGAGCGGCGGCTGCCCGTCCGGTTCCCTCGGCGTCTCGCCCCGCCGGTACGGGTGGGCCGGAAGCGTCGGCGCCGGCAGGACGATCACGCCCTCGGCGGGATCGCCGGGCGCGCTGAAACGGCGTTCGAGCGCGAGCAGACCCGTGAGCGCGGCGAGTGCGGCGTCGACCTGGTCGGCCGACCGAAGGGCCGAGACGTCGACCCCGCGCCCGGCGAGCACCGAACGGCGCCATCGGTGCTTGGGAACCGAGGTGGGCGGCAGGCAGCCGGCCAGAACGACCGCCGAGGCGTGCGGGAACACCTCGATGGCGGTCCCGGCGACCCGCCCTCCCCGGTAGCGCGGGTAGCGATCGGCGATTCGCGCGAAGGTCTCGAAGCCCACCGTCATCCACTCGTAGAACGGGTGGTCGGCCATCCGGGCATCCGAGGGCGTGTTGAAGCACTGGATGCCGAACCAGCGGAGCTCGCGCTCCGTGACCCGCGACCTTCCCGAGCGCGCCCACGCCGGCGGCGAGTCGACGGCGACGACGTCTGGTCGCATGCGCTCCAGGACCATCGGGAGGTCGCCGGGACGCACCCCTCGCTCCGCCTCGAGGACGCAGCGCGATCCGTCGAGAAGCACCAGGTCGAGGCCCTTGCGGACGCCGACGTCGATGCCGAGCGCGCGCACGCCCGGCCCTCTAGCCGGCCCGGCCGTGGGCGAGGAACTCGAGGAGGTCGCTCCTGGTCAGCACGCCGAGGGCGCGGCCGGACTCGACGACCAGGACCGCCGGACCGTGCTGGAGCGCCTCGAAGGCGACCTCGATCGGCTCGTCGCGCTCGACCATCGCGATCGGGGGCCCCATCACCTCGGCCACGTCGGCCTGCAGGGCGTCGGGGTCGCGGAAGATCCGGTCCAGGAGGGTACGCTCCCGGATCGAGCCCACGAACTGCGCGAGATCCGACGCGTCCTCGCGCACGACGGGCGCCTGCGAGATCCCGAACTGCTGAAGGACGTCGATCGCGTGGCGGACCTTGTCGTGCGCCCCCACGGTCACGAGCTGCGGGATGCCCGCCGGCTTCGCGGCGAGCACGGCGTCGACCCGAACCACCTCCGGGCGCTCCAGCAGCCCGTACTGCAGGAGCCAGGGGTCCGAGTAGAGCTTGGAGAGGTAGTTGCGGCCGGTGTCGGGCAAGATCACCACCATCGTCGTGCGCTCGTCCAGCTCGCGGGCGACCTCGAGCGCGGCGAACAGGGCCGTCCCGGAGGATCCCCCGACCAGGATCCCCTCCTGACGCGCGATGGCCCGCGCGGTCCGGAACGCGTCCCGGTCGGAGACCCGGACCCACCGGTCGACCACGGCCGGGTCGAACGTCTCGGGCAGGAAGTCCTCGCCGATCCCCTCGGTGAGGTAGGGGTGGACCTCTCCGCCCGACAGCAGCGAGCCCTCCGGATCCGCGCCGACCACCAGCAGGTCCGGCTTGCGCTCCTTCAGGTACCGGGCGGTTC
>JAJPHY010000155.1 GCA_021325015.1 Actinomycetota bacterium | reverse complement strand
CTCGGTGAGGTAGGGGTGGACCTCTCCGCCCGACAGCAGCGAGCCCTCCGGATCCGCGCCGACCACCAGCAGGTCCGGCTTGCGCTCCTTCAGGTACCGGGCGGTTCACGTGATCGTGCCGCCGGTGCCGACCCCCGCCACCAGCACGTCGACGGTTCCGTCGGTCTGCTCCCAGATCTCGGGACCGGTGGTCTCGTAGTGCGCGCGCGGGTTCTCCTGGTTGAAGTACTGGTTCGGCTGGAACGCGTTCGGGATCTCCTCGGTGAGCCGGTCGGCGACCCGGTAGTAGGACTCCGGGGACTCCGGCGGGACGTCGGTGGGGGTGATGACCACCTCGGCGCCGTACGCGCGGAGCAGCGCGACCTTCTCCTGGCTCATCTCGTCGGGCATCACGAAGATGCACCGGTAGCCCTTGATGGAGGCGGCGATCGCGAGCCCGTGTCCGGTGTTGCCCGAGGTCGGCTCGACGATCGTGCCTCCCGGCTTGAGCAGGCCGGCGCGCTCGGCGGCCTCGATCATTCGAAGCCCGATGCGGTCCTTGACGCTGCCCCCGGGGTTCAGCATCTCGAGCTTGCCCAGCACGGTGGGGCGCACGCCGCGCGTCACCCGGCGGAGGCGGACGAGGGGCGTTCGGCCGACCGCGTCGAGGAACGTCTCCAGCACCTGCACGTCGACCCCCCTGGCTCCGCCGATCCGGCCCCCTATTGTGCTTTACTCGCGCCGAAGCGTCCCGAGCGAGGACCGGAGGCGCGGTGGGCGGCGACTCGGAGCCCCATCCGAGCGAATCAGTGCTCGTGGTCGAGGACGACCGGTTCATCGCACGGCTGCTGCAGGTCGAGCTGACCGGCGCCGGGTACGAGGTTCGGCTGGCGAGCGACGGGGTCGAGGCCCTCGAGGCCGCCTTCGAGCGCTGCCCCGACCTCGTCCTCGCCGACGTCATGATGCCGAACATGGACGGCTTCGAGATGACCCGCAGGCTCCGCGAGGACCCGAGGACGGAGGGCGTGAGCATCATCATGCTCACGGCGCGGGGCCTCGCGGCCGACAAGCTCGAGGGGCTCACGGCCGGCGCCGACGACTACCTCGTGAAGCCCTTCGACAACGAGGAGCTGCTCGCCCGGGTGCGCGGGGTCCTTCGGCGCGCCGCGTACATGCGGGCGGTCTCGCCGCTCACCGGTCTGCCGGGGAACGTCCGCATCGAGGACGAGATCCAGGCCCGGGTGAGGGCGCGCGAGCCCTTCGCGCTCATGTACCTGGACCTGGACAACTTCAAGGCGTACAGCGACCGGTACGGGTTCGTGCGCGGTGACGAGGTGCTCAGGTCGACCGGACGGCTCATCCGCGACGTCGCGAAGGCCGTCGCCGGCCCCACCACGTTCGTGGGCCACATCGGAGGAGACGACTTCGTGATCGTCACCTCGCCCGAGCTCGCCGTTCCGGTCGCCGAGGAGATCATCCGACGGTTCGACGCCCTGGCGCCGACGCTGTACGACGCGGCGGATGCGGACCGCGGCTACATCGAGTCCGAGGACCGTCAGGGAACGCGCCGGCGGTTCCCGCTGCTCTCGATCTCCATCGGCATCGCCACCACCCAGGTCCGGGCGTTCCAGCATCGCGCCGAGGTGGTGGAGGTGGCCACGGAGCTCAAGAACTTCGCCAAGCGAACGGCCGGCTCGTCCTACGCCGTGGACCGGAGGAGCGCGTGAGCCGGGTGCGACGCTTCATCCAGGACCGGCCCGCGCCGATGATGTTCCGGTGGGCGGGGGGACCGACGTGACCGCCGATGCCGGGGCCGAGGAGTCCGGACGCCCCACCCCGCCCGCCGAGTCCGTCCTGGTCGTGGACGACGATCCGTTCATCGCCCGGCTGCTCGAGATCGAGCTCCGTGCGGCGGGGTACGCGGTCCGCGTCGCCTCCGACGGCGAGCAGGCGCTCGCGCTCGTGCACCAGGAGCCTCCGGACCTCGTCCTCGCCGACGTCATGATGCCGAACATGGACGGCTTCGAGCTGACCCGACGCCTGCGTCGGGACAGCCGAACCAGCTCGGTGAGCGTGATCATGCTGACGGCTCGCGGGCTGTCGGCGGATAAGCTTGAGGGCTTCTCGGTCGGCGCCGACGACTACATCGTCAAGCCGTTCGACACGCCGGAGCTGCTGGCCAGGATCCGCGGCGTGCTCCGTCGGGCCAAGGAGATGCGCGCGCAGTCGCCGCTCACGGCGCTTCCGGGCAACGTCCGCATCGAGGAGGAGATCGAGCGCCGCGTGCGCTCCGGCGAGCCGTTCGCGATCCTCTACTCGGACCTTGACCACTTCAAGGCCTACAACGATCACTACGGGTTTCTCCGGGGCGACCGGGTGATCCAGTTCACCGCCCGCCTCATCCAGGAGACGGCGCTCGAGGTGGGCGGCGAGGGAACGTTCGTCGGGCACGTCGGCGGCGACGACTTCGTGATCACGTGTGCGGCCGAGCAGGCGGAGGCGATCGCGCGGGCGATCGTCGACCGGTTCGATCGGGAGATCCCCGATCACTACGACCCGACGGACCGGGCACGGGGGTTCATCGAGGTCGTCGACCGGCGTGGCGAGACCCAGCGCTTCCCCATCCTGTCGATCTCCATCGGCATCGCCTCGAGCGCTCGCCGCCGCTTCTCGCACTTCGCGGAGGCGGTGGCGGTCGCGACCGAGATGAAGGCCTACACCAAGGGCGAGCGTGGCTCGTCCTTCGCCGTGGATCGGCGCGGGTCGTAGGGTCTCGGGGCGGAGCGATCAGGCCTCGGGTCGTAGGGTCTCGGGGCGCGGAGCGATCAGGCCTCGGGTTCCACGAACGCGGGAAAGCTGAGGACGAAGGTGCTCCCGCCGCCCTCGCGCGGGACCACGCCGATCGAGCCGCCGTGCGCCCGCATGATCCTTCGGGCCAGGTACAAGCCGATCCCGAGCCCCTCGTGCGACCTGGTCGTGCTGCTGTCGCCCTGGGTGAAGGCCTCGAAGATGGCCTCCCGCCGGTCGTCGGGAACCCCCGGCCCGCGATCGGAGATCGCGATCTCGAGCTCGGGGCCGACGACCATCGCGTCCACCTCGACGGGCGCGTCCTCGGGGGAGAGGGCGAGCGCGTTCTCCAGCACGACGACGATCGCGCGAGTCGCGAGGTCCAGGTCGGCCCACAGGCGTGCCGTCAGGAGCTCGGGGTCCGTCGGCAGCCGCAACCGTTGCCGACGGTCGGGGAACTCCGAGGCGGCGCGCTCGATCAGGTCGCCGAGGGCGACCGGCCGCGTGGAGACCTCCACGCCCTCGCGGTCGAGGCGGGCGGCCGCCGCAAGGTTTCCCACCAGCCGCCGGATCCGCTCGCTCGCCCGCGACACCCCCTGGGCGAGGTCGCGGACCTCCTCGGGAGTGAGGTCGTCCCCGTGCTCGGAGACCGTGAAGGCGAATCCCTGGATCGTCGTGATCGGCGTGAAGAGCTCGTGGGAGAGGATCTGGATCAGCTCGCTCTTGGTGCGGTTCAGCTCCTGGAGCTCGCGCGTGAGGCTCTCGGACCGCTCGAGCAGGCTGGCGAGCTCGTGGATGACATCGGCCGTGACCTCGACCGACAGGCTTCCCTGTCCCCGCATGGACCGGCGGATCGTGTAGAGGATCTCGTCGGCCGACGTGCCCTTCACGATGTAGCCGACGACCCCCGCTCGGAGCATCTCCAGCACCGTGCGGCGGTCCTCGTAGGCGGAGAGGGCCACGACGTGGGTCTGG
>JAJPHY010000017.1 GCA_021325015.1 Actinomycetota bacterium | reverse complement strand
GTCGCGCACGGCGATCCCCGAGACCTTGAGTGTGTGCAGTGGGTCGACGAAGAAGCCGGCCCACGCGGAGCGCGAGGTCGGGTCGGTGAACATGATGAGCAGAGCGCCGAGCGCGAGCGCCGTGACGATCGCGAGCACGGGAACCGACAGCGCGCGGATCCACGAGGGAACGCCCGGGCCTTCGAGCAGTTCGGCGGCGAGGGTCCTCCCGGGCCGGCCACCCTCCGCTCCGGAGGCCCGCGATTCCTCTTCCTCCTCCGCGGGCGGACGCCCCTCCTTCAGCTCAGCCACCCAGGGCCTCCTTGGGACGGACCTCGTCGGGACTCACGCCGGCCATGAGCAGGCCGAGCTCCTCGCGAGAGGCGGCGCCGGCGGGGAGGATCGCGACGATCCGACTCCGGTACATCACGGCGATCCGGTCGGCGAGGGCGAGGACCTCGTCGAGCTCCGGTGAGACGAGCAGCACGGCGACGCCCTCGTCCCGCTTGGCGACGAGCCGAGCGTGGATGTACTCGATGGAGCCCACGTCGAGCCCGCGCGTGGGCTGGCTCGCGATCAGCAGGTGGATGGGCCGCGAGAACTCGCGGGCGACGATGACCTTCTGCTGGTTGCCGCCGGACAGCGTCGACGCCGCCTGCAGCACGGACGGCGTCCGGATGTCGTAGCTGCGCGCGCGCTCCTCGGCGGCCCGGAGGACCTCCCGGTCGTTCCTCACGATCCAGCTCGCGAACGGCGCCACGTCGTACTGGTCCAGCAGGAGGTTGTCGGCGATGCTGAACTCGACGATCAGGCCGTCGCGAAGGCGATCCTCGGGCACGTGTCCGACGCCCGCCTCGAGGACGTCGTGCACCGAGGCGTGGGTCACGTCGGTCCCAAGGATCCGAATGCATCCGGCCGAGGCGCGGCGGAGGCCCGTGAGCGCCTCCACGAGCTCGGTCTGACCGTTGCCCTGAACCCCGGCCACGCAGACGATCTCGCCCGCTCGTACCTCGAAGCTCACCCCGTCGACCGCGAGGTGCCCCCGGTCGTCCCGGACCATGAGGTCGGCGACCTGCAGCACCGGCTCCCCCGGCTTGGAGGGCTCCTTGGCCACCTGGAGCATCACCGTGCGGCCGACCATCATGGCCGCGAGCTCGGCCTCCGTGGTCTCCTGGGGCGTCGTCGTTCCGACCACACGGCCGCGGCGGAGCACCGTGATGCGGTCGGCGATCGCCAGGACCTCCTTCAGCTTGTGGGTGATGAAGATGATCGACTTGCCCGCCTCCTTCAGCGAGCGCATCACGCGGAAGAGCTCCTCGGTCTCCTGCGGCGTGAGCACCGCCGTGGGCTCGTCGAGGATCAGGATCTCGGCTTCCCGGTACAGGGCCTTGACGATCTCGACCCGCTGCTGCACGCCGACGGGGAGCTCCTCGATCACGGCGTCGGGTGGGATCTCCAGGCCGAACCGTTCGCTGATCTCGGTCACCTGGCGGCGGGCGGTCGCCCGGTCGAGCAGTCCGAACCGCCCGCGGGTCGACTCGACGCCCAGCATGATGTTCTCGGTCACGGTGAACACGGGGACCAGCATGAAGTGCTGGTGCACCATGCCGAGCCCCGCAGCGATCGCGTCGCCCGGTGAGCCGAACCTCACCGGTTTGCCGTCGATCAGGATCTCGCCCTCGTCGGCGTGGTAGAGGCCGTAGAGGATGTTCATGAGGGTGGTCTTGCCGGCACCGTTTTCCCCCAGCAGGGCGTGGATCTCTCCCGGCTCGACGGTGAGGCTGATGTGGTCGTTTGCCACGACGCCGGGAAAGCCCTTGGAGATCTCCTTCAGCTCGAGGCGCACCTTCGCTCGTCCCCTTCCCGCCGTTCGACCCGGGTGCCCTCCGCCGCAGAGCCTACCGCTCCGGTCACAACGGAGGGGGGCCCCGGTCGGCCCGGGCGCCCCCCTCGCTCCGTTGCGTCGACGGGTCTTACAGGTAGTCCTTGTAGTCCGCCGAGACGCTCCCGTCGATGATCCCCTGCTTGAGCTCGTCGAGCTTGCTCTTCAGAGCCGAAGGGACCTGGGAATCGAAGTTGTGGAACGGCGCGATGCCGACCCCGTCGTTGGCGAGGGTGCCGACGTACGTGCCACCCTTGAACGTGCCGTCGATCACTGCCTTGATCGCGTCCTTGACGGCCACGTCCATGTTCTTCATGACGCTCGTCAGCTCGATGCTCTGGTACTCCGGGGCCGAGACGTACCAGTCGGTGTCAACGCCGATGAGCATCGCGTTGCCGGCCGCCTGCACGGCGGCGGCGGCGCCCAGCCCGACCGGCCCGGCCACCGGCATGATGATGTCGGCGCCCTCGGACAGCAGGCTTTCGGTCACCTGCCGGCCCTTGTTCTGGTCCTCGAAGTCGCCGGTGAACGTGCCGTCCTGCTTCTTCGCGTCCCACCCCAGGACCTGGACGCTGGTCCCGTTGTCCTGGTTGTACTTCTGCACTCCCGCCCAGAACCCGTTCATGAAGATCGAGACCGTCGGGATGTTGATGCCGCCGAACGTGCCGACCTTGCCCGTCTTGGTCATGCCCGCGGCCAGGTATCCGGCCAGGAAAGCGGCCTGGTCCGTCGAGAACGTGAGCGCCAGGACGTTGTCGATCGGCGGGTCGTAGGCGAAGTCGACGATGGCGAAGTTCTGGTTGGGGTTTGCCTCCGCGGCAGCCTTCGTCGCGTCTCCGAGCAGGAACCCGACCGTGACGATCAGGTCGCACTTGCCGAGGAACGCCTGGATGTTCGGCGCGTAGTCGTCCTGCGTGGAGGATTCCAGGTACTTGCCGGTGATCCCGTATGCCTGCTCGGCATCGGTGACGCCCTTCCAGGCGGTTGCGTTGAAGCTCTTGTCGTTGATGCCTCCGGTGTCGGTCACCTCACAGGCGGTGACGCCGGCTCCGGGCGCCTCCGTCGCGCCGCCTCCTCCTCCGCCTCCGCCGCCCTCGGTGCTCTTCGAGCAGGCGGCGGCGAGCATGGTGAACACCGCGAGCACGGCGACGAGTTTCGTCATCCGCGTCATTCGGCTCCCCCTCCTCTCGCTCGTGCCCTTCCGGTCGATATTACGTGAGGGCAATCCCCCGGGGGTGGGGGTCCTCCGGCCCCCGTTCCCCTGGGACCGTTTCCGGGGAGGCCGAACCCCGGTCCTGGCCGGGTCCACCCCGGGCCTACTCGGTCCCGAACAGCCGGTCTCCGAAGTCCCCAAGACCGGGGAGGATGTACCCGTGCTCGTTCAGCTGACGGTCCACCGCGGCCGTGAATATGGGGATATCCGGGTGATCGTCCTGCATCTTTCGGATCCCCTCGGGCGCCGAGACGACGCACACGAAGCGGATCGACTCGGCCCGGCCGGCCTCCTTGACCGCCGTGCACGCGGCGGAACCAGAACCTCCGGTGGCGAGCATGGGGTCCAGGACCAGCACGTGGCGGCCGTCCACCGGGGGGAGCTTCCGGTAGTAGGACTGGGGAAGGAGGGATGCCTCGTCGCGCTCGAGGCCGATGTATCCGACGGCAACCTCGGGAAACAGCTCGGTCACGGCCTCCAGCATGCCGAGCCCCGCGCGCAGGATCGGCACGGCGACGAGATCCCCGAGCACCCGTCCGGTCGCGGGTTCGAGCGGGGTCTCCACCCGCACCTCTCGAGTGGGGAGGTCGCGAAGCGCCTCGAGCGCCAGCGCGAGGGCCAGGCGCTTGGCGAGCGTCCGAAACACCGGAGGCGAGGTGGTCCGGTCCCGAAGCGAGGTCAGCAGGTGTTCGGCGAGCGGGTGGTCGACCACGGTCACGGACACACCCCGCATCCTAGTGCGAGCCGGGGCTGCGACACGGACACGGGGAGGCGGTTGCCATCGGCCCCCACACCCCACACAATGGGGGACCTGATGAGCGAGCGGTTCGGCGACTGGTTCTTCTACGGCGGGCCCGGCCCGGCGTAGTCGCCTGTCGTCGCCAAACGCCGCAGGGGACCCCGGGCCCGGAGCCCGGGGTCCTTCGTGTCTCCGGGCGGAGCCGGACCCGCGACGGAGGAGGGCGCGATGGTCGTGGTTATGAAGAGGGAGGCGACGGAGGCCGAGATCGAGCGCGTCGCCGAGAAGGTCCGCGAGGCCGGCGGCGAGGCGTTCGTCTCGCGAGGCGCCGTGCACACCATCATCGGCCTCGTGGGGGAGACCGCGGTGTTCCGCGGCCTGGAGCTCGAGAGCCTGCCCGGGGTCGACCGGATCATCCAGATCGGCAAGCCGTACAAGATGGTCGCCCGGGCCCTCCATCCGGAGCCGACGTTCGTGCGCGTCGGGCCTGCCGTCGTCGGGCGCGGGATGTTCACGATGATTGCCGGACCGTGCGCCGTGGAGAGCGAGGAGCAAGCCATGACGGCCGCGCGTGCGGCCAAGGACGCCGGCGCCTCGATCCTGCGCGGGGGCGCGTTCAAGCCCAGGACCTCGCCCTACTCGTTCCAGGGCCTGGGCAGGGCCGGCCTGGAGATCCTCGCCGCGTGTCGCGAGGAGACCGGCCTCCCGGTCGTGACCGAGGTCCTCGAGCCGCGCGACGTCGAGCTGGTCGCGACCTGGGCCGATGCCCTGCAGATCGGCACGCGGAACATGCAGAACTTCGCGTTGCTCAAGGAGGTCGGAGCGACCAAGAAGCCGGTCATGCTGAAGCGCGGCCTGTCGGCGACCGTCGAGGAGTGGCTGATGGCCGCGGAGTACATCGCCCAGCGGGGGAACTCGGGGATCATCCTGTGCGAGCGGGGGATCCGGACGTTCGAGCCGTCGACGCGGAACACCCTCGACCTCGGCGGGATGGCCGTCGCGCAGCTCGAGAGCCATCTTCCCGTGATCGTCGACCCCTCGCACGCGATGGGCCACAAGGACCTCGTTGCGCCGATGGCCAGGGCCGCGGTCGCCGCGGGCGCGGACGGCGTCATGGTCGATGTCCACCACGACCCCGGCAGCGCGCTCTGCGACGGCCCGCAGGCGCTCCGGCCCGAGGAGCTGCAGGCGCTCACGAAGGAGCTGCACGCGCTCGCGACGGCGCTCGGACGCCAGATCGGCTGAGAAAAGCGCGCCGGCGCTCAGCCTGGAACGAGCGGCGTGAGCTCGGCGATCGCGCACGTGCTCCGCCACCGCGCGATGGAGTCGACCGCGGGGCCGGCCCGGCTCCGCCGTCGATCGGCCAGGATCTTGGCCGCCTCCTCCCACTCGGGGCCCTCCAGCACGCGCACCGTGGCGTAGAATTCCCCGAGCGCCGTATCTCGCCCTCGGGTCTCGGGGACGGTTGCCTTGCGGCGGGTGATCACGCGGACCTCGGATGCCCCTGGGATGCCCGGCACGGTCTGCTCCTGCGGTCCCGGTTCTCGCTGCGACAGCACGTAGATTCGCCCGTTCCGGTAGGCGAACCAGGTCGGCGCCGACACGCGCCGACCGTCGGTCTCGACCTCCACGAAGATCACGTCGGACCTGCGCAGGCCATCCTCGACATCCTTCGGAAGCTTGGCGGGCGCCTCCTGGAGGAAGACCGGGCACTCGATCTCGCCCACGATCTGCCCGTCGACGACGAACGAGACCACGTGGGTCCCGCTCTCGTCCAGGCGCGCGTCTTCGACGACGTCGCGCTCCTCGGTAAGGTCCATCGTGCCCTTCATCCGCCGGGCCGCCGGGCCCCACCGATAGGCGAGCCGACCGGACGGCCCGTAGAAGTGCACCTCCTCGACCACCGTCCCCGTCCCGATCTTCCAGGCCCGGTAGATCGTGAAGGGCAGGGCCCGGCCGGGGACGCCGAGCAGGTAGATCCCCGAGGGGCCGCGGTCGCCGTGGATCTCGTGGACGCGGCGGTCCAGGACGTTCGCGAAGACGAGCTCGCCGACGGTCATCGGGCGGACAGGATAGCGGACGGTCTCACACGGTGCGGGCGAGCCACAGGCGTGGCTCCTCGAGCTCGGGAAGCGAGGGTAGCGCGTCGGCCGACTCCCACATCCTGGCAAGGGTCCGCTCGTCCGCCTGCTCCGCAACCGCGTCGCAGAAGGACCGCCCGAGCCGGTATTGCTCGCGCTTCATCTCGATACCGAGCAGGCGCTCGAACACCGGATCGCCGTGTTCCCCCTCGCGGTAGCGACGCATGGCCTCCTCGATCCGTCCGGCCGAGGGGAGCATCGCCCGACCGACGGCGTGCATCACGTGGTCGCCGTAGCCCTCTGCCGCGGCCATGAACGCCTGGATCCGCCCGAGCTTGATCCGCTGCTCGGTATCGAGGACCGTCCCGAACAGACCCTCCCCGCCCTCGAACAGCTGCTGGAGGGCCTCCGGGTCGGAGACGTCGACCGACTCGAGGCGGGCCTGCAGCCCGGCGACGTCGAGCTCGAGCGTCGACAGGAAGTCCTCGAGCAGGGAGCGGAACCACTCCACCGCCCACGGCCTGCCGAACTCGAACCGGTGCGTGACCTCGTGGATGGCGATCCACGTCCGAAAGTCGGTTCGGTCCAGGCTCCAGTCTCGCTCGAAGCGGGCGATGTTCGGCACGACGAACAGAAGCGACCCGGGGCGTCCCGACCGCGGCACGGCGATGTCGTACTGGCCGAGCACCCGCTGACCGAGGGAGCCGAGGACCGACCCCACCTGGGCCCCGAGGAGGAGGGGCGAGAGCTGGTGCATCAACTGGGTGGCGAATCCGGAGGCCTCCGGCGGTGTCGAGTCTCGCTGCGCCCGCTCGATCGCCGTGGAGAGCTTGGCGGCGGCTGGCTCGACGATCGTGCGGAGCCCCTCGATGCTCGCCTGCACCCACTGGGATCGGCGCACCGCCTGCACGCGCGCGAGGTCGGGGGGTGGTTCGAGGCCCGTGAGCCCGGCCACGTGGAGCTCGGCCACGCGGACGGCCTCCTCGAGCTCCCGCTGGTCCTCGGCCGTGGGCGCCGGGTCATCGCCGCCGAGCGAGGCCGAGGCGATCCCAACCTGGCGAGCGAGCTCCCAGTTGACCGGACCGGCCGAGGACTGGAGCACGCGCTGGATCTCGCGGAAGAGCGGCACGTCGTTCCAGACGTCCCCGAGCGGGACGCCGAACGGGCCGGGCACCTCGGGCTCACCCACGAGATCATCCTAAGTCCCGTGCGTCGGGACGGTCGGTCGCCGGCCGGGCCGGGCGGTTTCGCTCCCTACAATGGTCGGGTGCGAGATCGATTCCTGGTCCGGATCACCGCCGATCCCCTGGACGCGGCCGCGGCGCTCGCGTTCGTCGAGGACCCCGGTGCGGGCGGGACCTGCGTGTTCCTCGGAACGGTCCGGAACCGGTCCGACGCCGGTGAGGTGACCTCGCTCACGTACGAGGCGTGGGACGAGCTCGCCGTCCGCCGGCTGGAGGAGATCGCCGGCGAGATGCTCGAGCGCTGGCCGCTGTGCCGGGTGGCCATCTTGCATCGAACCGGGGATCTGTCGGTCGGCGAGGTCTCGGTCGTGGTCGCCTGCTCCGCGCCGCACCGAGCCGAGGCCTTCGACGGGTGCCGGCACGGAATCGAGCGGCTCAAGCGGGACGTGCCGATCTGGAAGAAGGAGCACCTCGTCGCGGGCGAGTCCCGCTGGGTGATGGGGAGCTAGAGGCGCCGATGGGGCGGGAGCTTGCGATCGATCTCGGGACGGCCAACACGCTCGTCTATCGCCAGGGCGAGGGCATCGTGTTCAACGAGCCGACCGTGGTCGCCATGAACGCATCGACCGGGGAGGTCGAGGCGATGGGCGATGAGGCCTGGCAGATGATCGGCGGTCGATCGGGCAACGTGGTGGCGATGCGGCCGCTCCGCCACGGCGTGATGACCGAGTTCGATATCACGGAACGCATGATCGCCGTGGTCCTGCGCCGGGTCGGCGCTTCCCGGATTCCCAAGCCGCGGGTCCTCGTGTGCATCCCGTCGGACAGCTCCGAGGTCGAGCGCCGCGCGGTCGAGGAGGCCGTCCGGTTCGCGGGGGGCCGCAGCGTGGTGCTGGTGGAGGAGCCTCTCGCGGCCGCGATCGGGGCCGGACTCCCGATCCACGAGCCGGTCGGCAACCTGATCATCGACGTCGGGGGAGGCACGACCGAGATGGCGGTCGTCTCCATGGGTGGCGTGGTCTCGGGGCGATCGATCAAGGTGGGCGGGTTCGACTTCGACGCGGCGATCCAGGAGCACATCCGCGCCCGCTTCGGTGTGGCCATCGGCGAGAAGGCGGCGGAAGGGCTGAAGATCGCCATCGGGTCCGCGTTCCCTTCGCCCCGGAACGTAGCGGCGACGGTGGTTGGGCGAGAGCTCGCAACCGGCGCGCCGGTCGAGGTTCGGGTAGCGGGCGACGAGCTTCGGACGGCCATGGCCGAGCCGGTGGCGAGGATCGTCGAGGGGGCGCGGCGCACGCTCGCTGAGGCACCTCCGGAGCTCACCCACGACGTGCTCGAGACGGGGATGTTCCTGACCGGGGGCGGCGGGCTGCTCCGCGGCCTGGACATGCTCCTGGCCCAGGAGTGCGAGGTTCCGGTGCACCTGACCGAAAGGCCACTCCAGACGGTCGTCGTGGGCGCCGGCGCGATGCTCGAGCACCTGGACGACTACAGGACGGCTTTCCAGCTCGTGCGCCGCAGGCGTCTGGGCGAGAGTCGCTGGTCGCGCGTGCGTCTGGGCTGAGCGTACCTACTGACCGAGGAACTTCGCGATCGTGCGGTTGATGAGGTGGCCGGCCTGGTAGACGCCGAACGCCACGGCGAAGGCCCCGAGGCCGACCAGCAGGACCAGACCCACCACACCGGTCAACCGGGTTCGCCACGTGATCGACTCGGGGGTCACCGGGACGTAGACGAAGTCGTCACCGCTTCGGTCCTCGCCCTCCTCGCGCTCGTCGGAGCCGAACCCGGGCAGGCCCCCGCCCGATGGCCCCGGCGGCTCGCGGCCGGGGTGCAGCGCGAGCGTCTCGTCGCCGCCGAACAGCGAGATGGCGAAGACGATCGCGCCGACGCCCAGCGCGAACCCGATAACGGCCATGGGGTGCATCCGGACTCTCAGACCGAAGCGTACTCCCGGGGGTTCCCGTCCGCTCGTCTGGGCGGCCGTAGCATGGGCCCGTGCGCACCGCCCGCAGGATCGCGATCCTCGCCCTGGTCGGAGGCGCGCTCGTCGTCTCGACCACCGTGTGGCTCCCGCTCTATTCGCTCGGACCCGGGCCGGCAAGGGATGTCGAGCCGCTGATCCACGTCAGCGGCCACCCCGCCTACCCGTCCCAAGGCCGGTTCGTGATGACCTCGGTGGAGTTCAGCCAGCTCACGGCGCTCGGGGCGCTGCTCGCCTGGCTCGATCCGAACCGCGCCGTCGTGTCGCGCGGCGAGCTGTTCGCTCCGGGCGAGACCTCCCAGCAGGAGCGGCGGCGGGCCATCAGCCAGATGGACCAGAGCAAGCTCGACGCCGCATACGTCGTGCTCTCGCGGCTGACCGGGTACCCGCGCGAGCACGACCCGGGCGCGCTCGTCGAGAGCGTCGTGCCGGGGTGCTCGGCCGACGGTCGCCTGTTCCCCGGTGACCTGATCCGGGCGATCGACGGCACCCTCGTGAGGGGCTCGGCGGCGGCCTCGCGGATCATCGAGTCGGCTCCCTCGGGTTCGAGGCTCACCTTCGACATTACGGCGGGCGGCCGGGACCAGCAGGTGACGCTGGTCCGCCGGCCCTGCGGCGGGGAAGGGAAGCCCCTCGTGGGCGTCTCGCTGATTCCCGATTTCCCGTTCGAGGTGCGGATCCAGAGCGGAGACGTCGGCGGGCCCTCGGCCGGGCTGATGTGGGCGCTGGGACTGTACGACCTGCTCACGCCCGGCGATCTCACGGGGGGCCGGATGATCGCCGGCACGGGCGAGATCGGCCTCGACGGCACCGTCTACCCGATCGGGGGGATCGGACAGAAGGTCGTCGCCGCCGAGAAGGCCGGCGCCTCGGTGTTCCTCGTCCCGAAGGGGAACTACGCGGACGCGAGGAACGCCGGGGCCGACGGCATGACGCTCGTGCCCGTGTCGAGCTTCCAGGACGCGCTCGACTACCTGCTGAGCTCGAGGTCCCGTGGGGCGGGCGCCGGCGCCTGACGCGCGGGCTCACGGGCGGGGCGGGTGATAGGCTGACGGCCGCTCTCCGGAGGACCTGAAAGGAACCCAGTGGCTCGAGTTCCTCAGGCGACCCGCGGCCGGCGATGGGTGTTCATCGTCCTCGG
>JAJPHY010000018.1 GCA_021325015.1 Actinomycetota bacterium | reverse complement strand
GCGCGCACGTCGTGCTGGGTGATGACGATCCGCGGCTGCGCGTCCGAGAGCACGTACCCGAACGTCCGCTCGTGCGGGACGATCCGCGGCGTCCTCGAGGCGAGCGAGCCGTCGATCACACCGGCCGGCGTCACGATCCCGGCCAGGAACATCTCCGCGACCGCCTCGATGATCCCCGAGCCGCAGATCCCCGTGACCAGCGTGCCCTCGAAGCCCGGCTCGTCGGACCAGGCCGGCGTGCCGATCACGCGGAACCTCGGCTCGAGCGTCTCGCGGTCGATCCGAACGCGCTCGATGGCGCCGGGGGCCGCGCGCTGGCCACCGCTGATCTGCGCGCCCTCGAACGCCGGCCCGGTCGGGCTCGAGGCGGCGAGCAGGCGAGCGCGGTTGCCGAGCACGATCTCGGCGTTCGTCCCGACGTCGACGAGGAGCGTGAGCTCCTCCGAGAGGTGCGGCGCCTCGGCCAGGATCACGCCGGCGGTGTCGGCGCCGACGTGCCCGGCGATCAGAGGCAGCGCGTACACCCGCGCGCCGGGATGGACCTTGAGGTCGAGCTCGCTCGCCCGCAGCCGGACCGCCTCGTCGGTCGCGAGCGCGAACGGCGCGACCCCGAGCGGGGTCGGGTCGATCCCGAGCAGGAGGTGGTGCATGATCGGGTTGCCGACCACGGTGACCTCGAGCACGTCGGTGCGCCTCGCCCGGGCGGCCGCCACCAGCTCGCCGACGAGCTTGCGCAGGCACTCGCGGACGGCCTTGGTGAGCTCCACCTGTGAGCCCGGATTCAGCATCACGTACGAGACCCGGCTCATCAGGTCCTCGCCGAAGCGGATCTGCGGGTTCATCGCGCCGGCGGAGGCGAGCACCTCGCCGCTCGACAGGTCGCACAGGTGGCCGGCCACCGTCGTCGAGCCGACGTCGAACGCGACCCCGAGCGATCGGTCGTGGTACCCGGGCCACACGGCGGTGATCGTCTGCTGGTCGTGGACGGCGACGGTCACCGCCCACCGGCCCTCGCGGAGCGCGCCCGGAAGCGCCCGAAGCGCCTCCGGGTCGACGTCCAGCCCGGCGAGCCCCCACTCGCGCTCGAGCACCTCCTTCAGGCGCCGGAGATCCCCGCTCGGACGCTCGAGCACCGGCTCCCGGACCTCGACGTAATACAGGCGCACGACCGGGTCGAGCTCGATCTGGCGGACCTCCGCCTCCTTGCGCACGACCTGGCGGTGCACCTGGCTCTCCGGCGGGACGTCGAGGACCACGTCGCCGGCAAGGCCTGCGGTGCACGCGAGCCGGCGACCCTCGCGCATGCCGCTCGCGCGCGCGTACTCGAGCTCGCTGGGGCCGGCCGGCGTGAGGTGGTCGGCCCTCGAGTCGATGCCGAGCTTCGCGTGCTCGCCCGCGCTCACCTGGACCTGGCAGCGGCCGCAGATCGCCCGCCCCCCGCACACGGCGTCGATGTCGACACCGAGACCCCGAGCCGCGTCGAGCACGGAGGTCCCCGCCGGGAAGCGGCCTCGACGGCCGGAGGGGGTGAAGACGACGAGCACGTCCTCCGCGCTCACGGCCCGGGCTCGGCGCGACGCGCGGCACGCCCCCCGCGGCGGCGGCCCTCGGGCGCGGGCTCCCCGCCGCCCGCCGGCTGGCGGAATCGCCGGATCCACGCCGAGCAGTCGGGGTCGTGGCCCATCAGCACGTCGGCCGCCATCACGGCCTGCACGACCTCCGGGTGCAGCGGACTCGTGATCGCCGAGGTCATGCCCGAGGCGATCGCCATCGACAGGAACGTGGCCGACATCGCGTGACGGTTCGGCAGGCCGAAGGAGACGTTGGAGGCTCCGCAGGTGGTGTTCACGCCGAGCTCCTCGCGCAGCCGTCGAACCAGCGCGAACACCTGGCGCCCCGCCGTGGCCATCGCGCCGACGGGCATCACGAGCGGGTCGACCACGACGTCCTCCTTGGGGATGCCGTGGTCGGCCGCCCGCTCGACGATCCGCTTGGCGACGGCGAAGCGGACGTCGGGATCCTCGGAGATCCCGGTCTCGTCGTTGCTGATCGCGACGACGGCGGCGCCGTGCTTGGCGACGAGGGGCAGGACGCGCTCCAGACGCTCCTCCTCGCCGGTCACCGAGTTCACCAGCGCCTTGCCCTGGTAGGCCGCGAGCCCCGCCTCCAGTGCCTCGACGACCGAGGAGTCGATCGAGAGCGGCACGTCCGTGAGCGACTGCACGAGCTTCACCGTCTCGGCCAGGATCGCCGGCTCGTCGGCGAGCGGGATGCCGGCGTTCACGTCGAGCATCTGCGCGCCGGCCTCCACCTGCGCGAGCGCGTCGGCGACGACCGTGGAGAAGTCGCCGGCCGCCATCTCGGCCGCGAGCTTCGGCCGGCCGGTCGGGTTGATCCGCTCGCCGATGATCACGAACGGGCGGTCGAAGCCGATCACGACCTCTCGGGTCGCGGAGCTCAGCACGGTCTCGGTCATGGTGGGTCTCCTCCTTCGAGCGCATCATCGCCCGACCGCACCGCGAAGCGCTCGAGGGCCGGCGCGAGGTCGCCGAACCCCGTCCGCACGTGCTCGAACTCGAGCCCGCCGAGCCGCACGGCCGCGCCCCGCGCCCGCTCCACGAGCTCGGGATCGTCGGTCTGCGCGAGGTACACGAGGCGGCGGTAGTTGCCGAAGTAGTCGGGCAGCAGCTCCGGGTGGTCGTCGAGCCGTAGCCCGTGGATCACGAGCCGCTCGAAGTGCCGGCACAGGAAGTCCGTGAGGTAGAAGGTCGCCGGCTCCGCCTCGTGCATCGCGAGCCAGCGCTCGACGCCCGCGAAGAACCCGTAGCAGTGGTCGCCGGGCAGCCGCTCGACCCCGTGCCGCTCGAGCACCCGGTCGAGCGCGCCGCCGGTCCCGCAGTCCGCGTAGGCGACGAACACGCGCTCGTACCGCCCGCTCGCTTCGGCCTCGGACAGCTTCGCGTCGACGCGGCGCGCGATCTCGGGCGGCGTGTTGTGGAGCTTGCCGGGAAGGCACCGAACCTCGACGTGGGTCCACCCGTTCAGGCGGATCACCGCGAGCACCTCCCGGGCGATGGCACCGCAGGCGAGGACGAGCAGAGGGCGCCGCACCTCCGGCGCGGCCTCGTACGTGACCTCGTCCTCCAGGAGCTCGGGCATCGACGGCCTCGCGCTCCGGCCGCTCACCGAGCCAGGGCGGCCCGGCGGGCGAGCACCAGCGCCTGGGCGGTCTCGGCCGCCACGGCCGCGTCCCGGCAGTAGGCGTCGGCGCCCACCGCCTTGCCGAACTCCTCGTTCAGCGGCGCGCCCCCCACCATCACGATGAGGTCGTCGCGGATCCCCTTCTCGACGAGCGTGTCGATCACCACCTTCATGTAGGGCATCGTGGTGGTGAGCAGGGCCGACATGCCCAGGATGTCGGGGTGGTGCTCCTCGATCGCGGCCAGGTAGCTCTCGACCGCGTTGTTGATGCCGAGGTCGATCACCTCGAACCCGGCGCCCTCGAGCATCATCGCCACGAGGTTCTTCCCGATGTCGTGGATGTCTCCCTTCACCGTCCCGATGACGACCGTGCCGATCCGCTGGGCTCCGGTCTCGGCGAGGAGCGGGCGAAGGACCTCCATCCCGGCCTTCATCGCGTTGGCGGCAAGCAGGACCTCGGGCACGAACAGGATGCCGTCGCGGAAGTCGATCCCGACGATCCGCATGCCCTCGACCAGCGCCTCGTTCAGGACGCGCTCGGCCGGCCACCCCCGATCCAGGAGGATCCTCGTGCCCTCGACGATCTCGTCGGCGAGCCCGTCGTACAGGTCGTCGTGCATCTGCTTCACGAGGTCCTCGTCTCCGAGCTCCGAGAGGACGATCTCCTGCTCCTCGGTCTCCTCGGCCCTCGGCTCGGGGTCGGCCATTCGCGCGCTCCTCCTATGCTCTCAGTCGTGCGCCCTCGGGGTCCCAGAGCGGCTCGGGGACGACGTGCGCCGGCAGCCGCTCGTCGAAGAACTCGATCTCGACCGGCGTTCCGGGCTCCGCGAGCTCGACCGGCAGGTAGCCGTAGACGATCCCCCGGCCGATCGAGTAGCCGTAGCCGGCCGACGTCGCGTAGGCCACCACGCTCCCGCCGGCCCGGATCGGCTCCTTGCCCATCGCCACGTGGGCGGGATCGTCGAGCGTCATGCACGCCAGGCGATGGGTGTGGCCGCGCGCCGCGATCGCCTCGAGCGCCTCCTTGCCCTGGAAGTCCGGCTTGTCCATCTTCACGGCGAAGGCGAGGCCCGCCTCGAACGGGTCGTGCTCGGTGTGGATGTCCTGGCCCCACAGGCGGTAG
>JAJPHY010000075.1 GCA_021325015.1 Actinomycetota bacterium | reverse complement strand
GTCTCGGTGGGCGAAGGAGACGGCGTCTCGGTGGGCGAGGGCGTCGGGGTCTCGGTGGGCGAAGGAGACGGCGTCTCGGTGGGCGAGGGCGTCGGGGTCTCGGTGGGTGAAGGAGACGGCGTCTCGGTGGGTGAAGGAGACGGCGTCTCCTTCGGCGAGGGGCTGGGCTCCTCCGTCGGGGGCGTCTCGGTGGGGCTCGGGCTTGGGTGCGCGCGCGGCGGCGGTGGGGACGGAACCGGGGGTGGAGATGTCGGAGGCGGTGGGAGATCGGCCGGCCCTCCGATGATCGGCCCGAGGACCGTGAGCAGCGCGTTCGCGACGCGCGGCGGCACCCGGACGAGCAGGCCGGGGATCAACTGTCCGATGAGCGTGTCGAGCTGCGACACGGCGGCGCCGGCCCGGATGGCCGCGTCGCGCTCCTGGACGAGGGCCTGAGCCTGGGCGATGAGGTCTTCGCTCGACCCGCTCGAGATACCGCCCACCAACTCGTTCAGGTGCGTGATCGCAGACCGCAGGTGCTGCGCGGCCGCACCCCCCTCGCCCGCGACCGGCCCGATGTTCCCCGAGGCACCCCGGAACACGGCGAATGCGAAGACGAGGATGAGCACCGCCGCCGCGCCCTGGAGTCTGGCATACCAGCGGCCGGCAACGTCGCCCGAGGACCTCGGGTAGGCCCAGACCTCGGCGACCGCAGTCCGAGCTCCGGGCTCCCCCTCGGCCGGGACCGGCCCGACCCGCTCCGCCGCCGGAGGGAGCTCGGCCGTCTCGAGGGCGCCGGCCGTTGGTGAAGTCGTCGACATCGCCCCGATCTGGATCACCTCCGCCGCGGGGACGGTCTCGTCCTTCACGACCTCCAGTCGGCAAAGCCGGTGGATGAGATAGGAGACGTCCTTCAGCCCAATCCCCTCCTCGAGCCCGGCGTCCGCCCCACGAGCTCTCGCCTCGACCGAGGGGTCCGCGCCCGGGGGCGTGAACAGGATCACCCTGGTTCGAGGGGACACGCGACGGATGGCGGGAACGATCTGGTAGTCCTGATCGGCCGTCAGGCTCACGTGGAGGACGACCGCGTCGGGTCGCTGCTCGCCCACCTGCCTGACGGCCTCGGCTCCGCCCGCCGCCTCGCCGACGACCTCGATGCCCTGAGCCTCGAGAAAGAAGCGCGTGATGCGACGATCGACCGGCACGTCGTCGGCGACGACAACGCGAAGCGCTCCGGCACGCCCGCCCAGGGTGTGTGGATCCTCGGGCACGCTCACACCTCCCCAGGTGATTCTGCACCGTTCGGGCCCGGTTCCGGTTCGGTAGGCCGGAGGAATTTCGAGGGTGAGGGTCGGTCCCTGTAGGGCGCTCAGCCTACGAGGCACAGCCGACCCGTTCGTTTCGGTTGGCGACCGGGGTCCGGAGGGGTACCGTCTGTCCTGCCGCATCCAGCGGCCTGGACCGTGGGAGGTGACCGATGATTGCGAGCCTGGTGGTCGTTCGGTCGCGCCCGGGTTCGATGCTCCCCGCCTGCTGATCCCGGGGACCCTTCCCGTGGATCTCGCGGGGTGATCTCCGTGGCGCGACGACGCCGTCCACCTTCCGCGTCCCGGAGGATCCCTCATGTCACGCGATCAGCGCCGCAGCCCTCGGCGCCCCCAATCGAGCTCGTTTCGCTGGACGCTCACGAGGTCACCGCGGGCACGCCGCTGAACGCGCCTGGCTGAACGCATCGATCCGGGTGCGGCCAGCGGACGGCCACCCATGGGCCCTTGGCCTTCCCCGGAGACGCGACGCGCAAGCGGGCCCAGCGGGCTCAAGGGTTCTCGGTGGTCCCCGCCGCAGCGAAGATTCCGGAGACCCCTGGGAGGCCGGGACTCAATCCCGTCGACCCGTGACCAGGCGGTCGAGGAGTCGTCGGGACGAGGCCGCGATGTCCTCGACGGCCCGCTCGAACGCCTCGGCGTTCGCCCGCGACGGCTGACGGAACCCGCTCACCTTGCGGACGAACTGGAGGGCGGCCGCCCGGATCTCTTCGTCCGTCGCCGGATGCTCCCCCCGGAGCTGCTTGATGCTGCGGCACATAGCCGTACACCATAGCGGACCGCCGCTCCCGGGGACCCGAAGGCCCGCCCGGTTCGTATAGTTGCTTCGTGGGCACGACCGCGAGGCCGTCCTTGCTCGGGCCGGTGAGGCCGGACCCGTGAGGCACGTACTCGTTCGGTTCCTCCGCCCCTACCGGCGGCAGATCCTCCTCGTCGTCGCGCTGCTACTCGCCCAGTCGCTCGCCAATCTGTACCTGCCGACGCTGAACGCGGACATCATCGACAACGGCATCGCCAAGGGGGACCCGCACTACATCGTCGTGGTCGGCGGCCTCATGCTCCTCGTCACCCTACTCATGGGCGCCGCCTCCGTGGTGGCCGTCTACTGGGGCGCCAAGACGGCGATGGCGTTCGGGCGCGACGTTCGAAGCGCGCTCTTCCGCCGGGTCCAATCGTTCGCGCTCATGGAGGTCAACCGGTTCGGCACCCCGTCGCTCATCACCCGGACCACGAACGACGTCCAGCAGGTGCAGATGCTCGTGCTGATGTCGCTCACGCTCATGATCGCCGCCCCGATCATGATCGTCGGCGGGATCGCCATGGCCCTCCACATGAACGCCCGCCTGTCCCTCCTGCTCGTGGTGATCCTTCCGATGATGGCGGTCGTCGTCGGATTCATCGTCACGCGCGCCGTGCCCATGTTCCGCCGGATGCAGGAGAAGATCGACCGGATCAACCTCGTCCTGCGCGAGGCGCTGTCCGGCATCCGCGTCATCCGCGCGTTCGATCGGACGCTCCACGAACAGCGGCGGTTCGAGATCGCGAACCAGGATCTCACCGATACGTCCCTCCGGGTGATGCGACTGTTCGCCGCCCTGTTCCCGGCGATCATGTTGATCGTCAACCTGTCGACGGTCGCCGTGATGTGGTTCGGGAGCCTGTTGGTAGGCGACGGGCGCATGCCGATCGGCAACCTCACGGCCTTCCTCACCTACCTCATGCAGATCCTGTTCTCGGTGCTCATGGCCACGATCATGTTCGTGATGGTGCCTCGGGCGGCGGCCTCGGCCGACCGGATCCATGAGGTGCTGCAGGTCGAGCCGACCGTCCTGGATCCCGAATCCCCCGCGCCGCCCCCGCCACGGCTCGGCACGCTGGAGTTCCGCGACGTCGAGTTCCGGTACCCGGGCGCCGAGGAACCGGTGCTGTCGGGCATCTCGTTCAGGGCAGGCCCGGGCGAGATCACGGCGATCGTCGGCAGTACGGGCAGCGGGAAGTCCACCCTGGTCAACCTGATCCCCCGCCTGTACGACGTGACGGGGGGCAGCGTGCTCGTCGACGGCGTCGACGTCCGAGAGCTCTCCCAACAGGACCTGTGGTCGCGGATCGGCCTGGTTCCGCAGCGTGCGTTCCTGTTCAGCGGGACCGTGGGCGCCAACGTGCGGGATGGGAACGAGCGCGCGAGCGACGAGGACGTGTGGCGATCGCTCGAGGTCGCCCAGGCCCGTGACTTCGTGCAGGACATGCCCGGGGGGCTCGAGGCGCCGGTCGCGCAGGGCGGCGCCAACCTCTCCGGCGGTCAGCGCCAGCGTCTGGCGATCGCGCGCGCGATCGTCAAGCGCCCGGAGATCTACGTGTTCGACGACAGCTTCTCGGCCCTCGACTTCGCGACCGACGCGCGGCTCCGGACGGCGCTGCGGGCCGAGACCCGAGACGCCACCGTGCTGATCGTCGCCCAGCGTGTTGGGACGATCCTGCACGCCGACCGGATTGTCGTGCTGTCCGAGGGCCGGATCAGCGGCGTCGGAACGCACGAGGAGCTGATGGCGACCTGCCAGACCTACCGGGAGATCGTCTACTCGCAGCTCTCGCCCGAGGAGGTCGCGTGAGCGAGCGCCGGGATCCGCGTCCGCGCGGCCCGATGGGCCGCGGCTTCGCCCACCCGGGCATGATGGCGCCGCCGGCCAAGAGCAAGGACTTCCGCCGCTCGGCCCTGCGGCTCGCCGGCCGCCTGCGCCCGGAGCTCCCGAAGCTCGTGCTGGTGATTGCGTTCGCGATCGCCAGCGTGGTCTTCACGATCGTCGGCCCAAGGATCCTCGGCCACGCCACCAACGTGCTGTTCGAGGGAGTGATCTCGAAGCGACTGCCGGCCGGGGTCACCAAGCGGGAGGTGATCGCGGGCCTCGAGGCCCGGGGGCAGACGCGCCTGGCCGAGATGCTCGCGAGCATGCCGCTCACGCCGGGCCGAGGGGTCGACCTGGCCAGGATCGAGCGGATCCTGGCCACCCTGGTGATCGTGTACCTGCTGAGCTCTGGGTTCGCCTGGATGCAGCAGTACCTCATGGCCGGCATCGGCCAACGCACGATGTTCCGATTGCGCCGGGACGTCGACCACAAGCTCGGGCGACTGCCGCTTCGCTACTTCGACGACCACCCCCGAGGCGACCTCCTGTCTCGCGTGACCAACGACATCGACAACATCTCGACGTCGCTCGGCCAGGGCTTGACGCAGATCGTGACCTCGGTGCTCACGATCCTCGGCGTGCTGATCCTCATGCTCACGATCAGCCCGCTCCTCGCGGCGATCTCGCTCGTCGCCGTGCCGCTGTCGTTCGTCGTGACGGTCGCGATCGCCAAGCGCTCACAACGCCAGTTCGCGGATCAGTGGCGCGAGACCGGGGACGTGGACGGCTTCATCGAGGAGATGTTCACGGGCCACGAGATCGTCAAGGTGTTCGGCAAGCAGCAGCGGGCCATCGAGACATTCGAGGCCCAGAACGAGCGGCTGTTCCGAGCGAGCTTCCGGGCGCAGTTCATCTCGGGAATCATCCAGCCGTCGATGATGTTCATCTCCAACCTGAACTACGTGGCGATTGCCGTCATCGGCGGTCTGCGCGTGACGAGCGGGGCGCTCTCGCTCGGAGACGTGGTGGCGTTCATCCAGTACGCGAGGCAGTTCACGCAGCCCATCACGCAGACGGCCTCGATCATGAACGTGATGCAGTCGGCGGTGGCCTCGGCGGAGCGCGTGTTCGAGCTCCTGGACGAGGCCGAGGAGGAGCCCGACCCCGAGCGGCCCGAGGTGCTCACGCGGACTCGGGGGCACATCGCCTTTCGGAACGTCTCGTTCCGCTACCTGCCCGACACCCCGCTCATCCAGGAGCTGAACCTGGAGGTTCCGCCCGGCGAGACCGTCGCGATCGTGGGGCCCACCGGCGCCGGCAAGACCACGCTCGTGAACCTGCTGCTCCGCTTCTACGACGTCGACCAGGGGACGATCGAGATCGACGGGGTCGGGATCCGGTGCATGACCCGGAGCGGGCTCCGCCGGCTGTTCGGCATGGTGCTCCAGGATCCGTGGCTGTTCCACGGCACCATCCGCGAGAACATCGCCTACGGGCGCGAGGGGGCGACCGAGGAGGAGATCCAGGCTGCCGCCCGCGCGGCACGGGTCGATCACTTCGTCCACACGCTGCCGGAGGGATACGACACCGTGATCGACGACGACGCCTCGAACGTCTCTCAGGGCGAGAAGCAGCTCCTGACGATCGCGCGGGCCTTCCTCGCCGACCCGCAGATCCTGATCCTGGACGAGGCGACGAGCTCGGTCGACACGCGCACGGAGGTGCTGATCCAGCAGGCGATGGCGGAGCTCATGCGGGGCCGCACGAGCTTCGTGATCGCCCACCGGCTCTCGACGATCCGCGGCGCGCGCACGATCCTGGTGATGAACCACGGCAGCATCATCGAGCAGGGCAGCCATCAGGAGCTGCTGGCGCGGCGCGGCTTCTACTACGACCTGTATCGGAGCCAGTTCGCCGAGGCGCTCGAAGAGACGGCCTCCTAGCGCCCCCAGGCTGCGTCCGGGGGTTCGGGCCCGTAGGGCCCGGCGGCCGGCGGGTCGTCTCTGCGCCGCTCGAATCGCCGGCCGTGCCATACGCGGTCACCGTGCCGGTGCTCGAGTCGCTCGACCAGGCGCATGCCCACCTTCTCGGCGACGCGGATCGATGGAAGGTTCTCGGCGTCGGCGTACGCCCGAACGACGTCCGCCCCGAGCGTCTCGAACGCGTACCGAACGAGGGCGCCCACCGCCTCGGTGGCGTACCCGCGCCCCTGGAACTCAGGGGCGATCGTGTACCCGACCTTGACCACGCCCGGCTCGCCGTCGACCGAGCTCAGACCGACGTCGCCGACCAGCCGCCCGCTGGAGCGCTCCTCCACGGAGAACTGCACCCACCCTCCGGGCTCCCCCGGGGCCCGCCGGGCCATCTCCTCGATCGACGCCCGCACCGCGGTGGGGTCGGTCCGGTCCCACCCCTGGTATCGACGCACGGCGGGATCGCTCCGGTAGGCGGAGATCTCCTCCGCGTCCTCGGATCGGGACCGTCGGAGGAGCAGCCGCCGCGTGACGAGCGGCTCGAACCGCGTGTCGGTGCGCACACCGTCAGGGGACCGAGCCGACGAATCGCACGACCCGACCTACCATGGGTCGCATGGAACCCATTCGGGCGGAAACCCGCACGGACGACGCGGTCATCGTGACCGAGGCCCTCACCAAGGTCTATCCGACCGGCGTGCGGGCCGTCGATGCGCTCGACCTGCGTGTGCGAGAGGGCGAGATCTTCGGACTGCTCGGGCCGAACGGGGCCGGCAAGACCACGACCGTCGGGATGCTCACGACCCGGGTGATCCCGACCTCGGGCAGAGCCCTGCTGGCCGGAGTGGACGTGGTCGCGCACCCCTCACGCGCCAAGCGCCTGATCGGGGTGGTCTCGCAGACGAACACGCTCGACCGGAGCCTCACCGTGCGCGAGAACCTCTACTTCCACGGGCGCTACTTCGGGCTGGGGGTGCGCCAGTCCCGCGTCGTGGCCGATCGCCTCCTGGAGGTCTTCCGTCTGGCCGACCGGGCGAACGCCGACGTCGGCACGCTTTCCGGCGGGATGGCGCAGCGCCTCATGGTGGCGCGGAGCATCGTGCACCGGCCACGGATCCTCTTCCTCGACGAGCCAACGTCGGGCCTCGACCCCCAATCGCGGATCGCGATGTGGGAGATCCTCCAGGAGATCCACGCCGACGGCCAGACGGTCTTCCTGACCACGCACTACATGGAGGAGGCGGATCGCCTGTGCGAGCGGGTGGCGATCATGGACCACGGCCGGATCCTCGCGCTCGACACGCCGGACTCCTTGAAGCGCACGGGCGGCGGCGACATCGTGCTGCGCATGGTGGCCGATGGCGACCGGGATCGCCTGGCCCAGGCCATGCGAGATCTGCCCGGCATCACCGACGCCCGCGTGCTCGACGGCGCGGTGCATCTCACCGCGAGCGGCGGCGAGGGCCTGCTCCCCCGGGCGCTCGCCCACGCGGAGGCGGCCGGATTCGCCGTCCGCGACCTCTCGGTCGACGTGCCCACGCTCGAGACCGTGTTCATCAACCTCACCGGGAAGGAGCTGCGGGAATGACGGTCGCCGAACGGGACGCCCGCGCGGGCCGAATCTCCCTCCCGAAGGTGAGCGCCCATCGCACGACCTCGTGGATCGCGTTCGGCTCGCTCCTGCTCCGCGACCTCACGGTCCTGCGCAAGAACGCGATCGAGTTCGTCGTGCGCACGATCATGCAGCCGCTGCTCTTCGTGTTCGTGTTCACGTACGTCTTTCCCAAGATCGGTCAGGCAGTCGGTGGCCGGGGTGGGGAGCAGAACTTCTCGACGCTGCTCGTGCCGGGCGTGGTGGCCATCGCCTGCATCTTCCAGGGCATTCAGGCCGTCGCACTCCCCCTGGTCCAGGACTTCGGGTACAGCCGCGAGATCGAGGACCGGGTCATGGCGCCCCTGCCGGTCTCGGGCGTCGCGGTCGAGAAGGTCATCGCGGGGGCGATCCAGGGGCTCGCGGCCGCGGCGATCGTGTTCCCCCTCGCCGCCGTCGTCCCGACCACGCCGGTGCCCCTGAACGTCCGGCCCGTCGAGCTCGCCGCGGTGCTCGTCCTTTCCGCGTTGCTCGGCGCCTCGCTCGGCCTCGCGATCGGGACGCGGGTGAACCCCAGGCAGGTGCCGTTGCTGTTCGGCGTGGTCGTGATCCCGATCACGTTCCTCGGAGCGACCTACTACCCGTGGGCGGAGCTCTCCCCGATCGCGTGGCTGAAGTGGCTCGTGCTCGTGAACCCCCTCGTCTACATGAGCGAGGGCTTCCGGATCGCGCTGACGCCCCAGTACCCGCACATGCCGACCTGGGCGGTGTTCGTCGCCCTCGTCGGGTTCACGGCCGCCCTCGGTGTGTGGGGGATCCGAGGCTTCCGAAGCCGCGTCCTCTCCTGACGTCGGACGCCGCAGAGGCCGGCGCGTCTCACGAGCCGGCGCGCCAGCCGTCGATCGACGGCGTCGTGTCGTCACCAGCGTGCCGGAGCCGTTTGAGCCCCCACTCGTCCTCGATCAGGCGGAGCACGGAGTAGTGGTCGACCTCGGTCTCGATCTTGGTCCGTTGCTTGGCGCCGGGGCCCGCGACGATCGCGACGACGTGGCCTCCACCGGTGGGAAGCGAGCAACAGGAGGCGTCGGAGGACCCCTCGTCGAAGAGCAGAAGGAGGATGCCGTCGGTGCCGAGCGCCGGCAGGATCTCTGGGACCCAGACCTTCAGCCAGGCGTCACCGGTGGCGATCGAGCACGAGTGCATGTCGTGGCACTCGTTCGGCGTGATCCACGCGAACTGCGGAAGGCCGCGCTTGAGGTCCTTCGTCAGCCGCCCGAACGGCACCACCCTGGCGCATCGCTTCTCGCTGGTCCGCACGTCGTCGAAGTACATGAACGGGTCGTGCTTCTTCGCGTACTCGTTCGGCGAGGTCCCCGCGAACGCTCCGGTGAAGCAGGCGCGCGGCATCGACTCCATGTAGGCCTTCCAGGAGATTCCCTTCCGCTCCAGCTGGTCGACCAGGTTCCGCGCGTCGACCGAGCAGTCGGTGCAGTCCGACGTCACTCCGAACGTCGAGCCACCGACCAGCGCCAGGTAGTTCGGAAGCGACGGGTGCCGGATCGCGTACTCGTTCGTGAGGAGCACGCTTCGCCTGGCGAGCCGGTTGAGGTAGGGGGCCTCGGACGAGCCGAGGATGCTCGAGGCCTCGTGGTTCTCCATCACGATCACGACGATGTGGTCGGCGGGATTCGCGGGCGGCGACGGCGACGAGCCTCTCCCTCTCAGGCCCGAGCCCCCCACGCTCGCGGGAGCGCACGCCGAGAGCGAGGCGAACACGAGAACGGCCGTCACGATCGGGCGGCGGATGGCCATGCGGTGGGCATCCTAGTCGATCGATCGCCGCTCCGCCGACCCCTCGCCGCTCGGCCCGAGTACACTCGCCGGCGCATGGAACGGGTCGACGTGGTGGTCGTGGGGGGTGGACAGGCCGGGCTCGCCACCAGTCACGAGCTGGGCTTCGCCGGGATCGACCACATCGTGCTCGAGCGCGGACGCATCGGGCAGTCCTGGCGCGATCGTTGGGACAGCTTCTGCCTGGTTACGCCGAACTGGGGAGTGCGTCTGCCGGGCGGCGCGTACGACGGCGACGATCCCGACGGTTTCCTCCCGAGGGACGAGATCGTGACGCATCTCGAACGGTACGCGCAGAGCTTCGACGCCCCGGTCCGGTCGGGCGTGGAGGTGCTGGCTCTCGAACGCGACGAGGGCGACGGGTTCGTGCTCCGGACCTCGGAGGGGAGCCTGCGCGGACGCTCGGTCGTGCTGGCGAGCGGCGCCTACCAGAAGCCCCACCGGCCGGCGGGTGCCGAGGGACTGTCCGCGGACCTCATGCAGATCGACGTCTCCGACTACCGAAACCCTTCGGAGCTGCCGGAAGGTGGAGTGCTGGTCGTCGGGAGCGGTCAGTCGGGCTGCCAGCTCGCGGAGGAGCTCCACGAAGCCGGACACGAGGTCGTCCTGTCCTGCGGCCGGGCACCCTGGGTCCCGCGGCGGCTGGCCGATCGCGACATCGTGTGGTGGCTGAGCGAAACGGGGTTCCTGAACCAGGGGGTCGAGGCGCTGACGTCGCCGCGGGACCGGTTGATCGCGAACCCGCTCGCAACGGGCCACGGAGGCGGGCACGATCTGCACCTTCGGACCCTGCGCGCGATGGGCGTGACGCTCGTCGGGCGGTTCCTCGGGGCGGATGGGCACAGGGTGCGGTTCGCGCCCGATCTGGGCGAGAGCGTCCGATGGGGCGACGAGCGGTACCGCGAGCTCATGGGCCGCGTCCAACGCCTCGTGACGGAGCGGGGGCTGGAGCCCCTCGACCTTCCGGAGCCGGAGCCCTTCGACGGGCGCGCGCCGGAGGCCCTCGGGCTGGACGGCTTCGGTGCGGTGGTCTTCGCCGGGGGGTTTCGCCCCACGTACGGAGCGCTGGTGCCCTGGTCGAACGCGGTCGACGACCTCGGCTTCCCGGTGCAGCGCGACGGCGCGAGCACCGTCGTCGGCGGCCTCTTCTTCGTCGGCGTGCACTTCCTGCGCACGCGGAAGTCCTCGATCCTCCTGGGAGTCGGCGAGGACGCGGCGATCGTGGCCCGGAGCGTCGCCAGCCGCCTGGGCGCCGTCGTCGCCGACTGACCCGCAGCACGCGGGGCCAAGGGTTCCCGGCCGCCGTGCCGATACCCGTATCGATGCCCGCGCCGCGGCGGGCGACCTGGAACCGCGCCCCTTCGATTCCCGACCGACGCGTGGGCCCGGCGGTAAGTGGTCCGGGCGCGCGGGTCAGACCGCCGGGCCCGGGATCAGGCTCACCGTGGCCGAGTGCGTACCGGTGCGATCGATCCAGGTCACGCGGACCCGGTCCCCCGGCACGTGCGCGTGGATGGCGGTTCCGAGCGCATCCGTCGAGTCGATCGGCCGACCGTCGATCGACACGATGACGGCGGGCGGCACGATGCCCGCGTCCGACGCCGGGCTCCCGGGCAGCACCCCGACCACCAGGGCTCCCGAGCTCGTGCCCAGCCCGAGCCGGGCGGCGGTCGCCTGGTCCAGCGGCCGGACCGCGATCCCGAGGAACCCCCGCTCACCGAGGAGGATGGTGGAGCTCCCGTGTCCGGCGCGGATCTCCTCGACGATGTGGAGCGCGTCCTGGACCGGGATCGCGAAGCCCACGCCGGGCGAGCTCCCGGAGAAGGCCTCGCCGGACGCCCCCGCCGTGATCATGCCGATCACGCGGCTCGAGGCGTCGACGAGCGCGCCTCCCGAGTCCCCGGGGCGGATGGCGGCGTCGGTCTGAATCACGTTCGCCAGGTGCTCCGATCCACCGACAGGGTCCGTGGCCGTGATCGACCGGTGCAGCCCCGTGACGGTTCCCTCCGCGACGGCCGGCGCGCCCCCTCGCCCGAACGCGTTCCCGATCGCGATGACGCGCTGCCCGACGCGGAGCGACGACGAATCGCCGGGGGTCACGGTCGGCAGACCCGTCACGCCCTGAACCTGGATCAGCGCGACGTCGTCCGTGGGATCGGTGCCGACGACCGTCGCCGGGTAGGTGCCCGGACGTCCCGGGATCGTGACCTGGATGCGCACGGCGCCCTCGACGACGTGGTTGTTGGTGAGGACCTGTCCAGAGGAGGTCAGGATCATGCCCGTCCCGGCGCCGAGCGGCGCGATGGTCCCGGCGCCCCCGATCGGACCGACGCCGAACCGGCGCGCGTAGGTGTTGATGTCCACGATCGCGGGAGCCACCGCCTGCGCGATCCGCGTCGCGCTCGCCGGGCCCTCGACCGGCACCGCCCCGACCGAGGTTCGGTCCGGGGCCACCGTGCCGGTGCCAGACACCAGGCCGCCGATCGCGCTCGCGCCCGCGACGAGGCCCAGCACCAGCACCAGGGCGGCCGCTACGATCCACCCGCCCCGTCGGCGGCGCGAGGGCGCGGTCGTCGCGTTCCAACCTCGCCCGGCGCTCGGCGGAGGCGGCGGCATGCCCGCGCCGAAGCCGGGCCACGGCTCCGGCGAGCGCGGCTCCCTCTGTTCCGGGTCCTCGGGGGACCAGGGCGAATCCGACATCTCGCTCACCTTTCCCTCAACGGGTCGGCGTCCGTCGATCATCCTCTGCGCCGATCACGCCTCCTGGATACCTCACCGAGCTGAGAGTCGGCTGAGAGTTCGCCGAGCGTTTGCCCCGATCCGGCCGGGTTGTCGATCTCGCGAACGGAACCCATCATCGAGAACGAGAGGCGACCGGACGTTGGGGACACCGGAGGTCGAAGATGGCGGACAGATCGACCGAGGCTTGGAACCGGGTCGGGGATCGGTTCGGCGCCTGGAGCCGGATGCTGGCCGAGCGGTACCGGCGGCGGGCCGAGACCGGCGAGGAGTCCTCCGCCGAGGAGCGGCGGCTCGAGGACGCGCTCCGAGCGGCGACGCACCAGGTCGACGTGGCGCTCTCCTCCCTCGGCGACACGCTGCGGGACCCCGAGGCCAAGCAGACCCTGCGCGAGGCGATCCGGGCGCTCGGTGACGCGCTATCGGTGACCTTCTCCGAGGTCGGCGAGCAGATCCGCACGCACCTCGGCACGGGAGGACCTCCGAAGCCGCCCGGGTCCTGAGTTCGGCGCGTCCCGGGATCGCGGGCGCGTAGGCTCTGCGGGTGTACCGGCTGCTGCTCGACGTCTCGAGCCTGATGTACCGGGCGTTCTTCGCGATGGGGGAGACGGTCACGTCCCCGGCGGGGCGCCCCTTGGGCGCCGTGTACGGCTACCTCGACATGGTGACCAAGCTCGTCGTCTCGCGCCGACCCGGCGAGGTCGTGCACGTGTACGATCACGAGTGGCGGCCGGTCGCCCGCACCGAGATCTACCCGGCCTACAAGCACAACCGACCGCCGGACCCCGAGGCGCTGCCCTCGCAGTTCTCGCTGCTCCGAGCGATCCTCGACCTCACCGGCATGCCGCAGGCGATGACCCGGGGCTGGGAGGCCGAGGACGCCATCGGCGCACTCTGCGCAGAGGCGACCGAGGCCGATCGCCTGGAGATGGTGAGCGGCGACCGGGACCTCATCCAGCTCGTCCGGGACCCGGTCGTCCGGCTCCTCTTCACGGTTCGAGGAGTGTCCGAGCTCGCCGAGCTCGACGAGGCCGCCGTGCTCGAACGGTACGGGGTCCCGGCGCGCCGGTACACGGACTTCGCGATCCTCCGCGGCGATCCGAGCGACGCGCTGCCCGGCGTCCGCGGCGTGGGTGAGAAGACCGCCCGGGCGCTCGTCGCCACATACGAGTCGCTCGAGGAGATGCTGGCCGACGCGGCAGCGGCCGAACCCCGGCCCGGACCGCTCCGCGGCAAGCCGGCGCTCCGAGCCCGGCTCCTCGAGTCGACCGAGTACATCGACGCCATGCGCCGGCTCGTGCCGGTCAACGCCTCGGCCCCGCTCGACCGGTGGAGCGGGCGCCGGGACGACGCCTCGCTCGCGGAGCTCGCCGACGAGCTCGGCCTCCGGGGCCCGATCACGCGCCTGCGGGCCGCGCTCGACCTCTCGAGCTCCTGAGCGCGACCGGCGCGAACCCCGGGTCCCGGCGATCCCCCGCAATCCCCCGGGATGCCTCACCCGTAGGACCAGTGTTCGCCGGGAGGCGGGTCGAGACACGTCCGGTTTCGACACGAGGGGAAGGTGAGGCCATGCTGCGAAGAGTCGCGATCCTTATGGGTCTGATCCCGCTGCTCGTCGGGACCCTGGTGGGTGTGTCCGGCGCGAGCTCGCGCCATGGTACGGCTCGCTTCACATCGCCGCCGGTGCAGATGTCCTACTACGACGACCACCTCGACGCGATCGTCGCGACCGACGTCTCGAGCAAGGCGCAGGCCGCCGAGCTCGGGATCAACTACGCTCCGACGCTTCGCGGCCTGAAGGCCAAGCTCTTCCCCGCCGTCTACATCACGAAGGGTCCGGCGGCGGACGGGCAGCTGTGGGTGCTCGGCTCGGAGCCCGGCGAGAACTCGTACGCGCCGCTCTGGATCGAGATCACGGTCCGCTGGAGCGAGGGCGCGCAGCCCGTGCTGCTGACGAGCGACACGCAGATCGATCGGCTCGCCTCGGAGGGCCAGCTCACCGAGACGAGAACCAAGGTGGTCATCGACTTCGCCGTGACCGCCACCAATGTGGACTCGGGCACGACGGTGTCCCCGCCGCCGGTCTTCGACACCTTCTACGACGGTCACCGCGACGGGATGCTCGCCACCGACGTGTCGACCAAGCCGCAGGCCAAGGTGGAGGGCATCAACTACTCGGCCGTGCTGGCCAAGCTCGATCCCCAGCTCTTCCCCGAGCTGTACATCGTCCGAGGTCGCATGGCCACGGGACAGCTCATGATCCCGGGGTCCGAACCCGGCGAGCCGGACTACTCACCGATCTGGCGAGAGACCGTCGTGCGCTGGAGGAAGGGCACGACGCCGGTCGTCATCAAGAGCGACACCCAGGTGGACAGGCTGATCGAGGCGGGCAAGGTCACCGAGCGCGAGACGACGGTGCGACTGAACTGCCCGGTGGTCGGCGTCCGCGGTGGCTCCGCGTCGGCGACTCCGTCACTCACTGCCAGGGCCAAGAGGCGCGTTCGGATCGTGGACTTCGCGTTCACGCCCAAGACCATCACGATCGCCCGCGGGACCCGGGTGCGCTGGACCAACACGGGATCCGTCGCTCACACCTCGACCTCGAACACCGGCAAGTGGGACTCCGGCACGATCGCGCCGGGCGCGAGCTTCAGCCGCGTGTTCAGGAGAGCCGGGACGTTCCGTTACCACTGCAGCATCCATCCGAACATGAAGGGCAAGGTCGTCGTGACGTGAGCGACGACGAGGCGATGACGGCGCGGTCGCCCGACCGGGCGACCGCGCCGTCACTCGTGAACGGCCGCCGCCTCGCGACCCCACCAGATCGCCTGGGACAGCGATCGGAGCAGGATCTCGGCCGAGGCGAGGTTGGTGGCCACGGGAACGCCGTGGACGTCACACACCTTGAGGAGGGCCTGGATGTCCGGTTCGTGGGGATGGGCGGTGAGGGGATCTCGGAGGAACACCACCGCGTCGACCTCCCCCGCCACGATCCGCGCGCCGATCTGGATGTCGCCTCCTTCCGGACCGCTCCGCATGCACTCGACGGGCAGCCCGAGCTCCTCCGCGAGGATGGCGCCGGTGTGGGCGGTCGCGATCAGGTGCAGCCTGGCGAGGCTCGAGCGGTAACGCCGAACCAGCCGCAGGAGATCGTCCTTCTTCTCATCGTGCGCCACGAGCGCGAGCACGGCCTCGCGCCGAGCGCCGTTGGTCGGGATGCCGATGGCGTCCATGCCTTCAGCCTACGTACCGGAAGCCCGGACGACCGGCCGGTCAGGTTACGGAACGATGAAGAATCTCGGGCCGCCAGCGGGGCGACGCTCGTTCGCGGGCGCCCCGCTTGCCGATCTCGCCTATCGTGGGCCCATGGCGACACCGAGGACGACGATCGAGGTTGCCGGCCGCGAGGTGGCCGTCACGAATCCCGGCAAGGTGTTCTTCCCGCGCACCGGCCACACCAAGCTCGATCTGATCCGCTACTACCTCGCTGTGGCCGACGGAGCCCTTCGCGGGGTGGGGGGGCGGCCGATGGCGCTCAAGCGATTCCCCAACGGAGCCGAGGGCGACTTCTTCTTCCAAAAGCGCGCGCCCTCCTCTCGCCCGGAGTGGATCGAGGCGGTCGAGCTCTCGTTTCCCTCGGGCCGCACCGCGCATGAGATCGTGGTCCGGGACGCCGCTCAGCTCGCATGGGTCGTGAACCTCGGATGCATCGACCTGAACCCGCATCCGGTCCGGGCCGACGACCTGGAGCATCCCGACGAGCTGCGGGTGGACCTCGATCCGGTCCCCGGCGTCGAATGGTCGACCATCCGTGAGGTCGCGCTCGTCACCAACGAGGTGCTCGAGGAGTTCGGGCTCGTCGGCTGGCCCAAGACCTCGGGCTCCCGCGGGATCCACGTCTACTGCAGGATCGAGCGGCGATGGACGTTTCCCGAGGTGCGCCGGGCGGCGCTCGCGCTCGCCCGGGAGGTGGAGCGACGGGTGCCCGATCTGGCGACCAGCCGCTGGTGGAAGGAGGAACGTCACGGCGTGTTCCTCGACTACAACCAGAACGCGAAGGACCGCACGGTGGCCTCGGCCTACTCGGTTCGGCCGACCCCGGACGCCCGCGTCTCCACCCCGCTCGCGTGGGACGAGGTCCCGACGTGCCGGCAGGAGGCGTTCACGCTCGAGACGGTCCCTCGACGGTTCGAGCGGATCGGAGACCCGTGGGAAGGAATCGATCGGACGGTCGGGTCCCTCGAGGCCCTGCTCGAGCTCGCCGCGGAGCACGAGGCGGCCGGGTTCGGCGACGCGCCGTGGCCACCGCACTTCGCCAAGGCCCCCGGAGAGCCGCCTCGCGTTCAGCCCTCGAAGCGCCGGGGCGCGCGCGACGCGTCCCAGCGCGGCGGGATCGTCCCGCCGCCCGCGCCCGGCACGTCGGTCGGCCCGACCGGACGGCGGCGGACCACCATGCCCGTCATCGAGATCGCCCGCGCGGCCACCACGACCGAGGCCATGGAGGGGCTCGAACGCTGGAAGTCCCGACACACCGACGTCTGGCCCCATCTCGCCGCCGAGGACGTCCTGGTGGACTCCATGCGTGGACGGTTCACGACGTGGACCCGCATCCGGCTGAACCTGAAGAACGTGCCGGAGGACCAGCGCCCGCCGCAGGAGCCGCTCGAGGTCGACTACGACCCGTGGGCCGGCCTCCCTCCGCCGCCCGGCCGCGAGCGTACGAAACGCAGCACCCGCCGCCAGGCGTCGTCGCAGGCCTCCCGCCACTCGTCGTAGCTGCGGTCGAAGAACGAGTGCGGCGCTCCCTCGTAGACGACGATCTCGTTCGGCACGCCCGCGGCGTCGAGCGCCCTCCGGAACTCCTCGATCTGCTCGACCGTGGTCGCGCGATCGGCGCTGCCGAACAGGCCGAGCACCGGGCAGGTGTAGCCGCCGGCGAGCTCGGTGGGGGCGTTGTCGTCGCTCTCGTCCCGCCGCTGTGGGACTCCGTAGAACCCGATCACACCGGCCAGGCCGTGACCCCTCCCGGCCTGGTTGAAGGAGGCCCGGCCGCCGAAGCAGAACCCCACGGTGAGCACTCGTCGTGCCCCACCTCCTCGCTCGGAGCGCAGGTGACCGACGCACGCCGCCACGTCGAGCGCGATCGTGTCGGGTCTGGTGGCAGCCACGTGCGGACCGTAGTCGAAGTCCTCGCCGCGGGGTCCGCGGCCCGCCGTGCGCCCGAAATAGTCCATCGCGGTCGCGTGGACCCCAGCCTGGGCGAACCGATCCGCGAGGTCTCGGTAGAAGGGGTGAAGGCCGCGGACGTCCGGCAGGATCACGACGCCGGGCGCGCCGGCGTCGGTCGTCCGCACCGAGTAGACGGAGAACCGGTTCCCGTCGGCCGCCTCGAGCACCAGGTCCTCCGCGGCGGCGACGCCGCTGCCCCCGGCGATCGGCGGGAGCGGAGGCCGGGCCGTGGACTCATGACACATGGCAACTCCTTGCCGCGCACGGAATCCACCGATGCTAGCCCGATTCGACGGATCTGGTTGCCGCACGCTCGCGACGGCAGACGGTAGGTTGGCCGGGCCGCGACAGTGAGGAGAGAGTGAGGGGGAGGAGGAGGAGGAGGAGGAGTGATCCGACTGGGGCTGCAGATCCCGGACTTCACCTACCCGGGGGTTGCCGATACCGGGCTCTTCGAACGGATCGCCGCGATCGCGACGACCGCGGAGTCGGCGGGCTTCGACTCGGTGTGGGTGATGGACCACTTCTATCAGATCCCGAGCGTGGGCCCTCGCACCGACCCGATGCTCGAGGCCTACACGCTGCTCGGAGCGATCGCCGCCCGAACCTCGACGGCCCGGCTCGGCACGATGGTCACCGGCGTCACCTACCGCAACCCCGCGCTGCTCGCCAAGATCGTGACGACCCTCGACGTGATCTCGTCGGGTCGCGCGATCCTCGGCATCGGCGCCGCCTGGAACGAGGACGAGCACGACGGGTACGGGTTCGCCTTCCCGCCGGTCGCCGAGCGGATGGCGCGCCTCGAGGACGCCCTGAGGATCTGCCGGGCGATGTTCACCGAGACCGCACCGACGGTTGAGGGGACCCATCACCGTGCCCGAGAGGCGCTCAACGTCCCGCGCCCGATCCGGCCGGGCGGCATCCCGATCCTCGTCGGCGGCGGAGGCGAGCGCCGGACCCTCCGGTTGGTCGCCCAGTACGCCGACGCCTGCAACCTGTTCGGCGACGTCCCCACGATCCGGCACAAGCTCGACGTGCTCGCCCGCCACTGCGAGGAGGTCGGACGCGACCCCTCGACGATCACCAAGACGCGACTCGGCGGCCTCGTGATCGCGCCCACGGCGCGAGAGGCCGAGCGCGTCGCCCGCGAGGCGGCCGAGCGGCGCGGAACCGATCTCGACGAGTACCGGCGGTATACGGTGGGCGGAGATCCAGACGCCGTCCTGGAGCAGGCGCGGGCGTATCTGGACGCCGGCCTGGACGGGTTGGTCTTCAACATTCCGAACGCCCACGAGCTCGAGCCCGTCAGGCTGGCGGGGGTCACGCTGGCGGGTCGGTAGCTCGCGATCGGGCTCCTCGGTCTCCAGCTCACTAGACTGCGCGCGTGGCACGACCGCTTCGGGTCGGGATCCAGCTCCCGGAGGTGGAGCGCGACGTCCGCTGGCCCGAGTACCTGACGATGGCGCGCGCCGCCGAGCGCGCGGGGTTCGACTCCGTCTGGCTCGGCGACCACCTGCTGTACCGGGGCGACGGTCGCCCCGAGCGTGGGCCGTGGGAGGCGTGGACGCTGCTCGCGGCGCTCGCCGCCTCGACCGAGCGGGTCGAGCTCGGACCGCTCGTCGCGTGCCTCGGTTTCCATCCGCCGGGACTGATCGCGAAGATGGCCGCGACCGTCCACGAGGTGAGCGGCGGTCGTTTCGTCCTCGGCGTGGGGGCCGGGTGGAACGAGGCGGAGTTCCGGGCGTTCGGGGTGCCGTTCGACCACCGCGCCGCGCGGTTCGAGGAAGCGTTCGCGATCGTCCGAGGGCTGCTCGCGGGCGAGCGGGTCACGCTCGAGGGACGGTTCTGGAGCGCTCGGGACGCCGTGCTGCTGCCGCGTCCCGTGCGGCGACCGCCGCTGATGGTCGGCAGCAGCGGCGACCGCATCCTGCGCGCCGCCCTCCCGCACGTCGACGCCTGGAACGCGTGGTTCGACCTGTACGGCAACACACCCGACGGGTTCGCGGCCGAGAGCGCCCGCATCACGGAGGCGGCCGAGCGCCTGGCGGTCGACCCCGCCCGGATCCGTCGTAGCGCCTGCGTGCTGACCAGGCTGGACCGGCGCGCCCTCGAGCGCCCGATTCCAGAGGGCATCCCGCCCCTCGAGGGAACGCCCGAGCGGATCGCGGGCGGGTTGCGAGCGTTTGCGGAAGCCGGCGCCGACGAGGTCATCCTCGTGGTCGTGCCGATCACCGAGCGCTCGATCCTCCAGCTCGAGGAGGTCCTGGCGATCCTCGAGGCCTGAGCCGCAACGACGGCGTGGCCGGACGGTACCGCCTGGACTACGGCGGCGTCGCCGGACGGTACCGAACGCGAAAGAACGCGAACACCGGCGGGCCCTCGGGGACGACGGTCACCGCGGTCGGACGGGTGGGGCTCGACAGGTCCAGCGACAACTCGACGTCGTCGCGCCCCGGCCAGTTCGGATCGTACAGGCGCAGGGAGAGCACGGTCCCGATGAGGTCGTATCCGTACGCGAGCACCTGGTGGTTCTCCTTCAGGTCGAACGGATTCGTCGACTTCACGCGGACGAGACCGAGCGGCGAGGGATGGCCGGCGTCGATGTCCGCGCGGATCTTCGGCCATTCGACCCTGGTCATCTGCCATGCGCGTCCGTGCGGCGCGAGCCCGATCCTGCCGAGCAGGCTCTCCCCATCCGGCAGCGCGGGACTCATGAGGGCCAGGTACCGGACCGGACCGAACGGAAGGTCGAAGCTCGCGAACAGGCGGTCGACGATGTAGTCGAAGAGCGGACCGCCGGAGGGCGGCTCGGCGTCGGGCGGCACGGCTCGGCCGGCCTCGAAGTAGTCGCGGGCCGCGAACACCATGCCGCCGCACAGACCGTTGGACGCGTCGCCGACCGGCACCTCGACCACGCCCGGAACCCCGATGCGGCGCACCGGGACGTGCGGGAAGTCGTTCGCGAAGCGGAACCCCGACGTGCTGGGCAGGAACCCCGGGACCGCTCCCGCGGTCATCGTTCGAACACGACCCTGCCGCCCACGAGCGTGAGATCGACCGACGCGCTCGCGATCTCGCTCGTCGGGTGCTCGAACAGGTTCCGGTCGAGCACGACGAGGTCGGCGCGCTTGCCCGCCTCGATGGAGCCTGAGAGGTCGTCGAGGTGGTTCACGTACGCCGACCCCATCGTCGCGGCCGCGAGCGCCGCCGGCAGGTCGAGGCGCTCGTCGGGCAGGAACGGGTCCGCGCCGCCATCGGGACCCGCGTACGGGTAGCCGGGAGGGATCGTCCGGTTCACCGCCACGTGGATCTCCCACAGCGGGTTGGGGCTCGAGACCGGCCAGTCGCTTCCGACGGCCAGCACGGCGCCGGAGCGGGCGAGGCTCCGGAACGGGTACTGGAGCGAGGCGCGCTCCGGGCCGAGGAACGGGATCGTGAGCTCGGTCATCTGCGGCTCGTTGCAGGCCCACAGAGGTTGCGCGTTGGCGACGACCCCGAGCGCTCGGAACCGCTGCAGATCCTCGGGGTGGATCACCTGGATGTGCGCGATGTGGTGCCGGCCGTCGGTGAACCCGTTCGCGCGGCGCGCCGCCTCGATCGCGTCGAGCGCCTCGCGCACGGCCCGGTCCCCGATCGCGTGGACGTGCACTTGAAACCCCTCGGCGTCGAGCCGGGCCACGTGCCTCTTCAGCTCCTCGGGATCGAAATAGCTGATCCCCGTCTCCTGCGTCGTCCGCCCCTCCGAGTCCAGGTAGGGCGCGAGCATCGCCCCCGTGAAGTTCTCGAGCACGCCGTCCTGCATGATCTTGATCGACGTGGCGCGGAAGGGACCCTCGGTCCCGGCGGCCGCCCGGCGGGCGAGCAGACCCTCGAGCTGGTCGAGCCCTCGGCCGCGCTCCCACCAGAGCGCCCCCACCACGTTCGCGGTGAGCTCGCCGCGTCCGGAGAGCTCGACGTACGCATCGAAGCAGTCGGGAACGACCGCGTACTCGCCAACGATCGCCTCCTGCCATGCGGTGACCCCGAGCGAGAACAGGTAGCGCTCGGCTTCCAGGATCCCGCGCCGCTGCTCCTCCACGCTCGCTCGCGGCACCACCCGGCCGACCAGGTCCATGGCGCCCTCCTGGAGCGTCCCGACCGGCTCCCCGCGCTCGTTTCGCTCGATCCGCCCGTCCGCCGGATCCGGCGTCTGAGAGCTGATCCCGGCGAGCTCGAGCGCGCGCGAGCTCACCCACGCCCCGTGGTGGTCGCGGTTGGAGAGGAAGACCGGGCGGCCTGGAACCACCCGGTCGAGGTCCTCGGCCCTGGGGACTCCGCCCGGAAACACGTCCATGGCCCACCCCCCGCCGAGGATCCACTCCGCGGAGGGGTTGCGCTCCGCGTACTCGCGGATGCAGCGCAGGTAGTCGTCGAGGGTGTGGAGCTCGCTCAGGTCGCAGCGGATGCGCTCGAGTCCTCCCGCCGAGGCGTGGACGTGGGCGTCCTGAAAGCCCGGCAGCACCATCCGGCCTCGGAGGTCGACCACCTCCGTACGAGGACCGACGAGCGCTCCGACCTCGTCGTCGGTTCCGACGGCGACGATCTTGCCGGAGCGAACCGCCACCGCCTGCGCCCACGAGCGGACGGCGTCGACCGTGTAGACGGCGCCGCCCCGGAGCACGAGATCGGCCTGTCCCTGCGCCATGCCTTCCCCCTTGTGGTCCGAGACGGGCGGATGCTAGCCGAGCGGGCCCACCTCGTGTTCGACCGCGTCGAGGATCTCACCGGAGCGCACGAGGGCCGCCATCCGGTCGTGGTCGGGGTACAGGGGCCGGTCCTCGTCCAGGTGCCGGACGTGGCGGCGGATCACCTCCTTGGCGACGCGGACCCCGCGGCCCGGCGTGAAGTCCCGAAAATCCAGCGCCTGCGCGGCGGCCATCAGCTCGATCCCGAGCACCGCGTACGCGTGCTCGAGGATCTGGGCGTTCTTGAGCGCCGTGTTCATGCCCATCGACACGAAGTCCTCCTGATCGGCGGCGGCCGGGATCGACATGGTCGAGGCCGGCGCCGACAGGAGCCGCTGCTCCACGATCAGCGAGTCGGCCGTGTACTGGCTGAGCATCAGCCCCGAGAACATGCCGGCCCCCTCGGTCAGGAAGTCCGGCAGCCCCTGGCTGAGCGCCGGGTTCTCCAGGCGGTTCAGCCGGCGCTCCGACAGGACGCACACCATCGTGATGGCCTGTCCGACCATCTCCATGGGCAGCGAGACCGGCGTGCCCTGAAAGTTGGCGCCCGTGAGGGTCAGCCCGGCCTCCGGCAGGAACAGCGGGTTGTCGCCAACGCCGTTCAGCTCGATCTCGACCTGGCTGCGAGCGTACGCGAGCGCGTCGTGAGCCGCGCCGATCACCTGCGGGGAGGACCGCATCGAGTAGGCGTCCTGCACCTTGGTCGTGATCTTCCCCGTCTGCAGGTCGCTCCCCTCGATGCAGCGCATGATCGCCCGAGTGCTCCGGATCGCGCCGGGGAAGCCCCGCAGCTCGTGCACGCGCACGTCGTAAGGCTTGAGGTTCGCGAGCAGCGCCTCGAGCGACATCGCGCACGCGATCTCGGCCTGGCGGAGCCAGCGGTCGGCGTCGTGAAGCAGCAGCGCGCTCATCGCGGTCAGCACGTTGGAGCCGTTGATCGCGGCAAGCCCGTCCCGGGCCCGCAGCCCAGGGACCGGGATCCCGGCGCGCTCCATCGCCACGGCCCCGGGCAGGCGCTCGCCTTCGAAAACGGCCTCACCCTCGCCGAGCAGGAGGAGCGCGATCTGGGCCATGGGCGCGAGATCGCCGCTCGCTCCCACCGAGCCCCGCTGGCAGACGACCGGGGTCACCCCGCGGTTCAGCATGGCCGCGAGCGTGAGCGGGATCTCCGGACGGCATCCAGAGTTGCCGTGCACGAGCACGTTGATCCGGCTCGCGATCGCGGCCCGCACGACCTCCGCGGGCGCCGGCGGGCCGATCCCGGCGGCGTGGTTGTAGATCAGGTACCGCTGGAACCGCTCGACCTGCTCGTCGGTGAGGACGATCTCGGAGAACTCGCCGATCCCCGTGTTGGTCCCGTACATGATCTCGCGGGCCGCCAGCTTCTCCTCGAGCATCGCCCGGCAGATCCGTACGCGCTCGAGCGCCGCCGGGTCGATCTCGACCTGCTCGCCCGCGCGGGCGATGCGCACGAGCGCCTCGATCGACAGGCTCGTGCCGTCCAGGACGACGGACATGGGACGCCTCCAGTTGCTCGCTTGACCGCTGTCAGCATCCTCCCAACCGGAAGCGGGCGCGCGGGTGCCGAGCGCCCCTCGAATCGAGGGAACTTCGGCGCCCGAACCCCGGCTAGCCGACCGGGGGGCGACCCATGGCCAGCCGGTACTCCTCGTTGAACCAGAACAGGAAGCGGTCCTGACGCGGGAAGACCCCCGTGGTGAACGCTCGCGACCCGACGCCCGTCTGCGCGCGAGCGCACACCTCCCAGTCCTGCCGGCTGATCAGGTCCCAGAACTCGATCACCGGCTGGGGCTTGAAGTCCGGACCGCCGATCACCTCGGGGCGGAACAGGTACTCGGAGACCACGGTCGTGTGCCGGGGACCCCTCGGGAACGCCAGGTAGTACATGACGCAGTCCGGGTGCAGGTTCAGCATGAGGTTCGGGAACTCATAGGTCCCGTAATACATGCCGTAGTCCTCGGGGTCGAGGTCGGGGAACTTCGGGAGCTCCGACCGCCCGGTCATCGTGAAGCTCGTCGCCCCCTCGACCATCCGGTTGCCGTCGTCCCGGGTCCGCTCGTCCCATACCTCGCCGAATCGGAACAGCGGGACCACCTGCACGAGCTCGGGGTGAACGGTCGGGCAGTGGAGGCACTCGTTGTAGTTCTCCACCACTATCTTCCAGTTCGCCTCGACCTCGTAGACGAGCCGGTGGCCGATTCGCAGCTCCTCCATCCGGTAGCGCTCGAACGCCGTGATGGACTCGGCCCCGTCGGTGAGCGCCTCCATGAGCGGTCGCGGCTCCGGCGAGAGGTTCACGAACAGGAAGCCCGCGTACTCGCCGATCGCGATCGGCGAAAGCGGATAGTCGGCCCGGTCGAACAGCTCGTCCTCCCGGACGTTCGGGGTGCCGATCAACCGACCGTCCAGGTCGAAGGTCCAGGCGTGGTACGGGCATCGGAAGGCCTTGCGAACGTTTCCGCGGGCGTCGTCGTCGAGGAACTTCGTGCCCCGGTGGGAGCAGACGTTGTAGAAGCAGCGGAGCAGACCCTCTCGGTTGCGAACCACGAAGATCGACTCGCCGGCCAGGTCCCGCACCAGGTAGTCGCCGGGGGCGGCCACCTCCTCGCTCCGGCCGATGCAGACCCAGTCGCCGAACCAGATCCGCTCCCGCTCCTGTTCCCAGACCTCCTCGCTCGTGTAGTCCCGGCCGTGGAGGGTGGGCCGTGGGCGCCACCGGAGCGAGTCGTCCCGCACCGCCGCCCGGTCCTTCTCGGTCCGCATCTCGAGGCTCCTTCTTTGAACGGCCGATCAAACGTGGGCACAGGATAGGCCGCCGGCTCCTCGAGAGGAAGACCCAGGTGCCGATCCGGCCTGACACAATGCCCGCGTGGACCACGCGGTGACCGGCGTTCGGAGCTCGAAGCTCGGAGCCGGCGCCGTGCTGGCTGCCGTCCTCGTCTGGGGCTTCACGAACACGCTCATCAAACTCTCGTCCCAACCGGCCCTGCCGTTCGCCCTGTACCGGCTGTGGATGGGGGCGCTCGTCCTGCTGGTCGTCCTTCGCGCCTCGGGCCGGCGTCTGTCGTGGTCGGCCGTGCGGGTCTCGGCCCCCGGCGGGGCGCTCCTGGCGGTCGAGATCACCTTCTTCTTCTCGGCGATCAAGCACACGAGCATCGCCGACGTCGCCGTGATCTCCGCGCTTCAGCCGGCGCTCGTGCTGCTCGTGGCCGGCCC
>JAJPHY010000163.1 GCA_021325015.1 Actinomycetota bacterium | reverse complement strand
CGTCGCGATCTTCTCGCTCGGCCTGAACGTCTACTTCCGGATCCAGAACGTGCTGTTCGCGCTGGCGCTGCTCGGGGCGCTGGTGACGATGCTCGCGCTCCTCGGCAAGAGCCCGGCGGAGTTCCGGTCGTCGTTCGACGCCACCCTCGCCTCGGTCTCGGGGCGGGCCGACACCTTCGGGGCGGTGCTGCGCTCGGCGCGAAGCGGCGGGTTCACCACGGCGCCGTTCAGCCTGTACTGGACGATCATCCCCATGACGTGGATCTACCTCGAGCTGGTGTTCAACCAGTCCTCCGCCTACATCGGCGGCGAGGTCAAGCGGCCCGGAAGGGTCCAGCTCTGGTCGATGCCGTTCGCCGCGGTCGTCTCGGTCGCGGTGGCGATGCTCACGGTGTGGCTCTTCCAGCGCTCGGCCGGAACCACGTTCCTCGGCGCCCTCTCCTACGACAACGGCGCCACCCTGAAGTTCTCCACCGCGCCGCTGTACACGGAGGTGGCCGCGTACGTGAACGGGAACGCGATCGTCGGGTTCCTCATCGCGTTCGGCTTCCTGTTCTGGTCGTACGCGTGGCTTCCGGGCCAGATCATCAACGCGTCCAGGAACCTGCTCGCCTACGGGATCGACGGGGTGGGGCCCTCGTGGCTCGGAAACGTGAGCGAGCGTCTGCACACCCCGGTGAACGCGCTCGTCGTGATGGGGATCGGTTCCATCGCCGCGCTGTGGCTCTACACGAGGCCGGACTCGCCGTTCAAGACGCTGGTGGGCATCTTCGGCTTCATCCTGTCGTTCATCGTCACCTCGATCGCCGCGATCCTCATGCCGTACCGGAAGCGGGCGCTCTGGGAGAGCTCGCCGGTCAACTGGCGGTGGGGGAGGCTCCCGGTCATGTCGATCGTCGGCGCGCTTTCGCTCGTCGCGTGCGTCTTCATGGCCTGGGTCTACCTGAAGGACCCGCTGTCCGGGCTCTCGGCGACGCCGAAGCACGAGGGCGGCGGCATCTTCCTGCACAGCCGGAGCTTCGACATGTTCCTGTTGAACATCCTCATCTTCGTGTCCGGGTTCGCGATCTACCAGGTGGCGCGCGCCGTGCAACGGCGCCGAGGAGTGAACCTGGACGCCACGTTCGAGGAGATCCCGATCGAGTGAGCGGTCCCGGGGCGCCCACGGGCGCGAACCGTACTAGCATCGTGCGCGCCGATCGGATCTCCGGGCCGCGACTCGCGCCCCACCGGCCGGCGCTCGATCGAGGCGGGAGGTTCAGATGACGAGGGCGCCCGACAAGGTCGGCGGCGTCATGACGAGAGGCGTGGTGACCGTGGCGCCGGAGGACGCCGTCCGGACGGCCCTGCGCAGGATGCTCGACCACGACATCGGAGCGGTGGTGGTGGCCGAGGGCGACCGGGCCGTCGGCGTGTTCACCGAGCGCGACCTCAGCCGGCGGATCCTGGACGACACCGCGCTGCTCGATCGGCCGGTCCGCGAGGTCATGTCCTCGCCGGTGATCACGACCGACCCGGAGGCCGAGGTCGTGGACGTGTTCGAGGTGATGAACTCGAGGGCGATCCGCCGGCTCCCGGTGGTCGAGCGGGGCGCGCTCGTCGGCATCGTGACCGAGCGCGACCTCTTGCGGTGGGTCGGTCAGGTGGCCAGGGAGTGAACCGCTCGCGAGGAGCTCGATAGGCATGGCGTTGGCGGACGCGGGCGGAGACGCCTTCGAGGTCGCGGTCGGCGTCGTCCGCGACGCGGCGCAGCACGGCGTGCCGCTCCGTCTGCTGGGCGGTCAGGCGGTGCGGCTGCTCTGCCCCGACTTCCCGCCGCGGGCGCGGGCCGGGCAGGACATGGACTTCGCCTCGGTCTCCTCCGCGAAGGCGGCCGTGATGCAGTTCCTCGCCGATCGCGGGTTCGTCGGCGACCGCCACTTCAACGCGCTGCACGGGCACCGGCAGATGTACTTCCAGGCGCCCGGGAGCGGGGTCTCGGTCGACGTGATCATGGACCAGCTCACGATGTGTCACGTGCTGGAGTTCAAGGACCGGATCGGGCGCATGCCGTACACGCTCGACGTCACCGATCTGCTGCTCACCAAGCTCCAGGTCGTCGAGCAGAACGAGAAGGACGTCCAGGACATCGCGTACCTCCTCTCGGCGTTCGAGGTCCGCGAGGGGGACGAGGTCGGGACGATCGGGCTGGGTCGCTTCGGCAAGGTGGTCGCCGACGACTGGGGTTGGTGGCGGACCGTGACCGGCAACCTCGATCGGGTGGCCGAGCTCCTCGGCGGCGAGCTCGCCCGCCTGGTCCCGCCCGGAGCGACGTTCGACCCCATCGAGCAGGCGCGGGCGCTCCGGCACCACGCCGACCGGGTCCCGAAAGGCCTTCGCTGGAAGATTCGCGCGCGGGTGGGCGAGCGCGTCCAGTGGTACGAGCTCCCCGAGGAGGTCGCCCACTAGTCCGAGATGGACTCGTTGCGTTGCCGGCCCGAGCCGGGCGCCTTCGAGCCCGGCGCGGACGTGCCCGACCGGTGCCGGTAGAAGGCCACCGGCTCGGGTGCGAGCGGCGTGTTCCCCAGGATCAGGTCCGTCGCCTTCTCGGCGACCATCATGACCGGCGCGTAGATGTTGGCGTTCGTGACGTAGGGAAACACCGAGGCGTCGACGACCCGCAGGCCCTCCACCCCGTGCACGCGCATCGAGGTGGGGTCGACCACGGCGAGCTCATCGCTCCCCATCCGGCAGGTGCAGGATGGATGCAGGGCGGTCTCGCCGTCGCTCGCCACCCAGTCGAGGACCTGCTCGTCGGTCTCGACCGACGGACCGGGCGAGAGCTCGCCGCCGTTGAACGGATCGAACGCCGGCTGGTTCAGGATCGTGCGGGCGACGCGGATCGCCTCGACCCACTCCCGCCGGTCCTGCGCGGTCGACAGGTAGTTGAAGCGGATGGCCGGCTTCACGAAGGGGTCGGCGCTGCGGATCTTCACCCAGCCGCGCGCGTCGGACGTCATCGGACCCACATGGACCTGGTAGCCGTGGTCGCCCGACGGCTTCGAGCCGTCGTAGCGCACCGCGATCGGGAGGAAATGGAACATCACGTTCGGATAGGCGACCTCCTCGTTGCTCCTCACGAAGCCCCCGGCCTCGAAGTGGTTGGTCGCCCCAGGTCCCCGCCGGAAGAACAGCCACTGGAAGCCGATCCACGGGCGGTGCCGGTATCGAAGGTAGGGAGCCACCGAGACCGGCTGCGTGCACGCGTACTGGACGTACACCTCCAGGTGGTCCTGGAGGTTCTCGCCGACGCCGGGCAGGTGCTGGACGACCTCGATCCCGAGGGCACGGAGCTCGTCGGCGTTGCCGACACCGGACACCTGCAGGAGCTGCGGGGTGTTGAACGCGCCGCCGCACAAGATCACCTCGCCGGCGCGGATGCGGTCGGGGGCGCCCCGCCCCCGCACCACCTCGACGCCGACCGCCCGCGTTCCCTCGAACAGCACGCGGGTCACGAACGCGCGGGTGCGCACCTCGAGGTTCGGCCGGCCCATCACCGGATGCAGGTACGCGCGCGCGGCCGACAGGCGCCGCCCCCGGTGGACGTTGCGGTCGAAGGGGGCAAAGCCCTCCTGGCGGTATCCGTTCACGTCGTCCGTCAGCTCGTAACCGGCCTGCCGGACGGCCTCGAAGAACGCGCCGAACAGGGGGTTGGTCGCCGGGCCGCGCTCGAGGACGAGGGGACCCGAGCGCCCCCGGAACGGGTCGCCGGGCGCGGCGGCCAGGCAGTTCTCCATCCGCTTGAAGTACGGCAGGCAGTGCGCGTAGTCCCAGGTCTGCATCCCGGGAACCGAGGCCCAGCGCTCGTAGTCCATCGGGTTCCCGCGCTGGAAGATCATCCCGTTGATGCTGCTCGAGCCGCCGAGCACCTTGCCCCGTGCGTGGTAGATCCGCCGCCCGTGCATGCAGGGCTCGGGCTCCGACTCGTACCGCCAGTCGTAGAAGCGGCTGCCGATCGGGAAGGTGAGCGCGGCCGGCATGTGGATGAAGACGTCCCAGGGGTAGTCGGGGCGCCCGGCCTCGAGCACCAGCACCCGGTTCGCCGGGTCGGCCGACAAGCGGTTGGCCAGGCAGGACCCGGCCGAGCCGCCGCCGACGATCACGAAATCGTAGGCCCGTTCCACGCGGCCGAAGTGTGCCTCAGGAGCGGCTCGCCCGGCGCGCCGCTGTTGCTCCACCCGCAACCGCTACCTTGCCCGTTGGGATGCGCGGGTCGAAGATACGGCGTCGAGGCGGGGGAGCGCAGGTGAAGATCTTCTTCGTGACCGACCTGCACGGGTCGGAGATCTGCTGGAAGAAGTTCCTGAACGCCGGCG
>JAJPHY010000128.1 GCA_021325015.1 Actinomycetota bacterium | reverse complement strand
CGACCGGCTCCGAGGCCGCCCCGGCCGGGCCCGGCACCGCCGGTGGCGCCGGGAGCGCCTCCGCGCCGCCTCCTCCCTCCGAACCCGCCCCACCTCCGACTGCCGCGACGGCCGCCGCACCTGCGGCCAGGTCGGCGCCGGTTGCGGCTTCCGCTCCCGCGCCGGCCGCCGCTCCCGCGGCCGCGGCGGCGGTGGCCGTCGCGGTTCCCGTGCGGGAGGCACCCCCGCCCACGGGCAACGTGCCGGAGCCGAAGAGGGGCGCGCCCGAGAAGCACCGGCTCCTCGCGCTCGTCCCCCCGGAGGGCATCCAGCGGGTCGAGCGCGAGCAGGGAGACCGGGTCAACGTGTGGCCCCACCTGCTGATCGAGGAGTTCATCGCGCTCCTCGTGCTCCTCGCCGGGATGGTCATCTTCTCGACCTTCGTGAACGCCCCGCTGCGCGAGCTCGCGAACCCGAACCTGACACCGAACCCCTCGAAGGCCCCCTGGTACTTCCTCGGCCTGCAGGAGCTCCTGCGCTACTTTCACCCGCTCGTCGCCGGCATCACGATCCCGACGTTCATCCTCCTCGGCCTCGCGGCCGTTCCGTACATCGACCGGAACCCCAGCACCCGGCCCGGTGACCGCAAGCTCGCGATCACGCTGTTCACCATGCTGTTCATGTTCGGCGCGACCCTCACCATCGCCGGCTCGTTCTTCCGGGGCACGGGCTACAACTGGGTCTGGCCGTGGGCGCAGGGGGTGTTCTTCGAGCTATGACCCGAGCGCTCGCGCTGTCCTCCGGCACGATCGCCGCCCTCGTGGTGATGGGAGTCGTCGACCTGTTCGCGATCGTGTTCGGGCTCTCGTTCGTCAGGGGCCGGCGGGCCCAGCGCGCCGCCGAGGCGGGGCCCGGGATCACGCTTCCCGGCGGCCCGGCGGCCAAGCCCGCGCCGAGGCCGGTCTCGCGCCGCGAGTTCTTCCGCCGTTCGCTGGTGTCGTCCCTGCTGGTGTTCGGCGCTCAGTTCGGCGGCGCCACGATCGCGTTCCTGTGGCCGAACCTCAAGGGCGGCTTCGGCTCCATCATCAACGCGGGCAAGCTGAGCGACATCAAGAGCTTCATCGACTCGAACAGCCAGCCGTTCTACTACGGCGCGGGTCGCTTCTACATCGTCCCGTGGAACGGCCACCCTTCCGGCAACGTGAACTACGTGACGGAGGGGGTGACCACGCAGGGCATCATGCCGCTCTACCAGCGGTGCGTGCACCTCGGATGCCGCGTGCCGTTCTGTCAGCAGTCCCAGTGGTTCGAGTGCCCGTGCCACGGCTCGAAGTACAACTACGCCGGTGAGTACCAGCTCGGGCCGGCGCCCCGCGGCCTGGACCGGTTCAAGGTCACCGTGACCGACGCCGGGGACGTCATGGTCGACACGTCGCAGATCCTGCTCGGGCCGCCCCGCGGAACCAACACCATCGACGAGCCGCCGCAGGGCCCGTTCTGCGTGGCGCCGGGATGAGCGGGGCGACGAGATGATCTTGGCGCTCTCGAGAGCTCAAGGCGTGATCCTCGCGGTCGGCGGGGCCATCTTCCTCGTCGTTGCCGGCTCGGTCCTGCTCGCGCGCGGTCGGGTTCGGCGCGTCGAGGCGCGCCCGCCGGACATCCCTCGCGCGATGCGGCCCGGCCCCTCCGACCCCGACCTCGAGACCCCGCTCCTCCACAAGCTCCAGGGCTGGGGCGTCCTCCTCGTCGTCTTCTTCGTGATCTGGATCCCGATGACCTGGCTGTTCGAGCCCTCGCGCAACCTCGACCAGGAGCGCGCGCTGCTCACCGACTCGATCGCCCGAGGCGCCAACGACGTCCAGCTCTTCAGTGAGGAGAACCAGGGCGGGGTCGGTTGCGTCCGCTGCCACGGCCAGGGGCTCAAGGGGTCGGTCATCCTGAACACCACGACCAACACGCCGATCCCGACCCCGAACCTGACGACCGTCTGCGGGGGGCCCTGGACCGGGCACCCGGCGATCCACGGGCTCGACGACATCTACGCCACGATCGAGCAGGGACGGGCCGGCACGCCGATGCCATCCTGGAGCATCCGCTACGCCGGCGCGCTCGACGACCAGCAGATCAACGACATCGTCAACTACATCGTCTCGATCCAGGACAAGTCTCAGGTCCCGTTCAAGCACAACGTGTGCATCAACCCGGCGGCCCAGGCGGCCGCGGACAAGGACTTCCCGAATCAGCCCTCGCCCACGGGGACGGGTCCGTGATCGCCGAGCTCACCAACCCCACCTGCCTTGGGTTCCACGTCGACTGCGGGACCATGATCAAGGGCGTCCTCGGCGTGGCCATGGGGTTCACGCTCTTCATCGGAAGCGTGCTGCTCCTGCTCTCCGCGGTGTTCGGGCGCAGGATGGGCTACCTCGTCCTCGCGGTCTGCTTCTTCGGCTGGATGATGCTCTACTCCGCGCTTTGGACGTTCGGGTTCTGGTCGCAGGGGCCGACCACACCGGTCGACCTCGGCCCCCGCGGCGCCGAGCCGGGGTGGGTGGTCGAGGCGGCTGGCCAGAACCTCACGAGCTTGCCGTACGCGCAGTATCGGGACTATCCCACCGGGAGCGAGTGGCTCACCCCCTCGCCCGGATTGTCCGCCTCGGTCCAGTCGGTGACCGGGGCCGTGCAGGCCTATCTCGCCGAGCAGGCGAACACGACGGCGGGCAAGACACAGTTCGAGCCCGGGGCGTTCCAGACCACCGACTTCACGGTCCAGAACATCAGATTCGCCGCCGTCGGCAAGGTCTCGCTCGCGGCGGCCCAGGCCTACTACAACGGTGGCGGGCCGCAGATCACCGTCTACCTTCGCCACGACAGCGGGAGCGTCCCCCGCTACTCGTGGATGTTCCTGATCGGCTCCACCCTCGGCTTCCTGATCCACCTACCGTTCCTGGATCGCGCCGAGCGCAAGCGCAAGGAGATCCTGACGGGCGGGACCGCGCCGCCCTGGTACGGACCCGCCTAGGTGAGCGAGCAGAAAGTCGGAGGATGGATGACCGGATCTGCTCGCCCCCGGTCATCGAGAAGGGGAGAATTACACGACTGTAATCTCTCCTGGAGGTCCCGG
>JAJPHY010000013.1 GCA_021325015.1 Actinomycetota bacterium | reverse complement strand
GGGCCGGCGGCGACCATCTGTCTGGACCCTCGCGGGTCCCGGGGCCGAAGCCCTCGTGCGGCCTACCCGGGAGCTCGGACGGGCCGCCCTCGAACGCTCCCTGCTTGGCCTTGCTCCGGGTGGGGCTTGCCGAGCCGGACCGGTCACCCGGTCCGCTGGTGAGCTCTTACCTCACCGTTTCACCCTTGCCCCGTGCGGGGCGGTCTGCTCTCTGTGGCGCGATCCGCGAGGTCACCCCCGCCTGGGCGTTACCCAGCACCCTGCCCTGTGGAGTCCGGACTTTCCTCGAGCCTTCGCCCGCGGCCGCCCGGCCGGCTCCTCCGAGCCGAGTATAGGGGCCCTCCCCTACAATCTGGACCCCTCATGCGACGACTGGCCTGCGGTGTCGCGCTGTGTCTGCTCGTGGCCTCGTGCTCGTCGAGCCTGAGAGGACCGGCTCGCCCGATCGCCGAGGAACAGGTCGTCGGCGACCTCGGGCTCGACCTCGCCTCCGCGAGGCAGACCGCGATCGCGTTCCTGCACGCCTACGCCGACGCCCCGCGCGACGACGCGGCGGCCCTCGCGCCGCTGGTGGCGACCGACAAGCTGGCGGACTGGGTCCACTGGCTCGCCGTGCAGAACCGCGAGTTCGACGGCACGATCGAGGGGTCGCTGGAGATCCGCTCGGTGCGGGTGGCCGGGTTCCGGGACCTCCAGGGCGCCCTCGGGATCGAGGTGGACGTGTCTGGAGCCGTCAGGTTCGACTACGCGCCGGCCGGCGCCGCTCCGTTCCAGCGGACGCGTTCGCTGGACGGTCCGATCCTCCTCGTCCGCGTGGCGCCGGCGGACTGGCGGGTCGTGGACCTCACGCGCGACGGGCAGTCGCTCGTGTCCGGGATCACGGTCTTCAACCAGCTCGCGCAGACGATCCGCGGCGTCTACCTGCGGATCGACTCGCTCTTCCAATTCAGCCCGAGCTGGCAGTTCAACGTCGTCGTGGAGAACCACAGCGGCCGCGGGATCGCGATCGATGCGCCCGACGTCGCGCTGACGCTCCGGGCGGGCCCCGGAGGGAGAACGCGGGTCGGCGGCGTGCTCACTCCCTCGCTCGCTCGCGTGCCCGACGGCCGGGCCGTGCAGGGGTCGATCGCCTTCCCCGAGCAGACCGCGGCCGAAGGCTTGCGCCTGTCGATCCCCTTCCGCCTGGCCGGCGGCGGGCGCGTCACCTTCGACTTCCCGCTCGGCGCGCTGGTCACGCCGGCTCCGGCGGCCCCGAGCTCCCCGAGCCCGTAGCCCGCGCCGCCGCGAGCCACTCGTCCACCCCGGCGTTGGCGAGCCGGTCCGCCTCGCGGTTCAGCTCCCGGGGAACGTGCTCGTACCCGACGTGGCGGAACCGCTCGGCGAGCCGCCGCACCTGCAGGTGGAGCCGCCGCAGGTTCGGGTTCCGGACCTTGAACCGGCCCTCGAGCTGCTCGATCAGGAGCTTGCTGTCCGAGCGCAGGAGCACGTCGGTGGCGCCGAGCTCCGCCGCGCACGTGAGGCCGGCGATGGCGGCGGTGTACTCGGCGATGTTGTTCGTGGCGATGCCGATGCCCCGCGCGATCTCCGCCCGGACGCGACCGCGCTCGTCGGTCACGTGCACGCCGATCCCGGCCGGTCCCGGGTTCCCGCGCGCGGCGCCGTCGCAGGCGACGATCAGGCGAAGACCACGATCCGCCGACAGTACTCACACCTCTTCACGCCGTCGGTCTTCCTCAGACGGTCGAGCTCCATCGCTGAGAGCTTCTCGCGGCAGGCCTGACACACCCCGTCGACGATCGCCGCCGCCGCGACTCCGTGCTTGAGCGGGCGGAGCTCCTCGTACAGCGCGAGCAGCTCCTCGTCGAGCTCGGGCACCAGGGCGGCCCTGGCCGCCCGCCGCTCGGCGAGCTCGCGCTCGATCTGCTCCAGCTCCCGAACGGCGTCGCCCCCGACCTCCTCCACCCGGGCTCGAGCTCCGTCGACCTCGGCCTGCGCGTCCGCGGCCCGGGCCTCGAGCTCGTCGCGGCGCACGAGCTGCTCGAGCAGCTCGTCCTCGGACCGGCTCCGGCGTTCCTTCAGGTTCGCGATCTCGTGCTGGAGCGCCTCGAGCTCCTTGGCGTTGGCGATGCTCCCGTCGTACAGGCGCCGCTCCTCGGCCTCGGCCTTGCGCGACATCGAGTCGATCTCGTGCTCGAGGCGCTGCTGCTCGCGCGTCAGGGCGTCGAGCGCGAGCCGAAGCTCGCCCAGGCGTCCTTCGGCCTCCTCCATCGCGGCACGGGCGGCGGCGAGATCTCCACCCTCCTCGAGGAGCCGCTTGCGGGCCTCGAGCCGGTCGATCGCCGAGTCGATCTCCTGGAGCTCGAGCAGCCGGTCCATCCCCCCCAAGGGTATCGGATGCGGGTGCTCACACCAGCGTGAGCTGCGTCGCGGCGGCGGGCTCCGAGAGCTCGGACGGCCGCCACCGCCTCGGGACGGACGCGGGACGGACTCCCCCGAGCGCCCGGACCATCCGGCCGACCATGCGGCCCAGGGCCCGGCGATGGGCGGCCGGTGCGTACGGGGTCCGGTACGTGCGCTGGTAGCGTGGAACGAGGTCGGGATAGGTCTCCTCGAGCCACCGGAGGAACTCCTCCCGCACCCCCGGTCGCAGGTGGAGCAGGATCGGCGACACGTGGGTCGCGCCGGCGTCGAGCGATGCGCGGACCACCTCGCGCAGCATCCCCGGTCGATCGCTGATCCCGGGCAGCACCGGCGCCACCAGCACCCCGCACGGGACGCCGGCGGCGTTCAGCTCGGCCACGGCCTCGATGCGCCGCCGGGGGTTCGGCGTCCCGGGCTCGGTCCGACGCCAGAGCTCCTCGTCGAGCGTGGCGATCGAGAACGCGGTCGACACGCCGACGACGGCCGCCGCCTCGCGGAGTAGGTCGAGGTCGCGCAGGATCAGCGTGCCCTTGGTGAGGATCGAGAACGGGTTCCGGTAGTCGATGAGCGCGCGGAGGATGCCGGGCATGAGGCGGTACCGCCCCTCGGCCCGCTGGTACGGATCGGTGGCCGTTCCCATCGCGATCGGATCCCCCCTCCACCGGGCCGCGGCGAGCTCGCGACGGACGACCTCGGGTGCGTTCACCTTCACCACGATCTTCGTCTCGAAGTCGCGGCCGGCGCTCATGTCGAGGTAGGTGTGGGTCACCCGGGCAAAGCAGTACACGCAGGCGTGGCTGCAACCCCGGTACGGGTTGATCGTGTAGTCGAACGGCATCCCGCCGGGAACCCGGTTGATGACGCTCCTCGCCTCGACCTCGATGAACTCCAAACCCCGGAACTCCGGGGTGTCGAAGCTCCGGCGCCCGATCTCGAACAGCCGCCCGTCCATCGCACCGGCGAGAATAGAACATGTGTTCGATTCGCGCAACCCTAGGCGGGCGAGCCCTCCGCCACGTCCTCCCGCCGCACGCGCCTGCGGAACACCCAGTACGTCCAGGCTTGGTAGGCCAGGACGACCGGGGTGAAGATCAGCGCGACGATCGTCATGACCTTCAGCGTGTAGTGGGAGGAGGACGCGTTCCAGATCGTGAGATCGTTGGCCGCCCCGAGGCTGGACGGCATGACCCGCGGGTACAGGTTCAGGAAGATCGTGGCCGTGAGCAGCACGATCGACACACCCGTCGCGACGAAGGCCCAGCCGTCCAGCCGCTCCCGAAGCAGCCACTCGACCGCCGCGACCGCGAGGAGCGCCGTGACCGGGACCACCCCGGGGACGACCCCGTCGTTCTCACGCGCGTTGAAGAACGTCCACGCGAGGAACCCGAGCACCGCCGTGGTCGCCGGGACCGCGAGCCAGCGGGCGGCCCGACGCGCGCGGTCGCGGAGCTCGCCGTCGGTGCGAAGCGTGAGGAACACGCCCCCGTGCAGCGTGAACAGCAGCAGGGTCGTGACGCCGCCGAGGAGCGCGTAGGGGTTCAGCAGGTCCAGGAACGAGCCCGCCCACTCGCCGTTCGCGTCGATCGGCACCCCCCGGAGCACGTTCGAGAGCGCGACTCCCCACAGGAGAGCGGGGACGGCGCTGCCCCAGAAGATCGCCCGGTCCCACCAGGCGCGCCACGCCGGGCGGGAGTCCTTGCCCCTGAGCTCGAACGCCACCCCACGGAAGATCAGGGCGGCGAGGATGAGGAACAGCGCGAGGTAGAAGCCGCTGAACAAGGTGGCGTACCACTCGGGGAAGGCGGCGAACGTCGCGCCGCCGGCGACGAGGAGCCAGACCTCGTTGCCGTCCCACACCGGGCCGATCGTGTTCACGATCACGCGCCGGTCGAGGTCGTCCCGCGACAGGAACGGCAAGAGCACCCCGACGCCGAAGTCGAACCCCTCGAGGAAGAGATAGCCGATCCACAGCACGCCGATCAGCGCGAACCACAGGGTCGGGAGGTTGAGGTATCCGTGTCCGTCCATGTCCGCCCCCTAGTACGCCTCGGGCGCCGGCGATGCCCCCGCGGGTCCGGCCTTCGCCATTCGGGCGAGCAGGGCTGCGTCGAGGACCGCGAGGAACCCGTACACGAGCGTGAAACCGATCAGCGTGACGAGCACGAACCCCGCCCCCACCGACGGCGAGCCCGCGGCATTGGTCTTCAGCAGCCCGTAGACGACCCACGGCTGCCGCCCCATCTCCGCGAACGTCCAGCCGAGCAGGTTCGCGGCGATCGGCAGCACGATCCCCCACGGCGCCAGGCGGTGGAACCAGCTCGCCTCGGCGAGCCTGCGACGCCTCACGAGCCACAGGCCCGCGGCCGCGAACAGGATCATCAGCAGGCCGGCGCCGACCATCAGGCGAAACGACCAGTACATGACCCCGACGACCGGAATGTAGCTGCCCGGCCCGTACTGCCGCTCGAACCTCGTCTGCAGATCGTTGATCCCGTACACGGTGCCGTTCCACGTGTTCGTGGCGAGGACCGACAGCATGTGCGGGAGCTGGATATTGATGTGGTTCCGTCCGTGCTCCACGTCGCCGATCGCAAAGAGCGAGAACCCGGCCCCTCGCTCGGTCTCCCACAACGCCTCCGCGGCCGCCATCTTCATGGGCTGCTCCCTGGTCATGAGCTGAGCCTGGGCGTGCCCGGAGAACGCGACGCCGAGCGCGGCGATGAGCGTGACGACCAGCGCGATCGCGCTCGAACGCAGGAACACGTCCTGCTCGCGACGGCGCAGGAGGTGGTAGCCGCTCACCCCGATCACGAACATTCCGGCGGTCGCGAGCGCCGCGAGCACCGTGTGCGGGTACTGGGCGAGCAGGGCCGGGTTCGTGAGCATCGCGAAGAAGTCGCGCATCTCGGCCCGGCCGGTGATGGGGTTCACCCGGTAGCCGACGGGATGCTGCATCCACGAGTTGGCGGCCAGGATGAACAGCGCCGAGACCATCGTGCCGAAGGCCACCAGCCAGATCGTCGCGAGGTGCACGCGCGGCGACAGGCGCTTCCACCCGAAGATCCACAGGCCGAGGAACGTCGACTCGAGGAAGAACGCGAGCAGGCCCTCGATCGCGAGCGGGGCCCCGAACACATCGCCCACGAACCTCGAGTACGAGGACCAGTTCATGCCGAACTGGAACTCCTGGACGATACCGGTGACCACGCCGAGCGCGAAGTTGACCAGGAACAGCTTGCCCCAGAAGCGGGTCATGCGCAGGTAGGTCTCGTTGCCGCTCCGGTACCAGGCGGTCTGCATCACCGCGACCAGGAACGCGAGCCCGATCGAGAGCGGCACGAACAGGAAGTGGAACCCGATCGTCACCGCGAACTGCCACCTGGACAGGTCGAGTGCGTCCATCGAACGTCCCCTCGTCGCTCGAACGGCCCCATGGTGCCCGAGGCGTGACGTTCTGGCTCAGGCCGATAGTCCCGTTGTCGGGGAGACGAGCGATGCCCGGCCCCGGATAGGATGCGAGCCGTGGGGCAGGTCGAGAGAGTGGTCCTCGTCACCGGCGGCGCCGGAGGGATCGGCCGCGCGGTCGCCGAACGCTTCCTCGAGCGCGGCGATCTCGTGACGCTGGCCGACCTCTCGGGCGAGCGCCTGCTCGAGGTCGTTGCCGATCTCGCGGCCCACCGGGACCGCGTCGACGCCGTCCAGGTCGACGTCCGCGAGGTGGCCGAGTGCCGCCGGATGGTCGAGGAGACGGTCGAGCGCCGCTCGCGGCTGGACGTCCTCGTGAACTGCGCCGGGGTCTGGGTCGAGGGGCCGACCGCCGAGACCACCGAGGAGGAGTGGGACCGCACGATCGACGTCAACCTCAAGGGCACGTTCTTCGCGTGCCGGTTCGCGATCCCGCATCTCGAGCGCACCGAGGGGTGCATCGTGAACCTGTCCTCCGACGCGGGACTCGTCGGGACGGCCGAGACCGCCGTCTACTGCGCCTCGAAGGGCGGGGTCTCGCTGCTCACGAAGTCGCTCGCGCTCGAGCTCGCTCCAAAGGGGGTTCGGGTCAACGCCGTCTGCCCGAACGACGTCGACACGCCGATGCTGGCGGGGCAGGCGCGCGACTACGGCGGCGGCGACCCGCAAGCGTATCTGGATGCGCTGCTCGCGAAGTACCCGCAGCGGGAGCGGGCGCGGTTCATCCGCCCAGAGGAGGTGGCGGCGCTCATCGTCTACCTCGCCTCGCCCGAGGCCGCCCCGATCACCGGCGCGTGCGTCCCGATCGACTTCGGCAGCACGGCCGGGTACTGATGGGCTGCCTGGTCGTCCTCGTCTCGTTCGTCACCCCCCGGTTCGTGCTGCTCGTCCTGTGGTTGTTCACGAACTACCTCGCGCGCGCCTTCGGCGGGTGGTTCTGGCCGACGCTCGGCTTCTTCGTCCTGCCGACGACCACGATCGCCTACGCGATCGCCAAGAACGCGTTCGCGACGCCGAGCGGGGGCCTGAAGGCCGGAGGCGTGCTGCTGATCGTGCTCGGCGTCGCCGTGGACCTCGGGCTGCTCGGCGGCGGCGGGCGCGGGCTGGGCAAGCGAGCCGAGCGCGCCCGCGATCGTTGAGCGGTCTCGTACACTTTCGCCGTGCTCAAGAGCCCGGCTCGCGCGCGCGGCGCGGAGACGCCCGCCCCTGGGGCGCGCCTCGGGCTCGCCCCCAAGGAGCACGGAGCGAGCTTCATGGCCATGCACGCCCTCCTGCTCGGCGTGATCGCCGGGGTGGGGGCCGGCGGGCGAGACCTCCTCGGGCTCGCGCTCGCCGTGCTGTTCGGAACCCTCTTCGTTCCGCTCACCGCCGCGGTGTCGGCGCTCTCTCACCCACGCCTGCGGTCGCGGGCGTTTCGCCGGGCGGTTGCGCTCGGCCTCGCGCTCTCGGCGCTCGGCCTGCTCGCGCTCGTTCGAGGTCCCGCGGGACCCCTCCTCGGCATCGCGGGCGCCGGAGCCCCCGTGGGAGTCGTGTACGCGGTCGCGCGCGCTCGAACGGGCGCCCGGTCGGTCCCGACGCAGCTCGCGGCGATCGCCGGCATCTCGCTGCTCGCTCCCTTCGCGTGGGTGCTCCTCGGCGGCGGCTCGGATCGGTGGCCGCTCGCGGCCGCCGGCGCGTTCGCCTCATTCGGGGGGACCGTGCCCTACGTTCGCGAGCGCGTCCGCCGGCGCCGTCGAGCTGACCGGACCGTCGCCATCCGTGCCCGAAACGGGCTTGTCGCCCTCCTCTGGCAGGCGCTCGCGCTGGTGTGCGCGCTCGGAGCGCTCGCCGCGGGAGCGATCCATCCGCTCGTCCCGATCGCGCTCGTCCCCGGTGCGATCAAGACGTTCGCCGGCATCCTGCGCTCCGAGTCCCGGCCGCCCATCAAGCGGATCGGCTACCTCGAAACGGTGATCTCGACGGTCTTCGCCGTGCTCGCCGGCATCGGCCTGGGGCTCGCCCCTCTGCGCTGACGGCCTCCGTCGGACGGGTCCCGCACTCGTTGTTCCGGGCGCCCCCGCCGACCCGTGAGGGATGCGTGATCTCCGGACGCGCTCGACGGTCCCGCGGTGCTCGAGTCCCCGACGCGGCAAGATACGGCGATGATCGCCGGCATGGTCGAGTGGATCCTATCCCTTCACGGGCCCGTGGCCCTGGCCATCGTCTTCCTCGGTCCGACCCTCGAGGCCTCCACCTTCATCGGCTTCGTCTTCCCCGGGGAGATCGCGGTGCTGCTCGGCGGCGTGCTCGCGTACCAAGGGCGGGTCGTGCTGTGGGCCGCGATCGCGGCCGCGGTGCTCGGGGCGATCACCGGGGACTCGATCGGCTACTGGGTCGGACGCGAGTTCGGTCGGCGGATCCTGACCTCGATCGGTCGACGCATCCCGTTCGTTCGTCACAGGATCGACGAGCACCTCGACCACGCCGAGGCGTACGTGCGACGTCGCGGCGGACGCGCGGTGTTCTTCGGGCGGTTCACGGCCGCACTCCGCGTGATGGTGCCCGGACTGGCCGGGATGTCGGAGGTCCCCTACGGGCAGTTCGTGCTCTACAACGCCCTCGGGGGACTGCTGTGGGGAACGGCGTTCGTGCTCCTCGGGTTCTTCGCCGGGGCGGCGTGGAGGCAGGTGGAGGGGATCGCGAGCCGGGTCGGTCTCGGACTCTTGGTGACGGTGCTGGTGGTCTTGATCGGCGGTCGCCTGATCCGGGTGTGGCGGCGGGCCGAGGCGGCCGAGCGCGGGCCGATCGCCCGCGCGCGGCGGCGATGGCCGGAGCAGGTCCGGTGGCTCGAGCGCCGGTTCGACCCGAGCTCGCCCAGAGGGTTCGCGCTCTCCGTGGCGGTCGTCGGCGGAGCTCTCTGCGGCTGGGTGTTCGCCGGGGTAACGCAGGACGTGATCGCGAGGGAGGAGGCCGCGATGCTCGACCCGCGAGTGCTGCGGTTCGCGGTCGACCATCGCGCGAGCGCCGTGGACGCGGTCATGACGGCGATCACCTTCCTTGGCTCCAACTGGGTGCTGGTGCCGCTCGCGCTCTCCGTCGGCACCCTCGTGTCCGTCCGGAGGCGGAGCTGGCGGCCGGTTTCCGCAGTCGCGCTCGCTGTGGGTGGGGCGATCCTCCTGTACGACGGGTTCAAGGATTGGATCCACCGGCCGAGACCCCCCGTGGCCGACCGGTTGCTTTCGGTCTCCGGCTGGTCCTTTCCGTCCGGCCATGCGACCGAAGCCGCCGCGGCGTTCGTGATCCTCGCCGTCGTGCTGACCAGCCACCGGTCGACGCGGGCCCGCGTGGCCGGAGGCACCGTCGCGGGCCTGCTGGTCCTCGCGGTCGGCGTCTCGCGGATCTACCTCGGGGTGCACTGGTTCACCGACGTGATCGGCGGGTGGGCGCTCGGCGGTCTGTGGGCCTGCGTGATCCTCGCGGCCGGCCTCGCCACGGCGCCGACGACCGGGCAATCAAGACCGGGCAATCAACTGGACGCGGTGAGGAGCCCGCCCGGAGACGTCAGGCGACAACTCACGCCGAACGTGGGCGCTGAGGGACTCGAACCCCCGACCTCTGCCTTGTAAGGGCAGCGCTCTTCCACTGAGCCAAGCGCCCGGACCATCCTACCGGCGCCTCGGGCATCACCCCGCCCCAACGACCTCCGTAGGATGGAGCGAACCGCGAGGAGGTGGACGATGGACGTCGGCGAGCACCGGGGTCGGGGCATCCTGAAGTCGATCGAGGCGGCGGGCGACGTGCAGGTCGAGCGCTCGCTCATCGGCATGGTGAACGGGCACGACGTCGCGATCGCGCGAGGGGCGTGCGGCCCGGTGATGGCCGGCGGCTCGGTCTCCGTCACGCAGGGAGGGTGCGGTCCGGTGGTGGCCGGCGGCGATGTAACCCTCCACCAGGCCGGGTGCGGGCCCCTCGTCGCCAAGGGCGACGTTCGTTTCGAACAGGGCGGGTGCCAGAGCGTGATCGCCGGCGGCGGGGTGACGGTCGGCCCGAGCGCGTTCGTGGGCGTGGCCCTCGCGCCGCGGATCACGGTCGAGGAGGGCGGGCGCGTGCTCCTCGGCGTCCCGCAGGCGTTGGCCTTCGGCGCCGCGTTCGGTCTGGCCGCAGGGCTGGTGCGTTGGATGGTCCACCGCGCGAGCGGGGGCCGCTGAGGCTCGCGCTCAGCCCTGCGCCTCGGCCAGCCGCCGCGCGAGCACGGGCAGCATCGAGACCGCGATCCTCGGCTCCCGCCGCAGCAGCTCGGCGAAGTCCGAGCGCGAGATCGCGAGACACCGGACGGCCGAGGTGCAGCGAACGCGGGCGGTCCGGACGATCCCGTCGGCCAGGATCGAGAGCTCGCCGAAGAACTCGCCGGGGCCGAGCTCGATCGTCCTGCCGGGCAGCTCGACGGCGACCGCCCCCCTCTCGAGCACGAACATCCCCGCTCCCGGCTGACCGGGCTGGACGAGGACGTGCCCGGCCGGAGCCTCGAACTCGGTGACGAGATCGGCCACACGCTCCAGCGAGTCCGGGGCGACCTCGGCGAAGAGCGGAATCGCGCCCAGGCGATCCAGCACCAGACTGCGTTCGAACGTCACAGCCCCGCCTCCTCCCTCATCGGCTCGGTCAGCGTGACCACCCGCCCCTCCCGATGCTTGCCGCCGGCCGCCCTCGCCCGCCACGTCGCAACCGCGGAGGCACCGAGCCCGGCGACCGCGCCGAGCGCCCACGTGATCCCGCTCACGAAGGGGATGGCCCCCACCGCCCGAAGGACCGCCCAGCCCAACGTGAACGCGAGCAGCCGGCCCCTCGGTTCCCGCCACAGCAGACGTCCGATCAGGAAACCGCAGACCGCGTACCCAATCGAACCGATCAGCACGAGCCCGAGCGCCACGGCGAGGCCGAGCGGCAGCACGACGATCGAGGCGACCGCGAGCAGGGCGAGCGCCGGGAGCGCAAGGGCGAGCGCGCCCCCCCACCCGAGGCTGGCCCACGGCGCCGTCCGCGCGGCGGTGTTCGCCGCGTCGAGCCCGCGCGGCGCGACGAGCGCGAGCAGCAGACCGAGCGCGAGCGTCGAGACCGTCACGGCCAGCCAACTCGCGAACCGGCCGAACACGCTCACCGGGGTCCGCCACATGAACGCCACGTGCCGCCGAATCCGGCCGGCCACCTTGGCCCCCGGCCGGGCCCGAACGTCCTCGCGCGCGATCACGTCGCCGCCCACCTGGGCGTTCGGCCCGAGGGTCACCGAGCCGTCGATCGCCATCACGTCGCCGCTCACCTGGCCGGTGACGGTCACGTGTCCCACGAGCACCACGACGTCGCCGGTCGCCACCCCGCCGACGGTGACGTTCCCGTGGAGCACGACGATCTCGTCGACCACCCTCCCCCGGGGGACGGCCACCGTGCCCGAGATCACGATCTGGTCCTGGGGGTCCGCGTGCGCTCCCGTCTGCGCGAGGGCGAGCGCCGGCACCAGCAGGACCGCGACCGTGGTGCTCGCGAGCAGCGCCAGTCTGCGGCCGGCCGACATCTGAAGCATCCTACCGGGGCGTCCGCCACCACCTCTCCTGTCCGGGCTTCGCGGTACGGTGGCACCCGTGACGGCCTCGATGTCCCGCCGGCGCCCGAGCAGCGAGGCGCCCGCCCCGGACCCGCTGGAGCGGTTCTCGCCCGCGGTCCGGGCATGGTTCCGCGGCACCTTCGAGGCCCCCACGCCCGCGCAGGCGCGCGGGTGGCCGGCGATCTCGGAGGGTCGCCACACGCTCGTCCTGGCCCCGACGGGCTCGGGCAAGACGCTTGCCGCGTTCCTGTGGGCGATCGACCGCCTCGCTGCGGAACCCGTTCCGCCGGCGACCGAGCGCTGCCGGGTCCTGTACGTCTCGCCGCTCCGCGCGCTCGCGGTGGACGTCGAGAAGAACCTCCGCTCCCCCCTGAAGGGGATCGGCCTTGCCGCGGAGCGCCTCGGCCTCGACGTGCACGCACCGACGGTCGCGATGCGGACCGGCGACACGCCGGCCTCCGAGCGCCGGCGGATCCAACGACGCCCTCCGGACATCCTCATCACGACGCCGGAGTCGCTGTACCTGATGCTCACCTCCTCGGCCCGCGAGCTGCTTCGGAGCGTTCGCTGGGTGATCGTCGACGAGATCCACGCCCTGGCCGCCACCAAGCGCGGGGCGCACCTCGCGCTCTCGCTCGAGCGGCTCGAGGCGATCGCGAGCTCCCCGCCGCAGCGGATCGGCCTGTCGGCCACCCAGCGACCGCTCGAGGAGATCGCCCGGTTCCTCGGCGGCCAGACCCGGGAGGGCCCGCGGCCCGTCACGGTCGTGGACGCCGGCATCCGCAAGCCGATGGAGGTGGAGATCGTCGTCCCCGTGGAGGACCTGTCGGCGCCGGGACGCGCCGCGGAGGCGTCCCCCGAGATCCCGCAGGCCGAGCGCGCGAGCATCTGGCCGGCGGTCTACCCGCGGCTCCTCGAGCTGATCCGCGCGCACCGCTCGACGCTGATCTTCGTGAACGCCCGCCGCCTGGCCGAGCGGATCGCGGCCCGCATCAACGAGCTCGCCGGCGAGGACCTCGTGCGCGCGCACCACGGCTCGATCGCGCGCGAGCAGCGTCTGGCGATCGAGGACCGGCTGAAGGCCGGCTCGCTCCGCGGACTAGTGGCGACCAGCTCGCTCGAGCTCGGCATCGACATGGGCGCGGTCGATCTCGTCGTGCAGGTCGAGTCGCCGGGCTCGGTCGCCCGCGGGCTCCAGCGGATCGGCCGCGCCGGGCACCGGGTCGGCGAACCGTCCCGCGGCAAGGTGTTCCCGAAGTACCGGGGCGACCTGCTCGAGGCCGCCGTCGTCGTGCGGCGGATGGGCCAGGGCCTGATCGAGGAGACCCGCTACCCGCGGAACCCGCTCGACGTGCTGGCCCAGCAGATCGTCGCCGCCTGCGCCCTGGACGAGTGGAACGTGGACGAGCTCGTCGCGCTCGTGCGACGAGCGGCCAACTACGCCGACCTGTCCGACGAGCTCTTCGTCGCGGTCCTCGACCTGCTCTCCGGCCGGTACCCCTCGGCCGAGTTTGCCGAGCTCCGCCCCCGCATCGTCTGGGACCGCCGTCGAAACGTCCTTCGCGCGCGCGAGGGAGCCGGCCGCCTCGCGACCACGAGCGGAGGAACCATCCCCGACCGGGGCCTCTTCGGGGTGTTCCTCCCCGACGGGACCAGGGTCGGCGAGCTCGACGAGGAGATGGTCTACGAGAGCCGCGTCGGCGAGGTGTTCCTGCTCGGCGCCAGCTCCTGGCGGATCGAGGACATCACGCACGATCGGGTGATCGTGTCGCCCGCGCCGGGGGTGCCCGGGGCCATGCCCTTCTGGAAGGGCGACAAACCGGGGCGCCCGCTCGAGCTCGGGCGCGCGATCGGTGAGTTCGCGCGCGCGCTCGCATCGCAGACGCGAGCGCGCGCGCTCTCGATGCTCCGCACGGAGTACGGGCTCGACCCCCTCGCGGCCGAGAACCTCGTCACCTACCTCGAGGACCAGCGCGAGGCGGCCGGCGCGATCCCCGACGACCGGACGATCGTGGTCGAGCGCTTCCGGGACGAGCTCGGCGACTGGCGCGTGTGCCTGCTCTCGCCGTTCGGGGCGAAGGTCCACGCCCCATGGGCCATGGCCGTCGAGGCGCGCCTGTCGGAGCGGATGTGTGCCGACGCCCAGGTGCTGTGGAGCGACGATGGCATCGTGATCCGCCTCCCCGAGGCCGAGGAGCGCGTGCCGCTCGAGGACCTCGCGCTCGACCCCGACGAGATCGAGTCGCTGGTACTTCGGCAGCTCCCGGCGACCGCGCTCTTCGCCTCGGTCTTTCGCGAGTCCGCCGCGCGAGCGCTCCTGCTCCCCCGCCGTCGGCCGGGTCGGCGCACGGCGCTCTGGCAGCAACGCCAGCGCTCCGCGGACCTCCTGCAGGCCGCGGCCGGGCACCCGACGTTCCCGATCCTGCTCGAGGCCACCCGCGAGTGTCTGCGCGACGTGTTCGACCTGCCGGCGCTCCGCGAGCTGCTCGCCGACCTTCGGGCGCGCCGTATCCGGATGGTCGCCGTCGACACGCCGCACGCCTCGCCGTTCGCGCAGTCGCTGCTGTTCCGGTGGATCGCCGTGTACATGTACGAGGGGGACGCCCCGCTCGCCGAACGGCGCGCAGCGGCCCTCGCGCTCGACCGGGACCTGCTCCGCGAGCTGCTCGGCGCCGAGGACCTGCGCGAGCTGATCGATGCCGATGCGCTCGCCGACCTCGAGCTCGAGCTCCAGTCGCTCGCCGGGGGGCGCCGTGCGCGAGGCGCCGACGACCTGCACGACCTGCTCCGGCGTCTCGGCGACCTGACCGAGGACGAGATCCGCGCCCGCAGCGCCGGAGACCCCTCCGCGTGGATCGAGCAGCTCGTGCGCGAGCGGCGGGCGATTCGCGTTCGGCTGGCCGGCGAGGAGCGCGTGGCGGCGGTCGAGGACGCCGGCCGGCTTCGCGACGGGCTCGGCGCGAGCCTTCCGCGCGGTGTTCCGAGCGTCTTCCTCGAGCCGGTCGAGGCGCCGCTCGAGGAGCTCGTGGCGCGCTACGCGCGGACGCACGGGCCGTTCCACGCGGCCGAGGTCGCCTCCCGGCTCGGCGTGCCATCCGAGCGCATCGCCTCCGTCCTGACCGCGCTCGAGACCGAGGGCAGGGTCGTCCTCGGCGAGTTCCGTCCCGGCGGGATGGAGCGCGAGTGGGTCGACGTCGAGGTGCTCCGCGGCCTCCGGCGCCGATCGCTCGCCGCGCTCCGGCGCGAGGTCGAACCGGTCGACGCGGCCGCGCTCGGACGCTTTGTCCCCGAGTGGCAGGGTCTCACGCGCCCGCGCGAGGGGCCGGACGCGCTCGTGGAGACGATCGCCCAGCTCCAGGGCGCCGCCATCCCCGCCTCGATCCTGGAGACCGACGTGCTCCCGTCCCGCGTGGCGGGCTACCGGCCGGCGGACCTCGACGCGCTGTGCGCCTCGGGCGAGGTCGTCTGGACCGGTGCGGGGACGATCGGGTCCGACGACGGGCGCGTGTCGCTCGTGTTCCGCGACCGCGCGGGGCTCCTCGCCCCGCCGCCGGCCGAGGAGGCACCGGACACCCCAATCCACCGCTCGATCCGCGCGCACCTCGAGCGTCGCGGCGCCTCGTTCTGGCCCGAGCTCGTCGAGGCGGCGGGGACCGCCGACGAGCGTGCGGTCCTGCGCGCCCTGTGGGACCTCGTGTGGGCCGGCGAGGTCACCAACGACACCCTGTCCCCGCTGCGCGCGCTCCTGTCGCGCCGGGCGCGGCCCCCGAGGGGCCGGCCCAGACCGGGTGCCCTCCGGCGCGTCGGGCCTCCCGCGGGCGCCGGACGGTGGTCGCTGGTCGCACCGCTCCTGGTGCCGCCGCCCGCACCGACGGAGGTGGCGCACGCCCGCGCCCTGCAGCTCCTCGACCGACACGGGGTCCTCGCGCGCGAGGCCGTGCTGTTCGAGGGCGTGCCCGGCGGGTTCGCCGGCGTGTACGGGGTGCTGAAGGCGCTCGAGGAGTCGGGACGGGTTCGGCGCGGGTACTTCGTCGCGGGGCTGGGGGCGGCGCAGTTCGCGCTGCCCGGAGCCGTCGACCGGCTCCGGGACCTCCGCACGCCCGCGGACGAGACGGCCGCGATCGCGCTCGCGGCCGCCGATCCGGCGCAGCCCTACGGGGCGGCGCTTCCCTGGCCCGAGTCCTCGGGACGCCCGGCGCGAGCGGCCGGCGCGTACGTGGTGCTCGTCGCCGGCGAGCCCGCCGCGTACCTCGAGCGCGGAGCGCGCACGCTCCGTACCTTTCCCGCCGCCCGGGGCGGCGACGCGTGGATCGACGCGCTCGCCGGACTCGTGAAGGACGGACGGGTCCGCCGGATCGAGCTCCAGCGCCTCGACGGGGTCCCCGCCCACGAGAGCCCGCTCGCCGGGCGCCTGCGCGCCCACGGGTTCGTCGAGGGCTACCGCGGGTTGATCCTCCGGACGTGAGCCCATCGGACGTGAGCGCTCCGCGCTCCAGCCCTATGCTCCGATCGTGAGCGAGCTCTCGGCGCGCGGAACCCGATGGGCCGTGGCGACCCCGCACGTCGCGGCGACCGAGGCGGCGGCGCGCGCGTTCGAGTCCGGAGGCAACGCGATCGACGCCGCGCTGGCCGCCGCGGTGACGCTCGCCGTCGTCTACCCGCACATGTGCGGGGTCGGCGGCGACCTGTTCGCGCTCGTGCAGCGCAGGGACGCAGACGTGATCGCCGTGAGCTCGAGCGGCGCCTCGCCGAGAGGCCTGGACGCCGAGGCGGTCCGCGCCGAGCACGCCAGCATGCCGGAGCGGGGACCGCTCGCGATCACGGTTCCGGGCGCGGTCGCGGGGTGGGAGGCGGTCCACGGCCAGGGGGGCGACCTCCCCTGGTCCGAGGCGTTCGCCGTCGGGATCGAGCACGCGCGCGCCGGCGTCCCCGTCTCCCGCTCCCTCGCGCTCACCCTCGCCGAGGCGGCACCGCTGCTCGAAGACGATGCGGGGCTCCGCAGCGTTTTCCTCCGGGACGGCGCACCGATCCCCCCAGGGGAGCCCTTCGCGAACCCCGCCCTGGCCCGGACGCTCGAGGTGCTCGCCGCCGACGGGGCCGGGGCGCTGTACCGGGGCGAGCTCGGACGCGCCTACGCGGAGGGCCTGCGGCGGCTCGGCTGCCCCCTGGCGCCGGAGGACCTGGAGGCGCACCGCGCCGAGCTGCTCGCCCCGCTCGTGGGTCGGTACCGCGACCTCGACGTACGGGTCCCGCCGCCCACCTCGCAGGGCTTCGTCCTGCTCGAGCTGCTCGGCACCCTGGAGCGACTCGGGGTCGACCCGGACCCGCTCGGCCCCGACGCCGCGACGATCGCGCTCGCCGCACTCGTGGCGGCGCGCGACCGGGACCTCCACCTCGCCGATCCCGAGCACATGCGCGTGCACCCGCACGCGCTCCTGGACGACGGGCACCTGGCGGCGCTCTGCGACCAGGTGCGCTCCGGCCCGCTCCCGCGCCCGCTGCCGTCCCCCACGGACACGGTCGGCATCGTCACGGCCGACGCGCAGGGCCTGGCGGTCTCGCTGATCCAGAGCCTGTCCTGGGGGCTGGGCGCCGGGATCCTCGAGCCCTCGACCGGGATCATCGCGCAGAACCGCGGGAGCGGGTTCACGCTCGATTCCGAGCACCCGAACGCTCTCGCGCCGGGCAAGCGGCCGGCGCACACGCTCATGCCGGTGATGGCCCACCGGGAGGGGCGGCTCGCCGCCGTCTCCGGGACGATGGGCGGTGCCGCGCACCCCCAGATCAACGCGTGGTCGCTGATCCGCGCGTTCGACCTCGGGATGGATCCCGCCTCCGCCGTCGCGGCACCCCGCTGGCTGGTCAACGGGATGGACGCGGAGGGACCGGAGCCGTTCGTGCTGGCCGAGGCGGACGTGCCCGACGGCGTGCTCGACGGCCTGCGCCGCGCCGGGTTCCGGCTCGACCTCGTGGGCACCGCCGACGAGTCGGTCGGCCACGCGCACCTGATCCGGGTGAACGAGGCGCTCGAGGCCGGGACCGACCCCAGGGCGGACGGGTCGGCGCGAGCCGGGTAGGCGGCGTCGCGAGCCCGGCAACGAGCCGGCCGGTCTCCGGGTGCCCGCCACTAGTCTGCAACAGACTAGTTACGCGACCTCCACCTCGTCGGGCTGCTCGGACGCGAGCCAGGCGTACGCCTCCTCCTCCTGCGCGAAGTGCAGACGGAGGATCGCGTGCAGCCCGTAGAGCACCCGCCGCAGGTCCACCAGGTCCTCGGACCCCGGGCCCTCGGCCGGCAACGCCTCGAGCAGGTGCACGAAGACGCGCGAGAGATGCTCGATCTCCATGTGCGCCCGGGCCATCGTGCCCATCGGGTCCTCCCCGCCCATGAGCTTGGACACGACCGGGTAGACGGCGGCCTCCTCCTCCTCCTCGTGCTGCACGAGGCGCTCGGTGAGGAACCAGCGAATCTGCTCGAGCTCCTCCCGGGCTTCGAGCGGAGCGAGAGCCTCGAGGCGGTCGGCCGCACCGCGGATCCGGGCGAGCCACGGCATGAACTCGCGGTGCTCGTCGCGGAACCGATCGCCGACCTTGGAGCCGAGCCCGGCCCGGGCGCGGGCCGCCCGGCCGCCCGAGAGCGCGCGAAGGGCGTTCAGGATCACGACGACGTCGATGACCTCCTGCAGGATCGCGCCCTCGACGGGCGAGAGGAGCCCGAATGCCCCGAGGAACATCCCCGCGAACGAGAGTCCCATACCGACGAGCACGCTCTGGAGCGCGATCCCCCGCGAGCGACGGGCGATCTGCATCGCCTCCGCCAACCGGTCGAGCCGGTCGACGACCAGCACCACGTCCGCGGCCTCCGAGGAGGCCGTCGCTCCTCGCGCCCCCATGGCCACGCCGACGTCGGCCGCGGCGAGCGCCGGTGCGTCGTTCACGCCGTCGCCGACCATGATCGTGACCCCGCCGTCGCCCTCGGCCTTCACGGCGTCGACCTTGTCGGCGGGGTCGCGCTCGGACAGGATCCGATCCACCCCGATCGAGATTCCCACGGACTCGGCGACGTCGGGGTGGTCGCCGGTCACCATCACCACGCGCTTGATGCCGGCGCGGCGGAGCGTGCGGATCACCCTCGGCGTGTCCGGGCGGATCGGGTCGTCGAGGATCAGCGCGCCGGCGACCTGGCCGTCGACCGCGACGAACACGCACGAGGACCCGTCCATCGCCGAGCGCCGGCGCACGTCGCGCGCCCGATCCGGAAGCGACGACCCCCGAGTGACCCAGGCGGTCGTCCCGAGCGACACGACCCTGCCGTCCACCTTGCCCTCGATCCCCGACCCGTGCTCCTCGTGGACGTCGCTCGGGAACGAGAGCGCGAGCTCGCGACTTCGGGCCGCCCGCACGATCGCGGACGCGAGCACGTGGGGCGAGACCTGGTCGAGCGACGCAGCCAGGCGCAGCAGCTCATCGGGGCCGACGTCGCCGAACACCTCGACGTCGGCGACCTCCGGCACCCCCGCGGTGAGCGTTCCGGTCTTGTCGAAGAGCAGGACCGAGCCCCGCGCGATCGTCTCGAGCGCGCCGCCCCCCTTGACGATCACGCCGCGCTTCGCGGCCCGGGAGATGCCGGCCACGATCGCGATCGGCGCGGCCAGGATCAACGGGCACGGCGTCGCCACCACGAGGACCGCGAGCGCGCGCACCGCGTCCCCCGAGATGAGCCACGCCCCGCCGGCGATCGCGAGGGTCACCGGCAGGAACGCGAGCGCGTAGCGATCGGCCAGGCGCACGAACGGCGCCTTCTGCCGCTCGGCCTCCTCGACCAGGCGCACGATGCCCGAGTACGTGCTGTCGGCGGCCGTCGCGGTCGCGCGGAGGGTGAGCGAGCCTCCCGCGTTCACCGCACCGCTCCGGAGCGGGTCGCCGCTGGTGCGCACGGCGGGGCGCGACTCGCCGGTGAGCGCCGACTCGTCGAGCACGCAGGTCTCCGAGATCAGGAGGCCGTCGACCGGGACGACCTCCCCCTGTTTGACGAGGAGCAGGTCGCCCGGGCGGACGTCCTCGACCGGGACGGACTCGAGCGCCTCGTCCACGTAGCGATGGACCACGCGCGGGGCGCGCTCGAGGAGCGCCGAGAGCTCACGGTGCGCGCGACCCTCCGCGAAGGCCTCGAGCGAGCGGCCGCTCGAGAGCATGAGCGCGATCACGGCCCCGGCGAGGTACTCGCCGAGCGCCAGGGATCCGGCCATCGCGAGCAGCGCGATGAGATCGACCCCGGTCTCGCGGTGGAGCAGGTCGACCACGACGGAGTGCAGGAGCGGCACCATGCCGACGGCGGTCGTGATCGCCCAGGCGACGTCGGCGGCGTGCGGCTCGTGGACGGCCCACAGGACCCCGCCGGTCGCGATGCCCACGACCGAGAGGGCGAGGAACAGACGGCTCAGGTCTCGTCGCGCCATCTCACGTGATCCCGGGTCAGGCCCGTCGCAACTCCCCGCGGAGGTGCACGGCGAGGTCGACGCCCACGGCCGCCATCCGAAGCTCGTAGCGGAGGACCCCGTCGTCGTCGAGGCGAACCGTTCGCTCGAGCGCGGTGACCTCCTTGGCGGTCGGCGTGCTCATCACGAACGTGCTTGCGAGCTCGATTCGCCGGCCCGTCACCGAGCCCACGGCAAGCTCGACGACACCGGTCGGGTGCGCGAGGACGAGCTCGAGCCGGCCGTTTCCGGCGGCACGGAGGTAGCCGACCTCGGCGTGCAGCGGCCGGCCGTCGTCGAGCGCCCAGGTCCGCTGACGGTAGGACAGAAACGGCTTGCCGACGTGGTCGAGCTCGACCTCCTCCCGGTAGCGGAACGGCTCGATCGTGGGGTACTCGCCGTCGCCCTCGCCGTGCCAGCGCCCGAGCAGAAACGCGATCGGCTCGAGGTCTGGGTGAAGCGCAAGCTCCATTTGGAGGAACGCTACCACGGCCGTCGCCGCGCCCAGTTGATAGCGTTGCCCCCATGCCATCGGTGGCGCGCCTGAACGTGACCCCGGTCAAGTCCACGGGGCTCCAGCATCCTGACCGGATCCGCCTCGAGTCGTTCGGCGCGGTCGGCAACCGGGACTTCTTCGTCGTGGACGAGGGCGGACGCATGCTGTCGACCTCGTGGAAGGCGCGCCTGCTGCCCATCGGCTCGAGCTACGACCCCGACGAGGACCGGCTCGAGCTGCGGCTGCCGGACGGCGTCGTCGCCGCCGGCCCGGCGTCCGCGGGCGGCGAGCCGCTCACGGTCGACTTCTACGGGCGTGCGGTCGCGGCGCACGTGGTGGACGGCGAGTTCGACGGGGCGCTCACCAGATTCCTCGGCCGACCGGTTCGGTTGGCCCGTGTGGACACCCCGGGGGCGGGCATCGACGTGCGCCCGGTCACGCTGGTCTCGCTCGCCTCGGTCGACGAGCTCAGCCGGCAGGGCGGAAGCGCCTTTCGCGTCGATCCCGGACGGTTCCGGATGCTGATCGAGATCGACGGCGCGGGCGCGCACGAAGAGGACTCATGGGGCGGCCTCAGGGTCCGGGTCGGCGAGGCCGTGATCGAGGTCGGGAAGCCCGTGCCGCGATGCGTCGTGACGACGCTCGACCCCGAGACCGGCGTCCGGGACTTCCCAACGCTCTCGGTGATCAAGCGGTACCGGGGCGTGAGCGCCGGCGGCGAGCTGCCGTTCGGCGTCTACGCGGACGTGGTTCGAGCAGGGACGGTCCGGGTCGGCGACCCGGTCGAGGTGCTCGGATGACCGACGGACCCGCGTTCGTGTTCGACCTCGACGGCACGCTCGTCGACAGCGTCTACCAGCACGTGCTGGCCTGGAGGGAGGCGCTTCGGCGGACCGGGATCGAGCTGTCGGTCTGGCGGATCCACCGCAAGATCGGCATGAGCGGCGGCCTGTTCGCCAACGCCCTGCTGCGGGAAACCGGTCGCGAGGTCACCGCGACGGACGCCGATCGCCTGCGGCGCCTGCACGCCGAGGCCTACGCGCGCCTGCGCGGCGACGTTCGGCCGCTTCCGGGGGCGATCCCGCTCCTCGAGACCCTCACCCGACTCGGCGTCCCGTGGGCGATCGCCACGAGCGGGTACTCGGAGTCGGCCCGGCCCGTGATCGAGAGCCTCCGGGTGCCCGAGGGCGTGCCGGTCGTGACCCGGGACCAGGTGGCCCACGCCAAGCCCGACCCCGACCTGTTCCTCGCCGCCGCGGCGCGGCTGGGCGTGGACATCCAGCACTCGGTGGTGGTCGGCGACAGCGTCTGGGACCTCCTCGCCGCCCGCCGCGCGGGCGCGCTCGGCGTCGGGCTGCTCTCCGGCGGGTACGGGGCGGACGAGCTCGAGCGCGCCGGCGCGTACCGCGTCTACGAGGATCCGGCGGACCTGCTTCGCCACCTGGACGAGGTCGGGGTCCGCCCCGAGATCGGCTGAGGAGGGCGACCTCCGGGGCTCCGGATCGCCCGTCTCTTAACCCGGGCCCCGGGCCGGCCGACAGGTATCAGGAGGGGTCCGCCGCAGCGGTCCGACCACGCCACATGATCGATCTCACGAGCCTCGAGGCCCTCCAGGACCTCATCGAGCGGAGCCGGGACGTCTCCTCCGGGGAGGACCTGCAGGCGTTCCTCTCACGCACCGCCGAGGTCATCTCCTCGTGCCTGGGATTCAAGGCGGTTGTGATCAACCTGTACCGGCCGGCGTGGGACGACTTCATCGTGACGACGTGTCTGGCGAGCGACCCGGCCGCGGAGATCCTCCTCGGCACGACCAACCGCCTGGCCGATTTCGCCCCGCTGCTCGACGAGCGCTTCCACCACTTCGGCGCCTATCTCGTGCGGATGCCGGCGGAGCAGGCGGGGCTGAGAGCCGTCTACGTCCCCGACCTCCCGCTCGGCGACGACCCGGGGATCTGGGGCCCGACCGACTGGCTCCTGATCCCCATGCGCCACTCGAGCGGCGAGCTCCTCGGGATCGTCTCGGTCGACGAGCCCACCTCGGGACGGGTGCCCTCCGAGAGCGAGCTACAACTCCTGGCCGCCTTCACGATGACCGCCGCCGCCGCCGTCAAGAGCGCGCAGCAGGCCGCCGCCGACGTGCAGCACCGGCGGGCGCTCGAGCGGCTCCTCGAGGTCTCCACCAGGCTCGGGCGCGCCGAGGACCTCGAGGTGCTGCTTCAGGCCGTCTGCGACGGCATCGCCACCGCCCTCGGCTTCGAGCGCGTGGCGGTCTCGCTCGTGGAACCGGAGTCGGGCCTCTTCCGCGCGCGGGCCGCAACCGGATTGAGCCTCGCCGATCCGGTGTTCGACGTTCCATACACGCTGGAAGCGATCGGGCCGCTGCTGGATCCGCAGTTCGAGATCGCCGGCTGCTTCCTGCTGACTCAGGAGCAGGCGTCGGCGCGGGTGCCCGAGAGCATGGTCGGGTATCGCTCGGCACGAAACGCGACGGGGCCGCGCGCGTGGAACCATCACTGGCTCCTCGTTCCGTTGCACGACCCGAGCGGTTCCGTGATCGGGATCATCTGGGTTGACGACCCCGTCGACTACCTGCTTCCGAGCCGGGACAAGCTCGCCGCGCTGCGCCTGTTCGCCAACCAGGCGGCGAGCGCCATCGAGGCCCACGAGCGCCAGCGCGAGCTCGCGGAGGCGCACGCCATGCGGCAGCGGCTGCTCAAGCAGATCGTCGAGGCCGCGGAGAGCGAGCGCACGCGCATCGCCGCGGATCTGCACGACGGACCGATCCAGCGCCTCACCGCGCTGGCGGTGCGCCTCGAGGTGGCGAGGATGGCCACGGGTCGCAAGGACACCCACCGGGCTCGCGAGGCGATCGACGACGTGCAATCGCAGGTGAGCGAGGAGATCGAGCGCCTTCGCAGGTTGATGAGCGATCTTCGCCCGCCCGCGCTCGACGAGCGGGGCCTGCTGGACGCGCTGCGAGACTACGCCACGACCCTACAGAGAACCACGGGCCTCGAGGTGGTCGTCGAGAGCGGCGACGGCCACCCGGCTCGCCTTTCTCGAAGCGCCGAAACCGTCCTCTACCGGATCGCGCAGGAGGCGACGACCAACGTCGTCAAGCACGCCCACGCCCGCTCGGTCCGCATCAGGCTCATGAACGGCGACGGCCGGGTGCAGATGGAGGTCGCCGACGACGGCCGAGGCTTCGACCCCCGCGCCTCCACCGCCCACGATCACTTCGGACTCGCCGGCATGCGCGAGCGCGCGGAGATGGCCGGCGGCACGCTCGAGGTCGAGAGCCGCCCCGGGAGGGGAACGACGATCCGCGCGGTCGTGCCCACCGCTCCTCGCGGACAGCCGCTTCGTGGGGCGGGGAGGACTTGAACCTCCGACCGACGGATTATGAGTCCGCTGCTCTGACCCACTGAGCTACCGCCCCGCCAAGCGCACTGTACCTCGCCTGCGGGCACTGGCCGACCCCCCAAGAGCGCTCGCCGAACCGGTTGCGCCCGAGACCTCCGCAGGAAATCCGCAACCCCCCCGGGGGCCCTACCCCGTCGTAGCATGCGCCAGAGGAGGGGCTCCGGATGCTGAGCGGGTTCGACGGGTCGAGCGGCCCGAGGGCGCACGTTCGCGAGCGCGTGGAGCACGTTCGCGCGTACCTCGACGCGAACATGAGCCGCGACGTGGACATCCCGTCGGTGGCCCGGGCGGCGGAGATCTCGCCCTTCTATCTCGCTCGGATCTTCAAGGCGACCTACGGCGTCCCTCCCCACACGACGTTCCGGTCGCATGTCGGCATCAGCCCGTCCGCGTATCGACGCATGGTCGACTGACAGCGGAATGTCGGCCGGTTCTCGCCCGGGACCGAGGCCCTCCTCCACTTGCCTCGCCGGCGAGAGCGCTTCTAACCCACCGTTGCGGTCGGGCGCATCCCTGGTAGGTTCGGAGCGTGCGTTCATCGCCGACGCTCGCCCGAGCCCTCGCGCTCGCGCTCCTCGCGTCCCTGCTCGTCGGTGTCCGGGCGCACGCCGCGGCTCCCGGCCGCCCGAACGTCCTGCTGATCGTGAGCGACGACCAGTCGTGGTCGACCTTCGATCGCGAGCTCATGCCCGCGGTGTTCGGTGAGCTCGTCGACCACGGGGTGCTGTTCGATCGCGCCTACGTGAACTCCGCCCTCTGCTGCCCGTCTCGCTCGGAGATCCTCACCGGCCTGTACGAGCACCACACCGGCGTGGACGGAAACGGCGTCCACCTCACGCGCCCGACCATCGTCCAGGCCCTGCACGACCTCGGCTACCGAACCGCGCTCGCCGGCAAGTACCTGAACAGCTGGCCGTGCGAGCCGCGACCGGAGTTCGACCAGTGGATGTGCTCCGGGCACAAACCGAGCAGCTACTCGCTGGTCGACCCCTACATGAACGTGAACGGCGCGTGGACGCGCTTCACCGGCTACACCGTCCAGATCCAGGCCGAGTTCCTCGCGCGCTTCATCGCGCGGACGCCCCCGGGACGGCCGTTCTTCGCACTGTACGCGCCGACGAGCCCGCATCTGCCGGCCAACGACGACCGCTACGCGACCCTGCCGGTGGAGCCGATCCGCGACCCCGGGTTCGATCAGGACACGTGGGTGAGGACCGAGCCCACGTACCTGCGACGCGGTCCGCTCACCTCCACGCAGCAGGCGGCGATCGATGCCGATCACGCCGCCATGGCGCGGGCCGTGCGCGCGCTCGACGACTCGGTCGCCACGCTCCTCGCATCGCTCGGCGATCGCGAGCGCGACACCCTCGTGATCTACCTGTCCGACAACGGATACCTGTACGGCGAGCATCGATGGGAGGGGAAGCGGGTTCCCTATGAGGAGGCGGTGCGGGTTCCACTCGTCGTCCGCTACCCGCCGCTGCGCCCGGAGAGCGAGCCCGCGATCTCGCACGCGCTCGTGGAGAACGTCGACCTCGCGCCCACGATCGCCGCTCTCGTCGGCATCCCGTGGGGGGCCGACGGAACGTCGATCGCGCCCCTGCTCTCCGATCCGGCTGGCCGCGTGCGCGACGCCGTCCTGATCGAACAATGCCGGGGCGTGATCGAGGAGTCGAGGGGGTGCAACGGCCTCGACGTGGGGGGAACGCGATCGGTGCCCTCGTTCTGGGGGATCGTGACCGAGCGCTACGTCTACGTCGAGTACGCGACCGGCGAGGCCGAGCTGTACGACCTCGCCGCGGATCCCGCCGAGCTCAGGAACCTGGCGGGCGATTCCACCGTCGCCGGCGTCCGGCGGAAGCTCCTCGAAGAGCTCGAGTCCCTGCGGGCGCCGCCGCCGGTGGAGACCACGATCGTGGCCGGGCCCACCGGCGAGGTCGCCGGCAGGGTCGCGACCTTCACCTTCTTCTCGCAGTCGCGCTTCGCGACGTACCGCTGCCGGCTGGACCGCGACGGAGTGCCCGGCGGGTGGATCCCCTGCCCCGGTGGATCGATCACGCTCGGGTCGCTCGAAGACGGGAGCTACTCCTTCGCGGTCAGCGGGACCGATGAGCGCGGCGAGACGGACTCGACTCCGGCCGTGCGGGAGTTCACCGTCTCCTCGAGCGGCCCGGCCGTCACGATCGACTCCGCGCCGCCGACGCTCGCGCGACCGGGGTTCCTGAGCTTCTCCTTCTCGAGCCCGGTGGCGGGGGCGACGTTCGAGTGCGCGTTCGATCGGCTGGGAGCCCCGTACCTCACCTGGAGGCCGTGCGATCCGGCTACCGGCGCCGTCCTCTACGAACCCGCGCCCGGCTGGTGGAGCTTTCAGGTCCGCGCCGCCGACCCCGTGACCGGCCAGGTCACCGATCCGCCCGCCGAGGCGCTCGTCCGCGTCGACCGTACCGGTCCGCGGATGACCTTCGTGGAGCGGCCGGGAGCCGCCACCACCGCGACCTCGGCGACGGTCTCCTTCATCCCCGACGAGCCGACTCGAGGTCCCGTCGTGTGCCGCCTGCGTGGCCGCGCGCCGGTCGACTGCTCGAGGGGCCGGTTCCACGCCAACCACCTGGGCCCCGGCAGACACCTCCTTCAGATCCGCGCGAGCGACGAGGCCGGCAACACCGCGACCACCGAGCTCGCATGGACGGTCGATCGCGAGGCCCCGGACGCGCGCTTTCTGCTCCATCCGCGGAGGCGTTCGGACCAGCCGGCGGCGTCCTTTCTCCTTGGGCCGTCCCGGTTCGGGGGAGGGTTCCTGTGCCGGCTGGACGGCCGGCCGTTCATGGTCTGCCCGCGCGCGCCGACGTTCTCCGAGCTCCCCGACGGCGTGCACCGCCTCACCGTCGTCGCGGTGGATGCGGCGCTCAACCGCTCCGCGCCGATCACATGGACGTGGACCCAGGACACAGTCGCCCCGATCACGACGATCGAGTCCGGACCGCCCAGCCCGACCGCGAGCACGTCGGCCACGTTCGCGTTCTCGGCCACCGAAACGGATGTGAGGTACATGTGCTCGATCGACGGCCTCGGATTCCTCCGGTGCGCAAGCGGCGTGAGCTACGAGGGCCTCGCCCCGGGCTCGCACTCGTTCGCGGTCCACGCCATCGATGCGGCCGGCAACGTTGGCCCCGACGCGACTTGGTCCTGGACGATCGGGTGATGGCTCCGGGGGCGAGACTCGAACTCGCAACCATCGGATTAACAGTCCGCCGCTCTGCCGATTGAGCTACCCCGGAACGAGCCTCGGCAGTCTACCAACGCACCCGGGAGCCCAGGTCCGGTGGTCGCGGCGACGGCGGATCGAGCGACCTGCGCCCGATCCAGAATCGAGCGATCAGCGCCTACTCCAGGTAGTCGCGCAGCTTTTGCGACCGAGACGGGTGACGGAGCTTGGAGAGGGTCTTCGACTCGATCTGGCGGATGCGCTCGCGCGTGACCCCGAACTCGCGCCCAACCTCCTCGAGCGTCCGGGGATGGCCGTCGAGCAGTCCGAACCGGAGCTGGATGACCTTCTTCTCCCGCTCGGAGAGCGTGTGGAGCACGGACTCGAGCTGCTCCTGCAGCAGGATGAACGACGCCGCGTCGACCGGCACGACGGCGTCCGAGTCCTCGATGAAGTCACCGAGGTGCGAGTCCTCCTCCTCCCCGATCGGCGTCTCGAGCGAGACGGGCTCCTGGGAGACCTTGAGGATCTCGCGCACCTTGTCGGCGGGGATGCCCATCTGCTTGCCGATCTCCTCCGGGCTGGGCTCACGCCCGAGGTCCTGGAGCAGCTGGCGCTGTACGCGCACGAGCTTGTTGATCGTCTCGACCATGTGCACCGGGATGCGGATCGTCCGCGCCTGGTCGGCGATCGCGCGCGTGATCGCCTGGCGGATCCACCAGGTGGCGTACGTCGAGAACTTGTAGCCCTTGGAGTAGTCGAACTTCTCGACCGCGCGGATCAGCCCGAGGTTGCCCTCCTGGATCAGGTCGAGGAAGAGCATCCCGCGACCCACGTACCGCTTGGCGATCGAGACGACCAGCCGCAGGTTGGCCTCGATGAGCTTCTTCTTGGCGAGCTGCCCGTCGCGCTCGACCCTGCGAAGGAAGTCGTCGAGCTCCTCGCGCGACTTGGGCTTCCAGCTCTTGGGGATCCGGTCGCGCCCGATCCCCTCGACCTTGCCGAACTTCTCGATCTGGTGGTCGCGGATGGCGATCACGCGCTCGATCACGGTCCGCAGGCGCTTTTGGTCGATCTTGTCGTCCTCGAGCGAATCGACGAGCGCCGTGGCGAACTCCCCCGCCTCGATCCGGCGCGCGAGGTCGACCTCCTGCGCCGCAGTGAGCAGGGGGACCTTCCCGATCTCCTTGAGGTACATCCGGACCGGGCCGTTCGTCGGCGCCTTCAGCAGGTCGACGTCGAGCCGGGCCGCCACGCCGGGTTCGGCGAGCTCGTCGCCGGGAACCTCGATGACCTCGATCCCCTCGCCGCGCAGGTGCTCTTCGACCTGGGTGAGGAACTCCTCCACCTGCTCGGGCGTGAAGTCCTCGACCGGCACCGACTCGAGCAGGTCCTCGGAGGTCACGAACCCGCGCTCGCGTCCGCGGGCGGTGATCGCCTCCTTGGCCTCCTCCAAGCCCAGATCCCGGGCCGCTTCGGTCAACGGGTCTCCTCGCGCGCGGAGGGCATGAACGCCGGGAAGTGTACGAGACGGACGGGGTGGCGACCCATGCCCGGACCGACCGTCAGACCGGGGCCCCCCGACGATCCTTGAGGCGGCGGAGCTCGCCGTCCGTCGCAATCAGGTCCTGGAACAGACGGTCGTACTCCTCGGTCTCGGTCGTCGGGTTGAGCTTCTGCAGCCGCTGGCGGATGGCGTCGCTCCGCCGCTTGAGCGCCAGCTCCTGGAGCCGGGCCCACACGTCGTGCGCGTACTCGAGCGTGGGCTCGCCCAGGGTGGGCTCGAGCGCGAGCGCGGAAACCCCGCGGACCACCTTCTCGTCATCGGATGCCATCGCGATCCGCCTCGCGTCCCCGCCGGCACCGCGAAGCAGCTCGAACAGCTTGCGCCCCCCGGCCGACTGGAAGTGCTCCTCCGAGAGGCGCTCCGCGAACGAGGCCCAGATCTCGGAGTCGCGGACGAGCAGGCGGAGCATCTCGCGCTCGACCCGCTCCTGCACGGACCCGCGCTTGATCGCTCGGGAGACCTCGGCCGGGCGCCCCGCCAGGCGCCGCTCGAGCGCCAGCAGCACGGAGGATTCCGAGACCCCAGCAAGCTCGGAGAGCAGGTGGGCGTACTCGCGCTGTCGAACCGGGTCGGACAGGCCCTCCAGGATCGGGAGCGCCGCCGCGACCGCCGCGGTCTGCCCCTCGACCGTGGACAGATCGTGTCTGCCCACCTCCCGCCGCAGCATGTACTCAACCAGCGGGCGGGCCGAGCTCGCCAGCTCTCGGAACGCCTCGGCGCCGTGGCGCTGGACGAAGTCGGCGGGGTCCAGGCCCTCCGGCAGGATCAGCACGACGGGCTGCACGGGGAACCGCTCGAGGAACGCGTACGCGCGCTCCGCCGCCCGGGCGCCGGCCTCGTCCGAGTCGAAGGCCAGCACCATCCGCTGGGCAAACCGCGACGCCAAGCGGAAGTGGCCCTCGCCGAGCGCGGTCCCGCAGGTCGCGACCGCGGCCTCGACCCCGGCGCGGACGAGCGCGATCACGTCGGTATACCCCTCGACCACGACGATCTCGCCCGAGCGCGAGACGGCCGCCTTGGCCCGGTGCAGGTTGTAGAGAACCTCCGCCTTGCGGTACACGGGCGTCTCCGGCGAGTTCAGGTACTTCGGGCCCTCCTCGCGCGCGCCCGGCAGGATGCGGGCCCCCATCCCGACCGCCCGGCCCGAGAGGTCGTGGACGGGGAACGTGATCCGGCCGCGGAACCGGTCCCGAAGCCCGCCGTCCTGGTCCCGGACCACGAGCCCGGCCTCGAGCAGGACCTCGGGCGAGAGCGCGCGCGCCAGCCTCCGGAGCAGGAAGTCCGGGTAGCCGGGCGCGTAGCCGACGCCGAAGGCCACCGCGGCCGCGCGGTCGATCCCGCGCGTCCGGAGGTACTCGCGCGCCTGGTCGCTCTCCCGGCCCTCCAGGAGCGTGCGGTGGTACAGGGCCGCCGCCTCCTCGTTGGCCCGGTGGAGCGCCTGACGGCGGGAGGCGGCCTGCCGGCCGGCCGCGCTCTCGCCCTCGTAGCGGAGCCGGACGCCGGCCTCCGCCGCCAGACGCTCGACCGCGTCGGAGAACTCGAGGTGCTCGACGTCGCGCAGGAACCGGATGGCGTCTCCGCCGGCCCCGCACCCGAAGCAGTAGTACAGGCCCGTGGACGGCGAGACCGAGAACGAGGGCGTCTTCTCGGCGTGGAACGGGCAGAGCCCGACGAACGAGTCGTGTCCGGCCTTCTTGAGCGTCAGGTAGCCCGAGACGAGCTTGACGAGGTCGGTCCGTTCGCGGACCGCCTCGAGGTCCTCTTGCCTGATCCGTGCGGCCACCGCTCCCCCAGCCCCTACAGCAGCCAGCCCTGGGGAAGGAAGAGCCGTTCGTAGGTCCGGAGCGCATACCGATCCGTCATGCCGGCGATGTAGTCGGCGACAAGGGTCGGCAGCTCCCCGGGAGCCCGATGGTACTCCTCCGGGACCTCCTCGGGGTGGTCGAGGTAGTGGGCGAAGAGCGAGCGCACGAGCGCGATGGCCTTCTCCTGCTCGGCGCGCGCCTCGTCGCGCAGGTAGACGCGCTCGAACATAAAGTCGCGCAGGACGTCGAGCGCGCGGAAGACCCGGTCGGACAGGCGGATCTCGGGCCCGTCGCCGGTGTGATCGACGAGGTCGGTGACGAGCGTGTTGATGCGCTCGCCGTGGGTCCACCCAAGCACCTCCAGCGCATCTTGCGGCAGCTCCTCGGGGGTGAGCACCCCGGCCCGCACGGCGTCGTCGACGTCGTGGTTGACGTACGCGATGCGGTCGGCGAACCGCACGACCTGCGCCTCGGGGGTGGAGGGCGAGGGCATCGACCAGGTGTGGTTCACGATGCCGTCGCGGACCTCCCAGGACAGGTTCAGCCCGCGCCCGTCGTTCTCGAGGTAGTCGACGACGCGAAGGCTCTGCTCGTTGTGCCGGAAGGGCCGCCCGAGAAAGGGGGTGAGCGCCTGCTCCCCGAGGTGCCCGAAGGGGGTGTGGCCGAGGTCGTGGCCGAGCGCGATCGCCTCGGTGAGATCCTCGTTCAGCCGGAGGGCGCGGGCGGCGGTCCGCGCGATCTGCGAGACCTCGAGCGTGTGCGTGAGCCGCACCCGGTAGTGGTCGCCCTCGGGCGCGAGGAACACCTGGGTCTTGTGCTTCAGCCGGCGAAACGCCTTGGCGTGGACGATCCGGTCCCGGTCGCGCTGGAAGGCGGTCCGGAGCGGATCGGGGTCCTCCTCCCGCTCGCGGCCCTTCGATCCGGAGGCCAGCGTGGCGTGCGGGGAGAGCGTCTCGCGCTCGATCTGCTCGGTTCGCTCCCGGGGCGTGGGGGCCGTCACGCGGCCATGGTACCCCCGGCCCCCGACACGGCCGGGGCGTGGTTCAGCGCCCGAAGATCCGGTAGTACAGGTACGCGAAGGTCTCGCGGAGGTAGCCGCCCAGACGAGTGGCCTCGCTCCGCGCGGCCGAGTGCCAGGTGGCCGAGGCGTATCCCCTGATGCCGAGGTCCGAGGCCATCCGCTTGATCCGCAGGTTGTGCCAGGGATCAGAGACGAGGAACGCCGTCCGCATCCCGTGCGCCTTCATGTAGGTGGCGGCGGCGCGGAGGCTCTCGAGCGAGGTGTGTCCGACGGGCTCGGCCACGACCGCGCTCGGCGGAAGGCCCCCGGCGACCAGGTAGTCCCGCCCGGCCTGCGCCTCGGTCGAGACGTCTCCCGGCTGGCCGGCGCCGAGCACGATCACGGTCCCGGCCCGGTGCTGCCGATACAGGAGCTCGGCCTGCTCGAGCCGCCCGGCGAACACCGGCGAGGGCCGGCCGTCGTACTGGGCGGCCCCCAGGACGACGATCGCGTCGACGCGCTCGATCCGGCTCGCGTCGTCCTGGTGCGCCGCCCGCCAGACCGCAACGAACGTGACGCCCATCACGCCCACCGCGATCGCGAGCAGCAGGCAGGCCAGCGCGACGATGGGATGGCGGCGGACGGCGCCCACCACGCGAATCTAACAACCCGGCCTCACGTCACCCGGATCCACACGCCGGCCTTCGCAAGTCCGACCTCCGCCGTCGACAGATACGACCCCGGCGCCCTGGCCACCGCGCCGAACCGGTACGTGCCGGGTTGGACTCCGCTCGTCGATCGGTACAGCCAGGCCGAGGCGCCTCCCGCCTCCGCCGGGCAGCAGGTCTTCACCCACGCTCCGGGCGGCAGCGTCCCGAGGCCTGGCTGACGGAACCCGACCGCGCTCACCCAAACCCACAGGGACCCGGCAGTCGACAGCGCCAGCGTGTGCGTGACCCTCTGCCCCACCGTCGCCGGATTCGGAGACGCCTGGATCGTGATCGCGGCGAGCGCCTGACCGACGAACGCCCTCCCCCGGAGCGGGAGGGCCCCCACCGGGGCCGGCACGAGCGCCAGCGCGACGACGACCGTCGCGACGAACCTTCGCATGCCGCCTCCTTCCCGCGCCGGAAGGGGACGGCGCACCTGCCCTGTCGCGCCCGACCTCTAGCCTGGGGCCGGGATCACCCCGGCGTCCTCGAGCACCCGCTCGAACTCCGCCCTTCCGAACCCGTGGCCGAGCACGGCGTGGGCCGCGCACGGCCCGGTCTCGTTCCAGGCGAGGACCCACGTGCGTCCCCGGCCGAGCAGCCGCGCCGGTCCGCCGCTCGCGACCGGCACGGGGCCTTCGAACGGCAGACCCTCACCGAACTCTCCCGGGATCCCAACGAGGTAGTGGATCTCCCGTCCCTCGTCGTCGCGGAACCCCAGCCGGACCCCGACGTGGTCCGGGTACGGGTCCCGGAAGCTCTCCACCACCCGAAACCCGGGGGGCACGGCGAGACGCGCCTCGCACTCGGGCGGGCTCGCGGGGCTCTCCGCGTGGTCGCCGCCGCCCGTGCACCCGACGGCCACCAGCAGTGTCAAGACCGCCGCCCGCCGTGCCTTCCCGGCGCTCACGGCAGCGAGGCCGCGATCGGGTGGGTGAGCGGCCCGGTCCCGGCGGCGTTGGGCTCCTGCCCCAGCCCGGCGTACACACCTCCGAGGCTCTGCACGCGCTCGGGCAGGATCGTCGCCGGGTACCCGAACGACTGCGCGAACGACGCGAAGTCCTGCGCCCCCTGCTCGGTCCGGAACGCCGACACGAGCGCGTAGTCGCCCACGTCCCCGACGAGCTCGCGGAACCCGAGGAACTGGTCCACCGGGACGACGTAGTAGCCGGCGAGGTCGGCGAAGGGCATCTGCGCGTTCGCCGCCTCCGCATCGGCCTGGGTCGGGTAGGTTCCGCCCACCACGAGCAGCAGCATCTCCCCCGCTCCCGTGTCGGGTCGCATCACCGGTCCGATCGGGGCCCCGTGCGGAAATCGCGGCTCCGCGGTGCGGCCCACCGCCGCCAGCAGACCGAGCGCGACGACCACCCCCAGACCCAGGCCGATCGCCGTTGCCAAGGCTCGCTTCATGGCTCCCCCCTCCCTCTCAGTAGCCGTACGCGTATTGGAAGTGCATCGGGTCGCAGAAATCCAGACCCCAGCGCCACCGGTGGTTCTTGAAGATCGACGCGAAGTTCGTGTTGACCGTGCTGTAGCACTGCCCCTGCGGCTCGTAGCTCGCCGAGATATCGACGGCGATGCCGAACGCGTGCGTGCTCCACGACGTGGTGCCGTCGATGTAGCGGCAGTAGTAACCCCAGATCCCGCTCTTCGTGTACTGGCTCAGGTGCTTGTTCTGGATGTGCCCGTACACGTCGTTGTCCAGGTTCGTCGACAACCCGCCCTTGTTCGCGACCATCTCGGTCGGGTAGCCGCCGAGCTTCTTGTGAAAGCTGAACGTGTACGTGACCCCGTTGTCCGCCGCCGGCCAGCTCATCGAGATCGCGTGAGCATCGGCGCTGCACGGCTGGCCGAACCGGTTGACGATCTGCGTGTAGCCGGTCGGCGTGCCCGGATAGTTGTAGTGCTTGTCCCGCCACCCGAGCTTGGCCCAGTGCCAGCCGAGCAGCAGCGGGGCGACCACGAGCACCAGCGCCGCCAGCCCCACGACGGCTCGACGCACACCGGGCGGGGAGCCCGATCCGAGGACCATTGCGCGCCACCTCCTTGCTCCGTGGGGGAGGTGGGGAGGCGCGGAATCGTACCCGAGCCGAGCCCGGGGCGCATCACCAGATCGGGGGAGCCCGGCGCTCGCGACGGCGGATTTCGAGCCGCGCCCGAGCGAAGACCGGGTGCGGCCGCGCCACCCCGTGCCGCGCTACTTGGTGCTCGATTCCGCCGTTCCGACGGCCGCCTGGCCCGCCGCCAGGCGCGCGGTCTCGACGCGGAACGGCGAGCACGAGACGTAGTCGAGCCCGATCTCGTGGCAGAACGCCACCGACGCGGGGTCGCCTCCGTGCTCGCCGCAGATCCCGATGTGGAGGTTCGGGTTGGCGGCGCGCCCCTCCTCGCAGCCGATGCGCATCAGCCGCCCGACGCCCGCGCGGTCGATCGTCACGAACGGGTTCGCGGGGACGAGCTTTCGCTCCTCGTACATGCCCACGAACTTGCCGATGTCGTCGCGCGAGAACCCGAACCCCATCTGCGTGAGGTCGTTCGTCCCAAACGAGAAGAAGTCGGCGACCTCGGCGATCTCTCCCGCGGTCACGGCGGCGCGCGGAACCTCGATCATCGTCCCCCACTCGAGGTGCCCCAGCTCGACTCGCTCGCGCTCGAGCACGTCGCGCGCCACCGGCTCGAGCTCCTGCCGCATCTGCTCCAGCTCGGCCCTGGTCGCGACGAGCGGGATCATGATCTCGACCTTCGGGTCCCCGCCGGACTTCTTCACCTCGCAGGCCGCCTCGACGATCGCCCGAACCTGCATCGCGTACAGCCCCGGCTTGACGATCCCCAGGCGGACCCCGCGCAGACCGAGCATGGGGTTGGCCTCGTGCAGCTCCCGCACCTTCCGGAGGGTCCGCTTCTTCTCCTCGAGCTCCGGACCGGACTCCCCGCGGGCCTCGGCCACCGCGACCTCCACCGAGAGCGAGGTGAGGTCGGGGAGGAACTCGTGCAGCGGCGGATCGAGCAGCCGGACGGTGACCGGAAGCCCGTCCATGGCTTGGAAGATCTGGACGAAGTCGTTGCGCTGCAGCGGCAGGAGCGCATCGAGGGCCTCCCGCTCTTCGTCCGCGGTCTCGGCGAAGATCATCTGCTGGACGGCGGCGACCCGCTCGGGGCCGAGGAACATGTGCTCGGTGCGGCACAGGCCGATCCCCTCGGCGCCGCGCGCGCGCGCGTTCCTCGACTGCTCGGGCGTGTCGGCGTTGGCCCGCACCCGGAGCCGTCGGCGCTCGTCCGCGTGGGCCATCAGCCGCTGGAACGCCCTCCAGATCTTCTCCTCGCGCGCCGCGGGGTCTCCGGACCGGGCCCGCTCCAGCACCGACTCCTCGAGGGGGAGCTCGCCGACGAAGACGTTTCCGGTGAAGCCGTCGATCGTGACGACCTCGCCCTCCCTCACCGTGATCCCGTTGGCGGAGAACGCTCTGGCGGACAGGTCGATCTTGATCTGGTCGGCGCCGCAGACGGCCGGGATGCCCTCGCCGCGGGCGACCACCGCCGCGTGGGAGTTCGTGCCGCCCGCGGAGGTGAGGATCCCCTGCGAGGCCACCATCCCGTGGTAGTCGTCGGGCGTGGTCTCGCGACGGACGAGGATGACCCTCTCTCCCCGCCCGGCCCACTCCTGGGCCTCGTCGGCGCTGAACACGACCTTCCCCGTCGCCGCTCCAGGGGACGCGTTCAGGCCCCTGGCGATCGGCTCGGCCTCCACGGAGCTGGAGACCACCCGCTTGAACAGCTCCTCCAGGCGGTTCGCGTCGACCCGGAGCAACGCCGTGTCGGCGTCGATCAGGCCCTCCTCGAGCATGTGGTAGGCCATCACCCACTCCGCGAAGGCGGTGCGCTTGCCGACGCGGGTCTGCAGGATCCACAGCCGGCCCTTCTCGATGGTGACCTCGACGTCGCACATGTCGCGGTAGTGGCGCTCGAGCGTGTCCATCGTCTGCAGGAGCTGCTCGTACGAGGTGGGATCGAGGTTCTTCAGCTCGGACAGATGGAGCGTGTTCCGGATGCCGGCGACGACGTCCTCGCCCTGGGCGTTCGGGAGGTAGTCGCCGTAGGGGACCTTCTCGCCGGTCGCGGGGTCGCGCGTGAACGCGACCCCCGTCCCGGAGTCCATCCCCCGGTTGCCGAACACCATCGCGACGACGTTCACCGCCGTGCCGAGGTCGTCGCTGATCTTGTTCTGGCGCCGGTAGTCGCGGGCTCGTTTGCCGTTCCACGACTTGAAGACGGCCTCGATGGCAAGGCGCAGCTGCTCCCGGGGCTCGGCCGGGAAGTCCTGGCCCGTGTGCTCTTGGTAGATCGACAGGAACTCCCCGATCAGCGCCCTCAGGTCCTCGGCGTCGAGATCGGTGTCCTTGGCGTCGGGACCCTTGCGTTCCTTCGCCCGGTCCAGGGCCTCCTCGAACGCGTCTCCCGGCACACCCATCACGATCTTGCCGAACATCTGGATGAACCGGCGGTAGGCGTCGTAGGCGAAGCGCCAGTCCCCGTCGGACTGCTTGGCGAGCCCCTGGAGGGAGTCCTCGTTCAGGCCGAGGTTCAGGACCGTGTCCATCATCCCCGGCATCGAGAACTTCGCGCCGGAGCGCACGCTGACGAGCAGGGGGTCATCGGCGTCGCCGAGGCGCTTGCCCATGGCCTGCTCGAGGCCGCGGAGGTGCCGCTCGATCTCCTCCTCGAGCCCGTCCGGGAACCGGTTCTCCTTCAGGTAGCGTAGGCAGGCCTCGGTGGTGATCGTGAACCCGGGAGGCACCGCGAGGCCCATGTTGGTCATCTCCGCGAGGTTGGCTCCCTTGCCGCCGAGGAGGTCCTTCATGTCCTTGTTGCCCTCGGCGAAGTCGTAGACGTACTTGGTCATCGCGTGCCTCCAGGCGTGCAGGGTTCGAGGCACCAGTGTACGCAGGTGGAACGGACGAGCGCGTTCTCCACGGCGATGGGGATGCCGTGACAGAGCGACATCCGACGGATCAGGACGCGGCCCGCTCGAGCTCCGAGAGCGTTGGGCCGTCCGAGGCGAACAGGACCCGAACGTGCTCGCCGGTCACGGGCTGGACCGCGGCGGGCTGCCCTGGGGATGCCGCGATCCACCGCTGCATCGCATCCGCGAACTGCGTCGCATCAGCCTCCGTGTCCCATACGCTCGAGAGCACCACCGCAACGTGGTCGCCGTCTGACCACGCGCGGTAGATCCCTCCGTCCCATCCCGCCGCGGCCGCCGCGGCGGTCGTCCCGTCGAGCCGGAGGGCGAGCAGGATCGAAAGCCATTCCTCCCCAACGTCCATCACGTCGAGGTCCCGCCACCCGCCCCCGAGTGCCGGCGCGAGATCCGGCACGTCGACGGGCTGCGGGACGTCGTTGGGGTAGCGATCGGGGTGGATGATCTGCTCGGTGGACACCGGAAGGTGCGTGAACGCGTCGTGCACCGCGCGCTCGCCTCCGCGAGCGGTGAGCGCGTGGACGAACCCCAGACCGGCGGTGTACGGCCACGTCTCGAGGTTCAGGATGAACGGCGGGATCCCGGCGGTCGACCCGCCGCCCTGGAGCCCGAGCCGGATCTGCTCCTGGAGCGTGAGGTAGCGCTGGGCGTACGCGAGCTGGACCGAGGTCGCATCGCCCTCGGCGAGGGCGAGCGCGGCGTCGAAGCGATCGTCCTGGCAGGTGTTCGCGAGGTGGTCGAGCCTGCCGAGCCCGAAGTGCTGGTCGTCGACGGCGTGCGTGAGCTCGTGGGCCAGCGTGTCGCGCTCGATCCCGGAGGGGTCCGCGCTGCCGATGAACACCAGCTCGTGCGTGAGCGTGTCGTAGTAGCCGATCACCTGGCTGGAGCCGAACCGGCGAAGCGCGGCCCGGATGCTCGTCCCCGGTGGGATCGCGCCGATCGCCTGCCACGCCCGGCTCCTGCGCTCGTACAGGCCCGCCGGGTACGACGCGTCGAACGACCGCTGGAGCCCCTTCACGAGCTCCGCGTGCGTCGCTGGGTGGACCGCCACTCGCTGGGTGAACTCCAGCCCGCGGATCTGCTCCACCTGCCGCTCGACCTCCGCGATCGCGGGCGGCGTGGGACCCTCCGGGGCCACCGTCGAGGGCGGGCCGGGACTCTGGTGCACGCAGAGGTGCGCGAGCGCCGCGGCGGCCGACCCGGGGCCCGTCGGAACCGGACGCGGCGACTCGGGCGCACCCGAAAGCCCGGTCTGGCTGGGGGAGATCGTGGGCTCGGGCGTCCCCGTTCCGGTGCATCCGGCCACGACGAACGCCAGGAGGAGGAGCCACGCCGTCGCGCGCGGGCGGATCCGCACGGCGCGTCGGCCGCCTCTCACCGCGTTCGGACCACGACGCTGGCCACCGCCGCTACCACGGCGGCGCTCGAGCAGGCCACCGAGACCCAGAGCAAGCGGATCGAGCTCAGGTGGCCGAGGGTACCCACGACCAGGATCGCCCCGGCCAGGATCATGAGCGCGAAGGCGAGCGCGTAGAGGGCGACGCTGCCCCGTCGCGGGGGCGTCGGTCCGCCCGGCGCGGACGCCGGAGACGCCTCCGGCGCGGGCGCCGCGCCCGCAGGATCGGCGGCGAGCTCGGACTGATCGGTCTCGGTCACAGCCGGTCCCGTAGGTAGGAGACCAGGGAGTCCACCGGGATCCGGTCCTGCCGCATCGAGTCGCGCTCGCGCACGGTCACCTGCCGGTCCTCCAGCGTCTCGAAGTCCACCGTCACACAGTACGGAGTGCCGACCTCGTCCTGCCTGCGGTACCGCCGTCCGATCGACCCGGCGTCATCGAAATCGCACATCCACTCCGGCTTCAGCAGGTCGAACACCCGTCGCGACTCGGGCCCGAGCGCCTCGTTGCGCGACAGCGGGAGCACGGCGACCTTGATCGGCGCGAGGTCCTTGTGGAGGGCCAGCACCGTGCGCTTCTCGGTCCCCCCGGAGGCGGTGGGGGCCTCCTCCTCACGGTAGGCGTCGATGAGAAAGGCGAGCAGCATCCGGTCGACCCCGGCCGCCGGCTCGATGACGTAGGGGTGGTAGCGCTCCTGCCTCTCCTGGTCGAAGTACGTGAGGTCCTGGCCGGAGTGCTTCTCGTGCGCCTTGAGATCGAAGTCCGTGCGATTCGCGATCCCCTCGAGCTCACCCCAGTCGGTGAACGGAAACCGGTACTCGATGTCGACCGTTCGCTTGGAGTAATGCGAGAGCTCCTCGGGCTCGTGCTCGCGCAGACGCAGGTTCTCTTCGCTGATCCCGAGGTCGAGATACCAGCGGAATCGCTCGCGGATCCAGTACTCGTGCCATTCCTCGTCCGTACCCGGCTCGACGAAGAACTCCATCTCCATCTGCTCGAACTCGCGCATCCGGAAGATGAAGTTCCCCGGTGTGATCTCGTTCCGGAACGACTTGCCGATCTGCGCGATGCCGAACGGGACCTTCTTGCGGCTGGCAGCCTGGATCGTCACGAAGTCGACGAACATGCCCTGCGCCGCCTCCGGTCGCAGGTAGACGGCGTTCGCCTCGTCCTCCACCGATCCCATGTGGGTCTTGAACATCAGGTTGAAGTTGCGCGGGTCGGTGAACTCGGTGTGCCCGCAGTTCGGGCACCGGGGCGTCTCGTGCATGTCGAGCGTGGTCTCGTCTTCCTCGTGCCCCGACTGCGGGGCGTGCGCCCCTGGAAGATGGTCGGCGCGAAAGCGCTGGTGGCAGCTCAGGCACTCCACGAGCGGGTCGGTGAACACCTCGAGGTGCCCGCTCGCCTCCCACACCTTGGGCGACATGATGATGGCGGCCTCGAGCCCGACGACGTCATCGCGAAGCTGCACCATCGAGCGCCACCAGGCGCTCCGGAGGTTCCGCTTGAGCTCCACGCCGAGGGGGCCGTAGTCCCAGGACGAGCGGAGCCCGCCATAGATCTCGCTGGACTGGAAGGCGATCCCCCGCCGTTTGGCGAGGGACGTGATGGCCTCCATCAGGTCGGCCATGATCACGGGCCTCCTTTCCCGGCCGCTGGCGGCGGCCGCTGGCGTGCCCGACAGTGTACCGGCGGCGGATCTGGACCTTCGGACGAGGCCGTTGCAGATCCGATTGCGCCAAACGGCGGATGCCCGCCATCCCCGGATCTTCCTACGATGGGAGGCGAGAGCCATGGGATCCGTTCGCCACCCGACCACCCTCGGCCCGATCGGGAAGCTGTTCGTCACCGCGGCCGTGGTCGTGCTCGGTCTCGGCGTTCGGGCCTTCACCGCGGCATGGGCCGATTTCGCGGGACCGGTCGCGCTCGCCCTCACCGCAGTCGCGATTGGAGTCTGGGGGATCCTCGCCTCGCTCGTGCTGTGGTTCACGTGGCGGCCGGCGCGCCGGCTCGAGGTCGTCCACGTGGAGGGCGAGGTGCTGTCGGCGACGCCGGCCCGCCGACGGGCGGACGACGTCCGCACCCCGGTCCGACGCGGCTGACGAGCACGCGTCCGAGCGACCGTCGCTCGGCGTGACCCGAACTCCGTCCGGTTCAGGTTCGCGGCCCGGGAGCCGATGCACAGATCGAGCCACGATGACGAGCGTCTGCTCGGCCTGCGGGTCGTCGCTTCAGCCCGATGCCGCCTGGTGCGGCCGGTGCCTGACGCCCATCACGCGCCCGGCGGAGGCCACCGACCGCCCGCCGATGTGGCTCGAGACCCAGCGGCGAGAGCGCGTGAGCTTCGATCACGTCGTGTACTCGCGCTGGCGGCCGGGGCCGACGAGCTTCGGCGCCCTCGGGCGAACCGTGATGACCCTCCTCGTCCTGCTCGGCTCGATCGTCGGCTACCCGCTCACGCGCGGAGCCCTGGTCGCGTTCGTCGGCGTCGACGCCCCGGGCAGGCCGTTCCTCGTCGGGTACGCGATCGTCGCCTCGGTGGTGAGCCTGTACCTGCTCGTCCAGATCTGGAAGCGAGCGCGAGTCGCGTGACCGCGCCGCGGAGTGCAGGCGATGCGGCGCGCGCCTGCCTCCCTCGGCCCCACCCGGCGACTCCTCGTCACCGCGGATCGCCTGCTGGAACGACCTGTGATGGCCTCAGCGGATCGGCCTCAGCCGGTCTCGCCGGATCGGCCTCAGCCGCTCTCGCCGAGCCCGCCGAAGCGACGGGAGCGCTTCTGGAAGTCGCGAATCGCCTCGTACAGGTGCTCGCGCGTAAAGTCGGGCCACAGCACGGGCGTGAAGTAGAGCTCGGAGTAGGCGGCCTGCCAGAGCAGGAAGTTGCTCAAGCGCTCCTCCCCGCTCGTGCGGATGATCAGGTCGGGGTCGGGCATCTCGGGGTCGTACAGGCGGGCCGCGATGCTCTCCGGCGTGATCCTCCCGCCCTTCAGACGCCCCGCGTCGTGGTCGGCGATCAGGCGGCGGACGGCGTCGGCGATCTCGACCCGACCGCCGTAGTTGAACGCGATCGACAGCGTCATGCCCTGGTTGTCCCGGGTGAGCTCCTCGGAGATCTCCATCTCGCGAAGCACCGAGCGCGGCACGCGCCAGTCCCGACGCCCGAGGAACCGCACCCGCACGCCCATCTCGTGGAGCTCCTGCCGCCGGCGCCGGAGCAGCCCGCGGTTGAACCCCATGAGGAAGCGCACCTCGCTCTTCGGGCGGTTCCAGTTCTCGGTCGAGAACGCGTACATCGTGAGCCACCGCAGGCCGACCTGGACGCCGCCCTTCACGGTGTCGAACATCGCGGCCTCGCCGGCCGCGTGCCCCTCGGTGCGCGGGAGCCCGCGCTGCCTGGCCCACCGGCCGTTGCCGTCCATGACGATGGCGACGTGCGCCGGGACCCGGTCCGGGTCGATGTCCGACAGGTAGCTGCTCACGGAACCAGGCTCCTCGCAAGGATCGGGAGGCTCTTCATCCGCCGCTCGAGGTGGTACTCGGCGAACCCGAACAGGAGCGGCCTCGCCTCCCTGCGGATCTGGGGATCGGGAGCGGAGGCACCGGCCTTCAGGAGGTCGCTCCCCGCGAGCCCGGCGAGGTACGCGAGGGCCTCCGCCGAGACCGGACCGGCGTCGAGCTCGGCGCACGAGGCGCAGACCGCGCCACCCTGGCCGCTCGAGAACAGGCTCGGGTCCGGTCGCCCGCACACCGCGCACGCCCGCAGGCTCGGGTGGAACCCCGAGAGCGACAGCAGCTTGAGCAGGAACGACTCGGCGACCGCCGCGGGGTCGGCCGGGCCGGTGTCGAGCGCCCGCAAGCCGCCCAGGAGGAGCAGGAACAGCCGGACGTTTCGCTCGTGCTCCTCGGCCACCTTGTCCACGGCTTCGAGCATGGTCTCGGCCGCTGCGAACAGGCCGAGGTCTCCGCGGATGGCGCGGAACGAGCCGATGATCTCGGCCTGCGACACGGTGTCGAGCGAGCTCCGGCCCCGGTACACCATCAGGGAGACGTGGGTGAGCGGCTCGAGCCGGGCTCCGAATCGACTGGTCGTCTTGCGAATGCCCTTGGCGACCGCTCGGACCTTGCCCGAGCCCTGGGTCATCACCGTGATGATCTTGTCGGCCTCGCCCAGCTTCACCGCGCGCAGGACGACGCCCTGTTCCTTGTAGAGGGGCATCGAGACGGATCGTACCCCGGGGCACCGAGGGCCCCCCGGAGCCGGTGTTGCGATCGTATGGAATCGCGTCGTCAGGCGCCGATCGGGTGCCAGACGGTCTTCATCTCGCAGAGGGCCGTGATCTCGTAGGGGCTCTGCGCTTGCGGCGAGAAGGGGTCGACGTCCGGAGCCCGGTGCAGCCGCTTCATGTTCTCGGCGGCGAGCGCCTCGACCTCGGGCATGAGGTCGTCGGGCACTCCCGTGACGTCGACCGCGTTCACGTCCATGTGCCCCGCGAGCCAGGGAACGAGCTCCCGCGTGAACCCGGTCAGGACGTTCACCACCCCGCCGGGCACGTCCGAGGTGGCCAGCACCTCGGCCAGCGAGACCGCCGGGAGCGGGCTCGGCTCGCTCGCGATCACCACCGCCGTGTTGCCGGAAACGATCGCCGGGGCCAGGCGGGAGACGAGCCCCAGCAGGGCCTGGTCGGGCGGCGCCACGATGCCCACCACGCCGGTCGGCTCGGGGATCGTGAAGTTGAAGTAGGGGGCGGCGACGGGGTTCGTGCCGCCCAGCACCTGATGGACCTTGTCGCACCAGCCCGCGTACCACACCCACCGATCGATCGCGGCATCGACGCCGCGACGCGGGTCCGGGGCTCCGGCGTCGGCGAGCTCCGCCTCGAACTGGGCGCGGCGCCCCTCCATCAGCTCCGCAACCCGGTAGAGGATCTGCCCGCGGTTGTACGGGGTCCGGCCCGCCCACCCGGGCTGGGCGTCCCGGGCCGCCCGTACGGCGTCGCGGAGGTCCTTGCGGGAGGCGCGGGCCGCCCACGCGAGCAGGCGTCCGTCGTGGGACAGGACCTCATAGGCACGCCCCGACTCGCTGCGCGGGAACTCGCCGCCGATGAACAGCTTGGCCGTGCGCTTCACCGGCACGCGTTCGGGTGCGCTCATCTCCCGCTCCCGTCCAGGTCGAGGTACGGCTCGAGCCCGTGCCGGCCGCCCTCGCGCCCGAACCCGCTCTCCTTGTACCCGCCGAACGGCGAGGAGGGATCGAACCGGTTGAACGTGTTCGCCCACACGACACCGGCCTTCATGCGCTCGGCCATCCACAGGATCCGGGAACCCTTCTCGGTCCAGATGCCGGCGGACAGCCCGTACGGCGTGTTGTTGGCCTTCTCGACCGCCTCCTCCGGCGTGCGGAACGTGAGGATCGAGAGCACCGGTCCGAAGATCTCCTCCCGCGCGATCCGGTGCGACTGCGACACGTTGGTGAACAGGGTCGGCCGGAACCAGAACCCGCGCTCGGGCAGCGGGCAGTCGGGCTGGTAGATCTCGGCGCCCTCCTCGATCCCGCTCTGGACGAGCTCGGTGATCTTCTCGAGCTGGTCACGCGAGTTGATCGCGCCCACGTCGGTGTTCTTGTCGAGCGGGTCACCCACGCGCAGGGTGTCCAGACGCGCCTTCAGCTTGTCGAGCACGACCTCGAACACGGACTCCTGCACGAACAGACGCGAGCCGGCGCAGCAGACCTCGCCCTGGTTGAAGAAGATGCCGTTCACGATCCCCTCGATCGCCTGATCGAGGGGCGCGTCCTCGAACACGATGTTCGCGGCCTTGCCCCCGAGCTCGAGCGTCAGGCGCTTACCGGTCCCGGCCACGCTCCGCCGCAGGATCTTCCCGATCTCGGTCGACCCGGTGAACGCGATCTTCGCGACGTCGGGGTGCCTGGCGAGCCACTCCCCCGTCCGGCCGCCGGGACCGGGGATCACGTTCACCACGCCCGGCGGCAGCTCCGCCTGCTCGATGACCTCGGCCAGCAGGAACGCCGTGAGCGGCGTGGTCGAGGCGGGCTTCAGCACGGCGGTGTTGCCGGTCGCGAGCGCCGGTGCCAGCTTCCACGCGCACATCAGCAGGGGGAAGTTCCACGGCGTGATCTGCGCCGCGACCCCGAGCGGTCGCGGCGTGCGGCCGGGGAAAGCGTACTCGATCTTGTCCGCCCAACCCGCGTAGTAGAAGAAGTGCGCGGCCGCGAGCGGCACGTCGACGTCGCGCGACTCCTTGATCGGCTTGCCGTTGTTCATGGTCTCGAGCACCGCGAACTCGCGGGAGCGCTCCTGGAGCGCGCGCGCGATTCGGTACAGGTACTTGGCCCGTTCCTTGCCGGGGAGGTCTCGCCACCGCTCCTCCCACGCCTCGCGCGCAGCCCGGACCGCGAGATCGACGTCCTCCTCGCCGGCCTCGGCAACCTGGGCGAGCGTCTCCTCCGTGGCCGGGTTGATCGTCTCGAAGTAGCGGCCGGACTTCGGCTCGATGAACCTGCCCCCGACGAAGAGGTCGTACCGATCCTGCAGCCTGACGATCTCCCGGCCCTCGGGCGCGCTCGAGTACGCCCAGGGTCCTCGCCGCCCCGGCGTCCGATCCTCGCGTCGCTCGATCTCGCTCATGTCGGTCGCCTCAATCGATCGTGAAGTAGTCGGGACCCTGGTAGCGGCCGGTTCGCTCCTTGTCGATCTGCATCAGGACGTCGTTCAGGAGCGAGGAGGCGCCGATGCGGAAGCGCTCGGGCGTCATCCACTCGGGCCCGAGCGTCTCGTACAGCAGCACCAGGTACTGAACGGCCTGCTTCGAGCGCCGGATGCCACCGGCGACCTTGATGCCGACGGGGCGACCGGTCTCGCGGGAGAAGTCCCGCGCGGCCTCCATCATGCAGAGCGCGGAGGGTAACGTCGCCCCCGTGGAGAGCTTGCCGGTCGAGGTCTTGATGAAGTCCGCGCCGGCGGCCATGGCCAGCACGCTCGCCTGCCGGACCCGGTCGTAGCTGCCGAGCTCGCCGACCTCGAGGATCACCTTCAGGTGGACGCCCTCGGCCGCCTCGCGCGCCGCGCGGAGCTCCTCGAAGGCCTGCGCGTAGCGTCCGGCGAGGAACAACGAGCGGTTCAGCACGATGTCCACCTCGTGCGCACCCATCTCGACCACCTCGCGGACCTCCCGCAGGCGTGCGTCGAGCGGGCCGAGGCCGCTCGGGAACCCGCCGGCCACGCTCGCCACACGAACCCCGGTCCCCTTCAGCTGCCCGAGCGCGACCGGCACGAGCTCAGGGTACAGGCAGACCGCGGCGACCGAGGGGATCGACGGGTCGATGGGGTTCGGCCGGACCGCCTTCGCGCACATCGCGACCACCTTGCCGGCCGTGTCCGCCCCTTCGAGCGTGGTGAGGTCCGTGCAGCGGATCGCGAGGTCCAGCGCCCAGAGCTTGGACTCCCGCTTGATCGAGCGCTTGCCGAGCGAGGCCGCGCGCTCCTCGAGCCCCACGGCGTCGACGGCCGTCGTGCGGGCGACCAGGCGAGCCGCGTCCCGCGGCCCGAAGGCCTGCGTGCCGACGCCGCCCGGCTGGATCTCGGCAGTCTGCGACATCATCCGCCTCTCGCCCGGACCGCCATGGTAGCCGAATCCCCGCGCCCGGCCCTGGAGCCCGGTCGCTCGATCGCCGCTGAGGGCCCGAGGTCAGAAACCCAGGCGCGCGAGCGCCCTCGGATCGCGCTGCCACTCCCTCAGGACCTTGACGCGGAGATCCAGATAGACCCTCGAGCCGAGCACGAGCTCCATCTCCTCCCGCGCCCGCGTGCCGATCGTCTTCAGCATCTCGCCGCCGCGGCCGATCACGATCCCCTTCTGGGACTCGCGCTCGACGACGAGGGTCGCGCGCACGTGGACCAGGTCGTCGCCCCGCTCGAGCTCGTCTACGACGACCGCGACGGAGTGCGGGACCTCCTCGCGCAGGACCGCGAGCGCCTTCTCGCGAACGATCTCCGCCAGACGAACCTCGACGGGCTGGTCGGTCACCTCGCCCGGTGGGTACAACGGGGGGCCCTCCGGCAGGCATCGCACCAGGAGGTCGAGCAGGAGCCCGACCCCAGCGCCGGTCTTTGCCGAGATCGGAACGATCTCGTCGAACTCGCCCAGCTCGGCCGCCCGGGCGAGCTGGGGGATCTCTCGACGGCCCCGCAGGGCATCGACCTTGTTCACCGCGCAGATCTTCGGGCACGGCTGCGGCGCCACCTGCCGCTCGAACACGTAGGCGTCGCCGCGCCCGACGCCGGCAGCGGCGTCCACCACCAGGACGATCGCATCGACCCCCGTCGCGGCCTCCTCGACGATCTCGTTCAGCCGCGCGCCGAGCGGCGTCCGCGGCTTGTGAAACCCCGGGGTGTCGGTGAGGACGAGCTGGAACGACTCGGTCGTGAGGATCCCGCGGATCCCGCGCCGCGTCGTCTGCGGCTTGTCCGAAACGATCGCGACCTTCTGACCGACGAGCGCGTTGACCAGGGTGGACTTGCCGACGTTCGGGCGGCCCACCACCGCCACGACGCCGGAGCGAAACCCCCCGGCCACGCTCAGGCGAGCGAGCGCGGCCCGAACGCGGCGGGCAGCAGCTCGGACAGCGTCCACTCCGCCCGGGCGCCCCCCGGGGACTCGGCGACCACCAGCATGAGCGGCCCGAACTCGTGCAGCACCTGCCGACACCCGCCGCAGGGCGGGGTGACGTCCTCGCTCGAGCCGACGACGGCCACGGCGTCGATGCTCCGCTCCCCGGCAGTCACGGCGGCCGCGACGGCCGCCCGCTCCGCGCAGATGCCCTGCGGGTAGGACGCGTTCTCGACGTTCACGCCGGGGTAGACCCGCCCCCCCGCGAGCACGGCGGCTCCGACCGCGAACCGGCTGTACGGGGCGTAGGCGCGCTCGCGCGCCGCCCGCGCCGCGGCGACCAGTCGATCCAGGAGCTCGGGGTCGGGCCGGTCCGGCGCGCTCATGGAGCGGGCACCTCCTCCGCGTTCGGGTCCGACGCCTCGTGCCGCGTGATCAGCACTTTCGCGATCCGGCGCCCCTGAACCCGCTCGGCGCGGAACGTGAGGTTCTCGTACCCGACCTCCTCGCCCTCCGCGGGGATCGAGCCGAGGAGCCCCAGCATGAGGCCTCCGACCGTGTCCCACTCCTCGTCGGGAAGCTCGACGTCGAGGAGCTCGTTCAGCTCGCCGATCGAGACCTTTCCGTCGACCCGGTAGACGCCCTCCCCGAGCTCCACGACCTCCGGCTCCTCGCGATCGTACTCGTCGGAGATCTCTCCGACGAGCTCCTCGAGCAGGTCCTCGAGGGTCACGAGCCCGACGACCGACCCGTACTCGTCGGTCACCACGGCGATGTGAAACTTCTCCCGCTGCATCTCCCGAAGCAAGTCGGCCACCTTCTTCTGCTCCGGGACGAAGTGCGCCGGCCGAACGAGGTCGCGCAGGGGCAGGTCCCGCCGTCCCTGGTGGAGCGCCTTCAACACGTCCTTCGCGTAGACCAGCCCGATCACGTTGTCGAGGTCCTCCTCGTAGACGGGGATGCGCGAGAAGCCGTGCTGCAGCACGATCTCCTGCACGTCGCGGAGGGCCTTGCCGCCCTCGATCGCCACGATGTCGGGCTTGGGAACCATGACCTCGCGGACGATCGTGTCCCCGAACTCGAAGATCGAGTGGATGAGCTCCTTCTCCTCCTCCTCGATCTGATCCTCGTCCGAGGCCACCTCGGCCAGCGCGCGGATCTCGCGCTCGGTGATAAACGGACCGTGCGGGAGCCCCTTGCCCGGCATGATCGCGTTCGCGACGCGCACGAGCCCCGTGGCAAGCGGACCGACGAGGCGGCCGAGGCCGACGAGCAGCGGGGCGAGGAACAGGGCCACGCGGTCGGTCTGCTGGATCGCGAAGGTCTTGGGCGTCACGTCCGCGAACACGAACAGCAACACCGTCATCGCGACGGTCGCGATCAGCTCCCCCGCGCCGTGGAAGACCCGGACGGCGAGCGAGGTCGCGAGCGTTGTCCCGCCGATCGTGGCAAGGAGCGTGAGGAGCAGGACGACGTTCAGGTAGGGGGCCGGGTTCTCCGCGATCTTGACGAGCGAGCCCGACCCCCGGCGCTTCTCCTCGGCGAACCGGTAGGCGCGAACCCGGTTCACCCGCGTGATCGACACCTCGGAGGCGCCGAGGATCCCGACGGCCAGGACGAGCAGGACGATCGACGCGAGCTCGAACCAGCTCCACCCGGTCACGGGACGCGAACCCCTGTGTAGCGCTCCTGCCTGGCCCACATCTCGGCCCGCTCCCGCTCGCCCTCGTGGTCGTACCCGAGCAAGTGGAGGATCCCGTGGACCAGGAGCAGGCGGAGCTCGGCGCTCGGGTCCGCCGGGTTGTTGGCGGCCGCGACCGCCGGCGCGAGCACGACGTCCCCGAGCAGCCGGACGCCTTCCTCGTCGACCTCGTCCATCGGGAACGACAAGACGTCGGTCGGTCCCTCCTCGCCCGCGTAGCGCAGGTGGAGGTCGGCCATCTCCTGGTCGGTGACGAGGGAGACCGAGAGCTCGCACCCGCCGACCCCCTCGCCGCGCAGACACTCGATCGCGGCCGTCACCAGGGCGCCTTCGTCGATCGGCGCGCGCTGCCGATTCGAGACCAGGATCCTCGGGCGATGCTCGTCCTCAGCCATCGGCGCGCGCCCGCTTCTCCGAGTGCAAGCGGTACGCCTCCACGATGTCCTGGACGATCTTGTGGCGCACGACGTCCCGCGCACCGAGGTGGCAGAACTCGATCCCCACGATGCCCTGGAGGATCTCCTCGACGATCACGAGTCCCGACTGCTGCCCGTTCGGGAGGTCGATCTGCGTGACGTCGCCGTTCACGACGGCCTTGGAGCCGAACCCGAGCCTGGTGAGGAACATCTTCATCTGCTCGGGGGTCGTGTTCTGCGCCTCGTCGAGGATGATGAACGCGTCGTTCAGCGTCCTGCCCCGCATGTACGCGATCGGCGCGACCTCGATCGTGCCTCGCTCCATCAGTCGGGGAAGGGTCTCGGCGCCCGTCATCTCGAACAGGGCGTCGTACAGCGGGCGCATGTAGGGATCGATCTTCTCGTACAGCGTCCCCGGCAGGAATCCGAGGCGCTCGCCCGCCTCGACGGCCGGCCGCGTGAGGATCAGACGCGACACCTGCTTCTCCTGGAGCGCGCGAACCGCCGTTGCGACGGCCAGGTAGGTCTTTCCGGTCCCGGCGGGGCCGATCGCGAACGTGAGCGTCGCCCGCCGCATCGCGTCGACGTACCGCTTCTGCCCCAGGGTCTTCGGCGCGATCCCCTTGCCCCGGCTCGTGAGCAGGATGTCGCCGAGGACCTCCGTCGGCGTGGCCTCGTCCCCCTTGATGAGCTCGATGGAACGACCCACCGAGGCCGCCGTGAGCTCGTGGCCTCGCTCGAGCAAGGTGAGGAGCTCCTCGAACAGCCGGCCGACCCGCTCTACCTCGTCCCCGGGGCCCGAGATCGTGATCTCGTTGCCTCGAACGACGATCTGCGAGTCGAAGGCCGCCTCGATGAGCTTGAGGAGCTCGTCGCGCTGGCCGAGAAGGGCGACCATCGACTGGTCGCCGGGCACGAGGATCTTCACTTGCGTGCCGGCTCTCGCCAAGTGCGTCTTCCTGGGGTGCTCCCCCGCTCCTCCTGTTGAAAAGGGGCCGTCCCCCGACGACCCCAAGCGAAACCCATTCTACTGCGGGCGCCGGGCGCTCGCGACCATCTCCGCGACCCGGGCAGCCGGACTCATCGCTCGCGCCGGCTCGGACGCCGCATCGTGCCGCGAGCGACGGCGTGCTTGCCGACCGGCTCGCCGCGGAGCTCCGCCATGCGCTCCAGGAGTTGCCGCTCCTCTCGGCGCAGGTCGGTGGGCGTCCGCACGTGCACGGTGAGCAACAGGTCCCCGCGTCCCCGCCGGTCGAGGTGCGGCATCCCCTTGCCGCGGAGCTGGATCACCGCGCCCGACTGCGTACCCGGCTCCAGGCGAACGCGCTCCGTCCCGTCCAGGGTCTCGACCTCGAGCTCCGCGCCGAGCGCGGCCTGCACCATCGAGACCTCGAGCACGGCCGCGAGGTCGTCTCCCCGCCGCTCGAAGACCGGGCTCGGCTCCACCGTGATCGACAGGTACAGATCGCCGGGCGGCCCACCGCCGGTCCCGGCGTTGCCGGCTCCCGGCACCCGCAGATCCATCCCGTCGGAGACCCCGGCGGGGATCTCCACGGGGATGGGGCGCGAAACCCGGAGCCGCCCCTCGCCGCGACACGAGGCGCACCGCTCCACGATCTCCTCCCCGACGCCCCCACACACGGGACAGGTCTGAGCGGTCATCACCGTCCCGAAGATGCTCCGCCTCACGTCCTGGATCTGGCCAGTGCCGCCACAGGTGCGGCAGCGGGTCGGCCCCGTCCCGGGCTCGGCTCCCAGTCCCGAGCACCGGTCGCACGTCTCCAGGAGCTCGACCTCGACCTCGCGGTGCACCCCGAACGCGGCCTCGGCGAACGTGAGGGAGACGGAGGCGAACACATCTTCTCCACGCCGGGTCCGCGATCTGCGCGCGGGCCGCCGGCGACCGAACGTCCCCGTCCCGAAAAAGGCCTCGAACAGGTCGCCGATGTCGCCGAACGGGAAGACGTCGGCTCCCCCCTGCCCGTACCGGTCGTACTGGCGTCGCTTGTCCGGATCCGAGAGGATCTCGTAAGCGGCGGTGACCTCTTTGAACCGCTCCTCCGTCGAAGGGTCGTTGCTCACGTCGGGGTGCAGCTCGCGAGCCAGTCGACGGTAGGCCCGCTTGATCTCGTCCTGCGTCGCGTCACGCGGAACCCCGAGGATCTCGTAGAGGTCTCGGACCCCGGCCATGGCGCGTCAGGCGCCCAGCTCGGTCGCGAGCTCCGACAGACGTTTGGCCACCGCGCGGACGGACGCCACGACCGTCAGGTAGTCCATCGCGGTCGGACCGACGACGCCGATCGTTCCAACCTGCATCTCCCCGGCCCGGAACGGAGCGGCGACGACCGCGGCCTGCCACTCGTCCGTCGAGGGGTGCTCCCGCCCGATCGTCACCGAGACGTCCTCGTCGGGCGCCACCCCGCGGAGCAGCCGGAGGATCTCCGACTCGTGTTCGAGCGCTTCGAACAGGCGCCGAACCGTCTCGCGCCGCCAGTGCGCTGCCTCGTCCGCGAGGTTCGCGGCACCGCCCACCATCACGTGCTCGCCCCGCATCCCCTGCTGCATCTCGGCCAGGATGTTCGCGACGACCATGAGCAGCTCGCGCTCGGCGGGCGGAGACTCGCCGGCGAGTCTCAGGGCGCGGGCCCGCGCCTCCGGCAGGCTCCGCCCGCGAAACGCGTCGCCCACGCGACGCTCGAGCGACTCCACGGCCTGCCCGTCCAGGTCACGCGGGCGATCGACGATCGCCTTCTCGACCCGTCCGTGCTGGCCCACGACGAGCACCATGACGGTCGGGCCCATGTCGATGAGCTCGACGCGGAGGATCGGCTCCTCGCCCATCGCGGGGGGGACCGCGAGCCCCGCGTACTGGGTCATGCGGGAGAGCAGCAGGGTCGTCCCCTTCAACACCTCCTCGAGGTCGCGCATGGTCTGTGCGAAGAATCCCGTGAGCGCTCGGCGCTGGGCGTCGCCGAGCCGCCCGCCCGCCGGGAGCGTGTCGACGTAGCGGCGGTACCCCAGGTCGGTCGGGATCCGGCCGGCCGAGGTGTGGGGGTGGGTGAGGTAGCCGAGCTCCTCGAGGGCGGCCATGTCGTTGCGGATCGTGGCGGGCGAGACCCCCAGGCCGGCGCGCTCCGCGATCGTCTCGCTCCCGACGGGCTCGCCCGTTCGGACGAACTCCTCGACGACCGCGCGGAGCACGGCCGTCTTCCGCGCCCCGAGCTCGGATTCGGCCATGCCTACATTGTTAGCAGTCCCCACGGGGGAGTGCGTGGACCCGTCCGTGCTGGCCAACCGGGCCCGGGAATCGCCCGCGCCCCGGGCGCGGCATCGCGGCGCCCGGGGCCGGCCGGCCCGCTCGCGGGCCCGAGGACGAGCTCGTTCAGCAGCAGCATTCCACGCTCGGTCGGGACCAGGTACCCGTCGCGATCCTCCAGCAGCCCGCCCTCCAGGTACGGCTCCGCATCCCCCGGGTACACCCAGCTCGCGGGCACGCCCCGAAGGGTCCTGAGCCGGAGCAGCAGCTCCTCGAGGTACGCGTCGAACGAATCAAGCCGCTCCTCCCCGCCGATCGGAGCGCGGCCGGCCTCGACGAGCTGCAGGTACTGCTCGGGCGGGCGAACGTTCCACCACCGGCGGTCGCCCCGGAACGCGTGCGCGCCGGCCCCCAAGCCCGCGTAGGGCCGCCGCTCCCAGTAGCCGAGGTTGTGGACGCACGCAAACCCCGGCCGTGCCCAGTTCGAGACCTCGTAGTGCTGGTAGCCGGCCGACGCGAGCGTCTCGCCCGCGAGCAGGAACATGTCGGCCTGCAGGTCGGGGTCCGGCGGGCGAGCGAGTCCCGCCCGTACCTTGCGTCCGAGAGGAGTCGAGGGCTCGATCGTGAGGGCGTAGGCGCTCACGTGCTCCGGTCCGAGGTCGATGGTCTCGAGGAGCGTGCGCTCCCAGGACTCGAGCGTCTCCCCCTCGGCGCCGTAGATCAGGTCGAGGTTCAGGTTCCGATAGCCGGCCGCGCGCGCCTGCCGGACGGCGCGCCGAACCGCCTCGGGCGGGTGAACGCGCTCGAGTGCTCGCAGGACGTGTCCATCGAAGGACTGGGCCCCCAGCGACAGGCGCTCGAACCCGGCGGCGAGCAGGCGCTCGAGCGACACGGCATCGACCGTGTCGGGATTGGCCTCCACCGTCACCTCGGCGTCGCCCCGAACGCGGAAGCGCGCGCGCACGCGGGTCAGCAGCGTCTTCAGGTCGCCCGGGTCGAGGGTGGTCGGGGTGCCGCCGCCGACGAAGATCGACACGAACTCCTCCTCGGTCCACTCGCCCGAGACGAGGTCCGCCTCGCGCAGGAGCGCGGCCACGTACCTCGACCGAAGGTGATCCATACCGGCGACGGCGTTGAAATCGCAGTAGCCGCACCGCGTGAGGCAGAACGGCACGTGCACGTAGATCCCCGCGCTCATGGTCGGACCCCCGACCGCTGGTCCACCCGGAGCGCCGCGATGAACGCCTCCTGCGGGACGTCGACGCGGCCGACGCGCCGCAGTCTCGCCTTCCCCTTCTTCTGCTGCTCGAGGAGCTTGCGCTTGCGCGTGATGTCCCCGCCGTAGCACTTGGCGAGCACGTCCTTGCGCTTGGCCTTGACGGTCTCGCGGGCGATGATTCGCGATCCGATCGCGGCTTGGATCGCGACGTCGAAGAGCTGCCTGGGGATCAGCTCCTTGAGGCGCTCGACCATCGCGCGCCCGTACTGGTAGGCCTTGTCGCGGTGGACCACGCTCGAGAACGCGTCGACGGGCTCCCCGTGCAGGAGCACGTCGACCCGAACGAGGTCGGCCTCCTCGTAGCCCCAGGGCTCGTAGTCGAGCGACGCGTAGCCGCGCGTCCGCGACTTCAGCTGGTCGAAGAAGTCGAAGATGATCTCGGCAAGCGGCAGGCGGTAGTGGACCTCGGCCCGGTCCGGCGAGAGGTACCGCAGGTCGAGCATCTCGCCGCGGCGGGACTGACAGAGCTCGAGCACCGCTCCCAGGTAGTCGGAGGGCGTGATGATCGTCGCCAGCACCACCGGCTCGCGCACGACGTCGAAGGTGCCGGGCGGGGGCATCTCGGAGGGGTTGTGCACGACGGTGACCTCGCTGCCCCGGACGACGTGGAACTCCACGTTGGGCGCCGTCGCGATCAGCTCGAGGCCGAACTCACGTTCCAGCCGCTCCTTGACGATGTCCATGTGCAGGAGCCCGAGGAACCCGCAGCGGAACCCGAACCCGAGGGCCTGCGAGGTCTCCGGCTCGTAGTGCAGCGCCGAGTCGGAGAGCTTGAGCCGATCGAGCGCGTCCCTCAGGTCGCCGTAGTCGCCTCCTTCGGCGGGGAACAGCCCGCTCCACACCATCGGCTTGGGCTCGCGGTAGCCGGGGAGCGGCTCGCGCGCGGCCCCTTTGCCGGATAGCGTGATCGTGTCGCCGACCTTGACCTGGTGAACGTCCTTCAGGCCGGTCACCAGGTAGCCGACCTCGCCGGGACCGAGCTCGGGCACCGGAGTGGGCTCGGGGGCGAACACGCCGGCCTCCTCCGCGTCCGACTCGATCCCGGCCGCCATCAGCCGGACCCGGGACCGGCTGGGGAGGACGCCGTCGTGGACGCGCACGTAGGCGACCACCCCGCGATACGGGTCGAAGCTCGAGTCGAAGATGAGCGCCCGCAGCGGATCCTCCCGCGCGCCTCCGGGCGCCGGGACGCGTTCGACGACGCGCTCGAGCAGCGCCGTGACCCCCTCGCCGGTCTTGGCGGACACCCTGAGGACGTCGGCCGCGTCGCATCCGACAACCGCGGCGAGCTCGCGGGCCACCTCGTCGGGCTGCGCGGCCGGCAGGTCGATCTTGTTCAGCACCGGGACGATCGCGAGACCGGCGTCGCGCGCAAGGTGAAAGTTCGCGAGGGTCTGGGCCTCGATTCCCTGCGCCGCGTCGACCAGGAGCACCGCCCCCTCGCACGCGGCGAGCGACCTCGAGACCTCGTAGGTGAAGTCGACGTGCCCGGGGGTGTCGATCAGGTTCAGCTCGTAGACCTGCCCACGGACTTCGTGGGTGAGGCGGACCGCCTGGGCCTTGATCGTGATCCCGCGCTCGCGCTCGAGGTCCATCTTGTCCAGGTACTGCGCGCGCATGTCGCGCTCGGAGACCGCGTGCGTGATCTCGAGGAGTCGATCGGCCAGCGTGGACTTGCCGTGGTCGATATGGGCCACGATGCAGAAGTTCCGGATCCGGCTGGTGTCGGTCACGCCCCGCCTATCGTACGGGGCGCCGAGCCGGCGGACCCCGGCGTGCCGGGCGAGCGGACCGGGCTTCACCGCCGTTTCCGCTGGTACACTCGCTCGCCGTGGCCAACATCAAGTCGCAGATCAAGCGGAACAAGCAGAACGAGCGAGCCCGGCAGCGGAACCGCGCGGTGCGCTCCGCCCTGAAGACCGCCTCCAAGAAGGTGCGCCTCGCGGCGGCGAGCGGTGACCCCGAGGCCGCCCTCCAGCGCGCTCGCGAGGCCGCCCGGGCCTACGACAAGGCCGCCTCCAGGGGAATCGTGCACCGGCGGACGGCCGCGCGCCACAAGTCGCGGCTCGCGCGGACCGCCAACGGGGTCGCGGCGCAGGCCTCGACCGGGGCCTAGGCGGGTCGGCCTCCGGCCGGGGTGCCCTCGCCCGCGATCGCGCTCACCAGCATCGGCAGCACCAGGTCCTCCGACGCCCCGGACTTCATCGCGCGATCGGCCTCGACGACTCGGGCGTGCAACCGAACCAGCTCCTCGAGCGTGAAGCGGCGCGCCTGCTCCCGGTAGCGCCGGGCTTGCCATTCGAACCGGAGGCCGGCGGCGCGGGCGAGCTCCGCGGGCGGCATCCGGTCCGGGAGCGCCCGCACGCGCAGGAGGTCCCGGAGCCTGGACGCGATCCCGCCGAGCACGAGGAGGCCGTCCGCGCGGTCGCGGAGGAGCGCCTGCAGCGATCGCACGGCGCCCGGCAGGTCCCGGCCGAACGCTCGATCGCACAGGTCCCACACGTGCTGGTCACCGAGCCCTCGGAACTGGCGGGCGACGAGCTGGCGCGTGATGCGCGCCCCTGCGAAGGCCGACCCGAGCTGCTCCAGCGCGCGGACGAGGGCGGCCGGATCCTCCCCGACGGTCTCGACCAGGGCGAGGGCGGCGTCGGGCGCGAGCTCCATCCCGCCCGCACGAGCGCGCGCGGCGAGCCAGCCCGGCAGATCCCGCCTGGCCAGGGCGACCTGGCGGACCTCGCCGACCGGCTCGACCAGCTTGACGAGGCCCCCGGGCGCGCGACCCCGCTCGCCCACCGTGGCGCACAGCACCAGCGGAGACTCCGGCACGGGAGCCGCGAGGTAGGCGGCGAGCTCGCCCAGCGCACGCTCCGGGAGGGACCGGCAATCGGTGACGAGGAGCGCTCTCCGCTCCCCGAACAGGGAGGGAGTCGCGAGGTCGCCGGTCTCCCCACCCGACCACGCCGCCGCGTCCACCTCCCGGACCTGCACGTCGGGCCCGATGATCTCGAGCGCGGCCTCGCGAAGCAGGAACGGATCCTCGCCCCAGAGCAGGTAGGCGGGAGCGGAGCGGGAGCTCACGCGGCGGATTCTACGAGAAGCCCGCTCGGGCGGAGGACGACCGTGATGTCACCCCGACGGTCGGTTCGCAGAACCCGCGCGCCGGTCGCTCGGAGCTCATCCAGCACCTTCGGCACGGGGTGCCCGTAGTCGTTGGGCTGCCCGACGCTCACGATCGCGAGCTGCGGGTCGACCGCCTCGAAGAACTCGATGAGCGACGTGTCGCCTCCATGGTGCGGGACCTTCAGCACCTCGGACGCGAGGGGCGCGTGCTCGTCGAGCATCGTCTGCTGCGAGGGAACCTCCGCGTCCGCCGGGAACAGCACCACCCGGCCGTTCCACACCAGGCGAAGGACGATCGAGTCGTTGTTCGGATCCGAGTCGGTGCCGTGCGCGCAGGCGTCCGGGGCGAGCACGTCCAGGTGCACGTCGGCGACGTCGAACGTGTCACCGGTCCGTGGGTGGCGCACCGGCACGTGCTCGTCGCGGACCGCCTGGAGGAACCCCTCGTAGGCGGGTGAGGGCTCCAGGCACCCGGGCTCGATCACGAGGCCGACGGGGAACCGCGCCATCACCGCGGGAAGCCCCGCGACGTGGTCGGCGTGCGGGTGCGTCGCGACGAGCAGGTCGAGACGCTTCACGCCGAGCGCCGAGAGCTTGGTCGCGACCTGCTCGGGATCGGGCCCTCCGTCGATCAGGATGCTCGCCCCGGCCGGCGAGGTGACGAGCGCGGAGTCCCCCTGACCCACGTCGAAGAAGTGGAGAACGAGCGCGGAGGGCGGGCCTGAGGAGACGGCCGCGCTCCACACGAACAGCGGAAGAAGGACGCACCCGACCACGACCGCCGAGCGCGGAAGACGCCGTCGGGAGCGAAGCCACCACGCGGCGAGCGCAACGAGCGCCCCGCCCCCGACGAGGGAGGCGAGCCCGCCCCCCGAGGTGATCCAGGGGACCGGCGCGCGCGCCAGCCGGTCGGCAACGGCCATCAGGTACCGCATGGGCAGGGCGGCGAACCACGCGACGATCCGCCCGATCGGCTCCGCCACCAGGCCGAGAGCGGCGGCGACCAGCCCGAGGACCAGAGCCGGCGAGACCGCCGGGAAGGCGAGCAGGTTGGCGATCACCGTGACCCCGGGGACCTCGTGGAAGTGGAAGAGCAGGATCGGCGTGACCCCGAGCTGGGCGGCGATGGTCGTGCCCGCCGCGAGCGCGAGCGGCCTGGGCAGCGGGCCGAGCCGCTCCCCGAGCGGGGCGGCGAGCCCCACCATCCCGGCGGTGGCCGCCACCGAGAGCTGGAAGCCGATCGACCAAACGAGCGTGGGGTCGATCACCAACAGGACGAGGACCGCGGCGGACAGGACGCTCGCCGTGCTCCTCGGCCGGCCCAGAAGCACCCCCGTCAGGCCGATGGAGGCCATGACCCCGGCCCGCATGACCGACGGCTCGGCACCGGTCAGCACCACGAAGAAGAGCACCGTCGACAGGCCCAGCAGGAACCTCGGAACCCGGGACAGGCGCAGGAGCGCGGCGAGCCCCAAGACGGGCGCCAGCACCATCGCCACGTTCTCGCCGGAGACCACCAGCAGGTGACCCAGACCGGTGGCCTGGAAGTCGCGCGCGAGGCCGGGGTCCAGCCGCGAGTCGTCGCCGAGCGCGAGACCCATCAGCAGCCCCGCCTCAGGCGGGGCGAACAGCCGCCCGATCGAGCGGCCCACGAACGCCCGGAAGGCCTGGGCCGCGGCCACGATCGGGGAGGCCGACCCGCCGAGACGCTCGACCCGATCGGCCCGCAGCTCGACGGCGATCCCGCGCCTTGAGAGGAACCCGGCGAACCCGGGGTCGTCGGGCACCTCCACCTCGCCGCGAACGCGAAGGCGGTCCCCGCGGAGGGCGCGCGGCATCGGGCCCGAGCCCTGGACCCACAGGGTTTCGCGAAGCGTCGCGGCGCCGGCGTCCCACGCGACCCTGCGGGCGTCGAGGATCGCGCTCCAGCCCCGGTCGCCGAGTGCCGGGTCTGTGCGGAGGCCGCCGTCGATCGTCACCTGGCGCGGGGCCAGCCGGGCGAGCAGCGAGCCCCCCACGCGGTGCTCGTGCGCCCCCGCCCACCCGATGCCGAGCGCGAGGACCGCGAGGACCGCGAGCAGCCCACGGGCCCATCCGGGGGCCCCCGCGGATCCGGGTCGAGCGGGCGCGAGGGCCCGGACGGCGGGCGGCTCCCTGCCCCGGGCCAGGCCCCCGCGAGCCAGCAGGTCGTCTTCGTTGCCCGACGGCGACAGCCAGATGGCGGCCGCCAGTGCGCCCAGACCGAGCGAGATCCAGGCGGGCACGGGCAGGCCGGAGCCGACGGCCGCCCACGCGAGGAGCCCGGCCCAGAACGCGGCGGCGGCCGAGGGAAGGAGCCACGCGCTCACACGGTCACTCTGTCTCTGATCTCGGCGAGGATGGCGTCACCGATTCCGCTCACGTCGAGCAGCTGGTCGACCGAGGTGAACGGCCCGTTCTGCGTCCGGTAGTCGACGATTCGCTGGGCGAGGACTTCGCCGATGCCGGGAAGGGCCTCGAGATCTGTGGCCGAGGCCGTGTTGATGTTCACCTTTCCCGAGGTGACGCCGGTCGCGGACGCCGGGCCCGTGCCGGCGCTCGCGCCGCCGGGGGTGGAGCGCGGGACCAGGACCTGGGTCCCGTCCGAGAGCGGGGCGGCGAGGTTCAGCGAGTCCAGCGCCGCACCCGAACGGGCGCCGCCCGCGGCCTCGATCGCGTCGATCACCCGGTCCCCCTCGTGGAACTCGTAGACGCCGGGTCGCCGAACCCACCCGGCGACGTCGACCAGGAGCACCGCCGGCGAGGGCGAGCCGCTCGTCTCGGCCGGCCGCCCGGTCCCCGCCCGCACCTGGACCGGCTTGGGCAACGAGCGCAGGTACCAGACGGCGGCGCCGGCCAGCGTGGCGCAGAGCAGAAGGGTCAGGCCGAGCAGCTCGGCGCGCGAGAGCGTGGAGAGCCGCTCGCGAAGGGAACCGTTCGTCACGCGCCCTCCTCCGGTCGTTACGGCACGAGGGGGAGCGACGGGTCGAACGCTAGCAACGAGCCGGAACGCCGTCAGTGAGGTCGGTCACACCCGAGGCGCCCAACGGACGATCCGGCGGCGGGCCGACGCGAGGCGCGTCGATGCTCAGCCCACGCTCGCGGGGTCCCCGGCCGGCTCCGGGGTGAGCAACACGCGACCGACCGGACCCTTGGGCAGGGTGAAGACGAACTCCGCACCCCCGCCCTGGCCCTCCCGAACGCCGATCTCCCCGCCGTGCGCCTCCACGAGGCACCGGGAGATGTACAGGCCGAGCCCGGCCCCAGGCTTCTGCGAGCCGTCCATCAGCCGGCGGAAGCGCTCGAAGATCTCCTCCCGGTGGGCGGCGGGGACCCCGGGGCCCTCGTCTCGGACGCTGAACGTCACGGCCCCCTCGTCCTCGGACATCGCCACGAAGATCGTCCCTCCCGGGGGAGAGTACTTGCGCGCGTTGTCCAGCAGGTTGGTGAGGACCCGGACGATCCGGTCGGCGTCGCAGACCACGCGTTCGACGCCGCCGGTCTTGATGCTCACGACATCGGCCGTGCCGGAAGCCTGCACGGCCTCGTAGATCAGGCGCTGCGGATGCACGGGCTGGAGCTCGAGCGGCAGGGCCCCGTCCTCGATCCTCGAGACCGTCAACAGATCGTCCACCAGCCTGGCCAGACGCTCCGCCTGGACCGCCGCCCCGTCGAGGAGCTCCGCCCGGACACCCGGCTCGAGCTCGTCGCCGTGAGCCCGCAGCGTGCTCACGACCCCGAGGATCGCGGCGAGCGGGGTTCGGAACTCGTGCGAGGCGACCGCCACGAACTCGGTCTTCGCGAGGTCCACCTGCCGGAGCCGGGCCACGAGGGCCTGCTCCTCGGCGAGCGCCGCCGAGCTCTCCTCCGCGATCCGGGCCAGGGCCTCGCGCTGCCGCTCGTCGAGGCGCCGCTCCCGGGCGAGGACGCCGACCGCGAACCCGGTGATCAGCATCAGGGGTGGCCGCGCCAGGAGCGAGGTGCGCGGCAGGCCGCCGGAGACGCTCATCACGAGGACGTACAGCACGGAGAGCCCCAACGCGGCGGCCATGGTCTCGAGCAGGTCGAACCGCATGGCGACCGCGATGACGGCGATGAGGTACAGCGTCCAGAACTCGCTCGCGGGCCCGCCGGTCGCCTTACACCACAGCGTGATGAACGCGGCATCGGCGAGCAGGGTCGCCGCCTGGAATCGCGTCCCCGGCATGGTCTCGTACGGCTTGGCGAGCAGAGTCCACAGCGCGTACAGGGCGGCGAGCGCGAGGATCGCGATCGCGAGCGGCCCGAGCGGCCGCCGGATGCCGATCGAGCTCAGGTAGACGGCGGCGACCACCAGGATCACGGCGATCCGGATGATGGCGATCGAGCGCTCCGTCCGGAGCTGGTCCGGCGACAGATCCGGCCGTGCGGGGCGCTCGACCTCCGGGACCGAGGGACCGGGTCGCGCGACCGCCTCGCTCGCAGCAACGGGCGGACCGTTGTGGATGCTCTCGGGCAGTCTGATCGCCCCCCTCGGCCACGACCACGACCGGCAGGCGCCTGGTCAGTTTCAGGTATCGGGCGCTTGCCGCCCACGGTTGAGCCCGGCTGAACGGCCGCTCGGAGACGGCAACGGATCGGGCCGGAAGTGGCCCGACTCAGCTCTCGAGCGGCCGGAACCGGGCCTGGAAGAACCGCAGGTAGGTGGGCTCGAACACCATCTCGAGGCCCCGGGTCGTCCACCGTCGCTCGAACACCCGCGCGACCGAACGGGCCACCCCGGCGAGGTGCCGGGAGGTGTAGACCCGCCGGGGAATCGTCAGGCGCACGAGCTCGAGGGCCGGGTGACGGTGCTCGCCGGTCTCCGGATCCCGCCCCGCGGAGACGATCCCGCGCTCCATCGTCCGGGTCCCCGAGTCGAGGTAGATCTCGCCGGCCAGGCGCTGGGCCGGAAACTCCTCCTGAGGGATATGCGGGTAGATCCGCTTCGCGTCGAGGAAGACAGCGTGGCCGCCGATCGGCTCGACGATCGGAACGCCGGCCGCCTCCAACATCTCCCCGAGCTCGCGCACCTGCAGGATGCGCGCCCGGACGTGATCGTCGTCGACCGACTCCTCGATGCCGATCGCGATCGCCTCGAGATCGCGCCCCGCCAGGCCGCCGTACGTGTGGAGCCCCTCGTACACGACGCACAGGTTCCTGGCCTGCGCGGCGAGGTCCGGGTCGTTCAGCCCGATCCACCCCCCGATGTTCACCAGCGAGTCCTTCTTGGCCGACATCGTGCAGCCGTCGGTGAGCGAGCACATCTCCAGGAGGATCTCCGCGACGGAGCGGTCCGCGTGCCCGGGCTCGCGCTCCTTGATGAACCAGGCGTTCTCGACGGCCCGCGTCGCGTCGAAGATCACGAGCGCGCCGTGCGCGTGCGCGATCTCCCTCACCGCGCGGAGGTTGGCGAGGGAGATCGGCTGGCCGCCCGCCATGTTCACGGTCCCGGCGATCGACAGGTAGGGCACGCGCTCGGCCTGCTCGATCACCTTCTCGAGCCTCTCGAGGTTCACGTTGCCCTTGAACGGATGCCGGCTCTGCGGGTCGTGCGCCTCGTCGACAATCACGTCGGCGAACGTCCCGCCGGCCAGCTCCTGGTGCTGTCGGGTCGTCGTGAAGTACATGTTGCCCGGGATCGTGTCCCCCTTGTGGATCAGCATCCGGGACACGATGTGCTCCGCGCCGCGACCCTGATGAGTGGGCACGACGTAGCGATACCCGTACACGCGCCGCACGGTCTCCTCGAGGTGGTAGAAGTTGCGGCTGCCGGCGTACGCCTCGCCGCCCATCATCAGACCGGCCCACTGGCGGTCGCTCATCGCGTTCGTCCCGGAGTCCGTGAGCAGGTCGATCGTCACCTGGTCGGATCGGAGGAGGAACGTGTTCCACCCCGCCTCCTCGAGCGCGGCCGCGCGCTGCTCGGGCGTGGTGATCGGGATCCGCTCGACGGCCTTGATCTTGTAAGGCTCAAACCACGTGTGGTCGCTCATCGCGTCCTCCTCGAGTGGGCGCGGCGACGCGTCCCCCAGGCGAAGGATTCCAGCGGTAGATGCCGGCCGGCCCGGTCGAACGCCCCACGCGGCGGGGGCCGGATGGCCGGCGCGAGCTGAGGCGCGGCGCCGGCTCAGCCCGAGGTCACGACGTTCACGAGCTTGGGGGCACGAACGATCACCCGCGCGACCTCGCGTCCCTCGAGGAAGCGCCGCGCGTGCTCCGAGGCCAGCGCCGCCTGTCGGCAGTCCTCTTCCGAGGCGTCGGCCGGCATCTCGATGCGGTCGCGCACCCGGCCGTCCACCTGAACGACCAGCACGGTTCGCTCCTCGCGCGCGAGCTTGGGGTCATGCGACGGCCACGAGGAAACGTGGACGCTGGAATCATTGCCCAGCGCCTCGCGCCAGAGCTCCTCGCTCAGGAACGGCGCGATCGGGGCGAGCATCTGGACGAGCGCGACGGCGGCCTCGCGGGCGCCTCCTCCGGCGTCCAGCGTGGACCGGATCTCGTTGGAGAGGACCATCAGCTTGGAGATCGCCACGTTGAACCGGAACCGCTCCAGGTCCTCTGTGACGGCCCTGATGGTGCGATGGGTGAGCCGACGCAGCGACTCCGGCTCCGCGGCCTCGCGCCCGGCCGCCTCGTGGACCACCGCGTACACGCGCCCGAGCCAGGCGTTCACCCCCGGGCGCCGGTCCGGGTCGGGCGCGATCAGCTTCCAGTCGATGTCGTCCTCGAACGGCCCCGCGAACAGCATCATGAGCCGCATGGTGTCGGCCCCCCAGCGCTCGACGAGCGGCATCGGCTCGACGATGTTCCCCCTGGACTTGCTCATCGCCGCCCCGCCGTAGATCACCTGGCCCTGGTTCATCAGGCGAGGGAACGGCTCGGTGAACGAGACCAAGCCCATGTCGTACAGGACCTTGGTGAAGAACCGCGAGTACAGCAGGTGCAGGATCGCGTGCTCGACGCCGCCCGTGTACTGACCGACCGGCATCCACCGCGCCACAAGCTCGGGGTCGAAGGCACGCGTGGCGTCGCCGGGCGAGCAGTAGCGGAAGAAATACCAGGAGCTGTCGACGAAGGTGTCCATCGTGTCCGTGTCGCGCCGCGCCGGAGCGCCGCAGACCGGGCAGGTGGTGCTGACGAAGCCCTCGTGCCGCGCGAGCGGCGACTCGCCCCCAGGACGGAAGTCGACGTCGTCGGGCAGCAGGACCGGGAGCTCGTCCTCGGGCACCGCCACCTCACCGTGTTCGGGACAGTGGACGATCGGGATCGGCGCGCCCCAGTACCGCTGACGTGAGATGAGCCAGTCGCGCAGCCGGTAGGTCACCGCCGCCTTGCCCTTGCCCTGCTCCTCGAGCCAGCGGATCACCTGACCGATCGACTCGGGCGAGCGGACGCCGTCGAAGGGCCCGGAGTTGACCATCACGCCCTCGTGGTCGTAGGCCTCGGTCATCGTCTCGGGGTCCCGGGTCTCACCCTCGGGCTGGACGACGACGCGGATCGGCAGGCCGTGCTCCCGGGCGAACTCGAAGTCGCGCTGGTCGTGCGCCGGCACCCCCATGACCGCGCCCGTCCCGTACTCCATCAGGACGTAGGGAGCCACGAAGCACGGCACCTTCTCGCCGTTCACGGGGTTGACGGCGTGGACGCCGAGGCGAACGCCCTCGCGGCTCTCCGCCTGCTCGCGGTTGGTGAGCGGGGTCGCCTGAAGCCGCCGGATGAGCTCCTCGGCCTCGGAGGCCGATCCACCGGCGTCGGCGAGCTTCCGCACGAGCGGATGCTCGATCGCGAAGACGAAGAACGTGACCCCCCACAGCGTGTCGGGCCGCGTGGTGAACACCTCCACCGTGTCGCCGGTCTCGGCGATCTCGAACTCGACCCGCGCGCCCTCGGACCTGCCGATCCAGTTGCGCTGCATGGTGATCACGCGCTCCGGCCAGTCGACGAGCTCGTCGATGTCGTCCAGCAGGCGTTGCGCGTAGTCGGTGATCTTGAAGAACCACTGCGTGAGGTCCTTTCGGACGACGGCCGTCCCGCAGCGCTCGCAGGCGCCGTTGACCACCTGCTCGTTGGCGAGCACGGTCTGGTCGTTCGGACACCAGTTGGCGGGCGCGGTCTTTCGGTAGGCGAGCCCGCGCTCGAACAGCTTGAGGAACAGCCACTGCGTCCACCTGTAGTACTCGGGGTCGCAGGTGTGCAGGCGCCGGGTCCAGTCGAACGACATCCCCATGCGCCGGAACGAGCGCGCCTGCTGCTCGATGTTCGCGTAGGTCCACTCCTTCGGGTGGGTGCCGCGCTTGATGGCCGCGTTCTCGGCCGGCAGCCCGAACGCGTCCCACCCGATCGGGTGCAGGACGTTGAACCCGCGCATGGCGGCAAACCGCGCCACCGCGTCCCCGCCGGAGAAGGCTTCCGCGTGCCCCATGTGCAGGTCGCCGGAGGGATACGGGAACATGTCGAGCGCGTAGAAGCGCGGGCGAGGGTCGTTCGGATCGTCCGAGGCCCGGTACAGGCCCTCGCGCTCCCAGACCTCCTGCCACTTGGGCTCGATCAGGCTCGGCTCGTACCGCCCCGCGTTCGTCCTGGTGCTCGCCATGGTGCGCAAATGCTACACAACGCCGTTCGCGAACCCGGATCGGGTCGGTTCAGGCTTCGGGCTTGGCCTTGGGGCGCCGAGCCCGGGTGGGCTTCGGAGCGGACGGCGCCGGAGCGGTAGCCTCGGCGGGAACGAGCGGCGCCTCCGCGGCCGCGGTCTCCCTCGGAGGGGCCGGGGCTTCGGTGCGCGCGCGAACCCTCGCCCTGGGCGCTGGCTCGGCCTTGAGTCTCGGGGAGAGCTTCGGCTCATCCTTGGCTGCGGGCTTCGGTTCACGCTTCGGCTCGCGCCTCGGGGCGCGCTTGGGACCGAGGGTCGCGGGCGGGACAGTGCCCGGAGGCGAGGAGGCCTCCCGAGACGCCTCCTCCCAGAAGCTCTGCCAGAAGGCCGCGGCCACCAGCCCCGCCGGGCTCGTCGGCGCCCGGCGATCAGCCTTGGCTCGGACCGCGCGCACGATCTCGTCGAAGGCCTCTGCCCGTACAACCAGGACGTCTTCGAGCAGCTCCCACACCTCGAGCCAGGCCTCGACGTCGCCCGGCGCCTCGGGGGTCCGGCGAAGACCCAACCACTCCCGGGCCGCCCACGGCGTCATCTCCGCGTCGAGGTCGGGAACGAGCGTCGGCAGCAGCGCGTGGAGGGTCTTGGCGAGCCTCGGGACGCCGTACTCGGCAACGACCTCGGAGTGGAGGAGACGGCGGATCCACGTGTGGCGGTCCGGACTCCCGGGCGCCGCGGTCGCCGGGGCCACCGAGACGAGCTGGGACAGGCGCTGGCCGTGGACTTCCAGGAAGCGCAGAACGTCGGAGGTCACCCATCCCGCCCCAAGGTGGTTCGCACGCCACACGTGCACGGGGGTGAGCGCCCGGGTGCCCGGCCACAGGTCGCTCCGGAAGAACTCGGCGTGCGGGGACGCGGTCAGGTATCCCAGGTAGACGGCCTCGGGCTCCTCCAGCTTGCGAACCCCGATGCGGACGCTCGACGGCGTCATCGCGACCCGCTCCAGCCGGGGGGCGGCGCCGTGCACGTATGACCCGACGGGCTGCGGACCCGCCTGGTAGCCGTTGGCGGACCCCGACAGACCTTGGGCGACGCGGTCGGGGGCGGGCTCGGGCATGACCGCCGGTCGGAGGGCAGGTTGAGCCGATCCGGCGCGATCAACTGCCCGAGCAGAAGAAGACGGCTCCGGCTTCGGCGACGCCCGTCCGGGGCTCGGCGACGGCGTGGCGCCCTCGGGCGATGGGCCGATCTTCGGCGGCTCGGTGTTCGCATCCGGAACGGCGAGCTCACCAGACGCCTGGCGAGCGAGCACCCGATACCAGCTCGTCTCGTAGGCCTCGGTCGTGCCGGGCATGAGCTTTCGCCGACCCTCCCGACGCCGCCGCCTTTCGAACTTGCCGACCAGCACCGTCACCGCCTCCGGCGCGCTCGCGCGAGCGCGCGACCCTGCCCCTCCCGGAGAGCGTCCTCAGGTTGGCATCGGTCGGGACCCGGCCGGGCTGTAGCGAGGCAAGTGGGTCGAGTGAACGTCTCGGTGCCCGTTGAAGACCGGGGCTGCGCCGATCCTCAGTAGCGACCCGAGAGTCCCAGAAACCCGCTCACGAGATCGGCCTGCCCGACGTGCTCGTAGCTGTGCGTAAGAGGTAACCAGATAAGGAAGTGGCCTCGGGCGGTCTCCTGCCAGAGCGTCTCGAGAGCCCCGGCCGTGGGTCCCTCGCTCATCTGCTCGACGGCGCGATGCACGCGTTCGGCGCTCACGACCTCATCGAGATCCTCGGACGCAGGCAGGCGACGACCCCGCGCGTTCGCTCTCCCACCGCCGTCCAGTACGCGAGGAGCGAGCGGAGATGCACGCGGGCGCCGAGGTCCACGACCTCGGCCATCGTCATGCCCCTCCCGACGTCCCGTCGCCCAGCGTTCAGTCGCGAAGACCAGCCCTCGTCGAGCGCCTGCCGACCGTCGCCGACGAGGAGGTTGATCGCTCCGTCCTCTCCGCGCGCGACGTGCCAGGTGAGCCAGGCAAGCGGGTTGACGAGGGAGTGGACGCACGTGCGGATCTCCTCGTCGCTCAGGCCCTCCGTGAGGCGATCCACGTGCGCGTGGAGGCGCCCGTGGCGGACGAGAAACATCTGGATGGCGTCCGTCCGCTTCTCCTCGCGCGCGAGAGGGCTCCTGCGACGAGTCGAAGCCTCCGCGTTCGCCAGCCGCACCGCCATCGCGGACGCCGACTGCTGATCGGTCGACGGAGTGGTCTTGATTGAACGGTGCGCGAACCGCGTCGGCCCAACCATCCAGTCCACCGCTCCCGGTTTCCTTGGACACCCGATTAGAGAATGGAGGTGCGCGCGGCCCTGGGAACCGGGAGGACCGCAGTGGCCGAGCAACAACGTCCTAGGGAACTCCGGTGGTCGGCTCGGAGGAAGGCCGATGCCGTCATCAGGCTCCTCCGAGGCGAGGGCCTCGACGAGCTGTCCAGGGAGCTCCGGGTGGAGGCTCACCGCTTGGCCTCCTGGCGCGACGAGTTCCTGGCCGGAGGGATGGAGGGCCTCAAGGCCAGGCCCCTTCAGCCCGAGGAACGTCGGCTGAAGGAGGCAGAGCGCAAGAACGGGGAGCTCACCATGGAGGTGGAGGTCCTGCGGGCCGCGGCCCGAAAAGGGGGCTGCAGATCCCGCCCAGGAGGCGGCCGAGGTGAGCGCCGAGACCGGGGTGGCCCTGGCCGCGGTGTGTCGGATCCTTCAGGCTCCCCGCTCGACCGTGTACGCCCGGCAGGCCACACCCTCAGGCGACTCCCCACCCACGGGGAAGCGTGGGCCGAGGACGTGGCAGGCCTGGTTCACCACTCCGATAGGGGCACGCAATACCTGTCTTTCCGCTACACGGAGCGGCTGGAGGAGGCCGGCATCGCTCCCTCGGTCGGCTCGGTCGGCGACTCCTACGACAACGCGATGGCCGAGTCGGTGATCGGTCTCTACAAGACCG
>JAJPHY010000115.1 GCA_021325015.1 Actinomycetota bacterium | reverse complement strand
TGCACGAGCCCGACCTTTCCGCCCTCGAGGGTGAGGAAGGCCCCGTACGGGGTGATGCGACTGACGGTCCCCTCGACGACCGCCCCGACCTCTAGCTCCGCGATGTGGACTCCTTTCGCCCCGGTCGACGCGCCCGTTGCCCGCCGATGCCACCGGGAGAGCGCCACTATCCCATCGGCCCGAATCGGCCGTCAACAGGGGCCCGGGGCAGGAGCGCGTCTCGCGAACGGGCGACGGAGCCGGCGAGTCAGCGGGCGAAGAAGTGCAGGCCGAGCCACGCCCAGCCGGCCATGACGCCGACGCGGCCGGCCCGGGTTCGCATGATGCGGCTCATCACCTGCCCGAACGTGGGGATGCGCAGGTGCCCGCGCCAGGCGAGGAGCTGCATCACCACTCCCGTGCCGGCGATTAGCAGGTAGCCGGCGATCGTGACGGCCCGGCTGCTCATCCGACCTGCCCCCGCGCGCGCATCACCGCTCCATCAGGAACGCGCCGAACGCCAGCCACAGCGCGAGGAACACCGACCTTCCCAGATGGGAGGCGAGGATCGGGTCCGTGAGGACGCTGATGGTCGGGTGGGCGTTCGAGCCCACCGTGAGCGACGGCTGCTGCAGCAGGTTCGCCAGCTCCCACAGCCCGAGCACGATGAACACCGTCGCCCAGGCGACGGCGCCCGCGGGCTCGATGCGGGGTGGTTCGGGTCCCGGACGCGCCGGCGCCTTCCACGCCGCGGCCACCGCCGCGAGGCCCGGAACCGCGACGGCGAGCGTCATCGGCCACGAGAAGCGAGCGAACGAGCCCACCACCGCCGCGTACAGCACTCCGCCGATCACCGTGACCGGCGTGAACCGGATCCGCGGGGCGACGTGCGCGGCGGCCATCGCACCGCCCGCCCGAACCGGCTCGACCGCGCCGGCCTCGGCCTCCTCCGCCAGCCCGAGCGCCCGGGCCCGGCGCCGCCGCCGCAGGCGGTCAAACCCGAGCAGGATCGCCACCCCGACCAGCAGCGCGCCGTGGCTCCACGGTCCTCCCGAGAGCGCGTCCACCACCCCGGCGAGCACGAGCACGAGCACGACGGGCTCGCGGACGGTTCTCCGAAACAGCGAGCCCACCGCGGCTGCGCGCAGGAGCGACCTGCCGACGAGGGACCGCTCGTGGGACGTCATCGGCTGCACTCCAAGCTTACGCCGGGGCCGCGCCAACGGGGCCCGGCGCGGCCGGTCGCTCAGGCCGGGCGCTCAGCAGGCGGCGGGTCCGAGATCCCCGGTACGCGGGGTGGTGACGAAGGCGATCTCGCCCGGACGGACCATGCCGAGACACGCCCGCGCCAGGCGCTCGAGCTCCGCGGGATCGTGCAGGCGCGCGATCCGCTCGGCGAGCCGGCGGTTCTCCTCCTGGAGGACCCGAGCGCGTCGCTCGAGCTCGGCGATCCGACCGCGCTCGGCGAGGAGCTCCCTGGCCGGCACCACCGCGAAGACCGCCAGCACGGTGACGATCACCAGGAGGACGGCCGCGCGGCCGGTGAGCCTGGGCCGCGGCCGGGCGCGCACGGCGCGGGCGCGCGGCGCGCCGGCTCGGGCGCGCACGGCGCCGGCTCGGGCGCTCACGCCTGGCTCCGGCGGATCGCGCTCCGGCCGGCGTAGCGCGCGGCGTCGCCGAGCTCCTCCTCGATCCGGAGCAGGCGGTTGTACTTGGCCACGCGCTCGCTCCGCGACGGCGCCCCCGTCTTGATCTGCCCCGCACCCATCCCGACCGCGAGGTCGGCGATCGTCGTGTCCTCGGTCTCGCCCGAGCGGTGGCTCACGACCACGCCGAACCGCTGGCGGGCGGCGGTCTGCACGACGTCCACCGTCTCGGTGAGCGTCCCGATCTGGTTCACCTTGATGAGGATGGCGTTCGCCGCGCCCTCGCGGAGCCCGCGCGCCAGTCGCTCTGGGTTCGTCACGAAGAGGTCATCGCCCACGAGCTGCACGCGCGAGCCGAGCTCCGAGGTCAGGCCCGCCCACCCCTCCCAGTCGTCCTCCGCCAGGCCGTCCTCGATGGAGATCACAGGGAACGAGTCCACGAGACCGGCCCAGAACCGCACCATCTCCTCGGCGGTTCGTTCCTTGCCCTCCAGGCGATACCGGCCGTCGTGGAAGAGCTCCGAGGCGGCCGGGTCCATCGCGAGCGCGACCTCGTCGCCGGGCTCGAGACCGGTCTTTCCGATCGCCTCCACCATGAGGGAAAGGGCCTCGGCGGCGGTGGCGATCCTCGGGGCGAACCCGCCCTCGTCGCCGACCCCGGTTCCGAGCCCGCGCTCCTTCAGCAGCGCCTTCAGCACGTGGTAGATCTCCGCGCACCAGCGCAGGGCCTCGGAGAACGACGCGGCGCCGACCGGGGCGAGCAGGAACTCCTGCGGCTCGAGCTCGTTGTCGGCGTGCACGCCTCCGTTGATCACGTTCATCTGCGGCAGGGGGAGCAGGTGCGCGTTCGACCCGCCGAGGTAGCGGTACAGGGGAAGCCCCACGCTCGCCGCGGCCGCGTGAGCCGTCGCGAGCGAGACCCCGAGCAGCGCGTTCGCGCCGAGCGAGGACTTGTCGGCGGTGCCGTCGAGGTCGAGCAGGCGGGCGTCGAGCCCCCGCTGGTCGAGCGCCTCGAGGCCCACCACCGCCGCGGCGATCACCGAGACCACGTTGTCCACGGCTCGAAGGACGCCCTTGCCGCCGTACCGGCCCGGGTCGCCGTCGCGGAGCTCGAGCGCCTCGTGCTCGCCCGTCGAGGCACCGCTCGGGACCGCCGCTCGCCCGAACGCGCCGTCGTCGAGGGTGACGTCGACCTCGACCGTGGGATTGCCGCGGGAGTCGAGGATCTCGCGGGCCGAGACCGAGGCGATCGCAGGCATGGGGCCCGATTCTAGTTCCCGCAGGAGGCCGGAGAACCGGATTCGACTACGCGGCGGCGGGGCCCTCGGGGTGGGGATCCACGTCCGGGAGCACCACGACGCGGTCGCGGCCCATCCCCTTGGCCTCGTACAGCGCCGCGTCGGTGCGGCGGAACAGCTCGCTCGCGGACTCGACCCCGTCCCACGTCGACACGCCGACCGAGCACCCGGCCTCCGGCACAGCACGGCGCAGCCGCTCGGCGATCGTCGCGGCCATCTCGAGGTGGCAGCCGGGCAGCAACACCCCGAACTCGTCCCCGCCGATCCGCGCCAGCACGTCGCTCGAGCGCAGGAGGTTCTGCCAGGCCGCCGACACCTCCTTGAGGAGGATGTCGCCCGCCTGGTGTCCGTTGCGGTCGTTGTAGCCCTTGAAGTCGTCGAGGTCGAGCAGCGCGACCGACAGGGGCCGTCCGTCGCGCGCGGCGCGAACGAGCGCCGACTCGAGCTCCTCGTCCCAGGCGCGCCGGTTGGCCGCGCCCGTCAGCGGGTCGGTGCCGGCGAGGAACTGGAGCCGGCTCGTCTGGTTGCGGATCGACGCGAAGAAGCGGTTGACGACCAGGCCGAGCCCGGCTCCCGCCGCGAGGATCGCGCCCAGACGCGTCCACCCGTCGGCGACCGCGACCGGGTCCGAGCCGACCAGGGTGGCCCCGAGCGCGGCGCCGGCCGCGACCACGGCCAGCGCGAGCTCCACCCAGCTCCCGTACACGGCGACCCACAGGACCGGCAGCAGCGCGAGCTGCGCGTAGCTCGAGCCCACCCCGCCGGTCGCGCGGCAGGCGAGATAGGCGACCACCAGGTACACGAGCGGAAGCGCCGTGTGGACGAACGCCGGCAGCCGGTGCCAGGGCACGAGGAGCGTCGCGATCACGGTCGCCGCCGTGAGCGTGGAGGCCTGCAGGACCAGCGAGGCGGAGCTCTGCGGTACCTGACGGATGGCCATCGACAGCAGCCCGAGCAGCACGGCGCCGACCAGGCTCCCCACCTGACGGAACAGCGCCTCGCGGCTGAGCGGGTCGGTCCGCCCGCGCGTCGAACGTCCCGCGGGCTGCGAGATGGTCATCCGGTTCCCTCCGCGTTCGCCATGCCTGGACGGTCACTTCCGGTTATCGGCGCATCGGACGCGCCGACTCGAGTCCTCATCCGGAGGATTTTCGGGGCCCGGAAGCGGCCTACGCCGACGAGTCCCCCGCTCGGGGGAGCGCGGGGCCGCCCTCCGATCCGATCCGCGCGTCGGGACGGCGGATGAACACGTGGAAGCGGTCGATCCCATCGAAGCCCAGCCTCGCGTAGAGCGTTCGCGGCCAGTCTTGCGCGTCGGCGACGAGGAAGACGAGGTCGCATCCGAGGGCGCGGGCCTCCGCGGCCGCCCGCAGGACGATGGCGCTCGCCATGCCGCGGCCGCGGTGCTCCTCCAGGGTCTGCACGTCCTCGATCTGCGCTACCCCGTCGTGGACGTAGAGGTCGCCCGTGCTCGCGACGCGGCCGCCGGCGCGAACGGCGAAGAAGCGCGCGCCGACCTCGGCGAGCGCCCGCTTGTGCTCGGCGAGCGCGCGGGCCACCTCCTCCGTCTCCGTGCCGGGCGCGCGCCGGTACCCCTCGCGGGCGGCGAGGACCATCTCATCGGCGTCGACCTCGACGACGGCGGAGAGGTCCCGCGTCCGGTCCGGCTCGCGCCGGAGCGCCATCACCTCGCAGTCGTCCCGCTCGTAGCCGAGCGCGCGGAGGCCGGCGGTCAGCCGCTCGCCGTCGCGCTCGCGTTCGACCAGGATCTCCCGATGCCCGAGCCCCGCCCCGCCGAGGATCCGATCGGCTTCCGCCGCAAGCCTCGTCGCGTCGCAGCGGTCGGCCGACGGGCCGACCCACAGGACGTTGCTGTCGTAGCGGAGGGGGTGGCGATCGTCGAGGAACGCCGTCCCCCAGGCGAACGGCTCGACGCAGGTGGACAGACGCTCCGCGAGCGAGCGCTGGAACGAGCGCGCGCGCTCGGCGTCGCTGGCCGCGGTCATCGCGCCTCGCGGAAGAGGCGACGGATCTCGACCTCGGACATCGCGTCGAGGTCGAGGCCGCGCTCGCGCAGCAGCCGCGTGAAGCGCTCGTACCGCTCGGCGAACCTCCGGGTGGTGCGCCGCAGCGCGCTCTCGGCGTCGACGCCGAGCAGGCGCGCGACGGCGACCGTCGCGAACAGCACGTCGCCGATCTCCTGCTCGGGGTCGGACGTTCGCTCGAGCTCGTCGACTTCCTCGCGGAGCGCCTCGAGCGCGCCGTCGCGGCTGCGCCATTCGAACCCGCGCCCGGCGGCTCGGCGCTGCACCTTGGCCGCGCGGGCGAGGGCCGGGAGCGTCTCGGGCACGTCCTCCTCGAGCCCGTGCTCGCCCTTCTCCTCCGCCTTGATCCGCTCCCAGTTCACGAGGACCTCGTCGGCCCCGGAGACCCGTACGTCCCCGAACACATGAGGGTGCCGGCGGATCAACTTCGCGACGATCCCGCGCGCGACGTCGTCGACGTCCCACGCGCCGTCGTCGGCGGCCATCTGGGCGTGGAACGCGACCTGGAGCAACAGGTCGCCGAGCTCCTCGCGAAGGCGATCCCGGTCGTCGGCGTCGATCGCGTCGAGGACCTCGTGGGTCTCCTCGAGCAGATGGCGGGCGAGGGTCCGGTGCGTTTGCTCGCGGTCCCAGGGGCATCCGCCCGGGCCGCGGAGTCGCGCCATCACCCGCACGAGGTCGAGGAGCCGCTGGCCGCCCTCGGACGACGGCACCGGGCCCGGCGGGACGTGGGCCAGCAGGTCGCGCTCGGAGTCGCTCACGGAGACGGCGGCGCGGAGGCCGCGGGCGACGGCGTCGACGGCGCCGACCCGGCCGCGGTGCTCCGGATCGGCACGATCTCGCCGGTCGAGGGGTCCAGACGCCCGTACTTCGGGTTGACCGAGATCTCCGCGTTCGCGAGCCTGTCTCGCAGCCACGTCGCGAAGGCCTGCCCCGCGAGCTGCCGGACGAGCTGGTCGCGCACCTGCGAGAACGGCTGCGTGACGTTCAGCTGCCGGTAGAGCTGCCGGAGCTGGGCGTCGGTGACGCCTTGCTCGCCGAGCGCCGTCTGCACCTCGTTGAACAGGAGCAGGCGCGACGCGAGCTCGTTCAGGTCGCTTCGCGTCATCCCGCTCGCTTCGAGCCGCTGGTCGAGGGCGGCCGCGCCGCCGAGGCTCGCCTCGAGCTGCGCGATCGTCGAGGTCACCCGCGACGGCGGAACCGTGATGTGGTTGGCCGCGGCGTAATGCTTGACGAGGTCCTCCTGGATCACGGTCGCGAGCGTGAAGCGGGCGCACGCGGCCCGCTGCGTCTCGCCGCGGACCGGCGTGCCGCACGCCCGGCGGTTCAGCGAGGCGAGGAAGGTGAAGAACACCTCGTCGTGGGCGAGCTGCTGGTCGGTGATGCGCTCGCCGTCGACGACGGCGGCCGGCGGCCTGACCGCGCCGCAGGCCGAGAGGCCGAGGGCGATCACGGCGAGCAGAACGGGCGGAACGAGGGCGCGGAGCGCGTGACGCATCTAGCCGGCGATGCTAGCAGAGGGCACCTTCGAGCCCGCCGCGGCGAGGAGCGCGCGCTCGACCCACCGAGGCAGGTCGGCCCCCGCGACCCGGCCCGCCGCGAGGTTCAGAGTCGACGTGGTCCGGTGGTAGGAGGCGCCCGGAACCCTCCCCGGCAGCTCGGCCTCGCGCTCTGGAGGAAGGCCGAACGGGCGGACCCGCACCTGGTCGCGGTAGGTGGCGACCTCCGCGACGCCGAGGCGCTGGCACGTGATCCGGAGCGACGCCACGTCGAGGAGCGTCTGGACCTCGGGGGGGAGCTTCCCGTAGCGGTCGATCGCCTCCTCGCGCACCTCCGACAGCCGCTCGTGATCCGGCGCCGTCGCGATCCGACGGTACAGGTCGAGGCGGAGAGCCTCCTGCGCGATCCAGCCGACCGGGACGTAGGCGCGCACGGGCAGGTCGATCCGGATCTCGCGTTCCTCCTCCAGCTCCTCGCCGCGAAGCTCCGCGACCGACTCGCGCAGCAGGCGCGCATACGTGTCGAACCCGACCGCCGCGATGTGCCCGTGCTGCTCGGCGCCGAGGAGGTTGCCGGCGCCGCGGATCTCCAGGTCGGCGAGCGCGATCCGGAAACCCGAGCCGAGCGCGGTGTGCCGGCTGATCGTCGCGAGGCGCTCGTGCGCCTCCTCGGTGAGCTGCTGCGCGGGCGGGAAGAAGAAGTACGCGAAGGCCCGCTCGCTCGATCGTCCGACGCGGCCGCGGAGCTGGTACATCTGCGCGAGCCCGAGCCGGTCGGCCCGGTCGACGATCAGCGTGTTCGCGTTCGGGAGGTCCAGGCCGGACTCGATGATCGTCGTGCACACGAGCACGTCGGCGTCCCGGTCCCAGAACCGGAGCATCTGCTTCTCGAGCTCGGCCTCGTCCATGCGCCCGTGCGCGTGGACGATCCCCGCCTCGGGGAGGCGCTCGGCGAGCCAGGCCGCCTGCCGGTCGATCGTCGCGATGCGGTTGTGGACCCAGAAGACCTGCCCGCCGCGAAGCAGCTCGCGCCGGACCGCGCCGAGCGCCAGGTCCTCCGCGTACGGGCCGACGTAGGTGAGCACGGGCTGGCGATCCTCCGGGGGCGTGTCGACGACGCTCATGTCCCGGATGCCGGTGAGCGCCATCTCGAGGGTCCGCGGGATGGGCGTCGCCGTCATCGTGAGCACGTCGACCTGCGCGCGCAGCCGCTTCAGGCGCTCCTTGTGCGCGACCCCGAACCGCTGCTCCTCGTCGACCACCACGAGCCCGAGGTCCCGGAACCGCACGTCGCCGGAGATCAGCCGGTGGGTTCCGATCACCACGTCGACCCGCCCG
>JAJPHY010000098.1 GCA_021325015.1 Actinomycetota bacterium | reverse complement strand
TGGTGGTGGAGGTGTTGGTGATCAAGAACGAGACCGGACCGGCCTGGGCGTAGGGCTGGGACAGGTGGATGAACATCTGGGTGGGCGAGGTGTCGCCGAGGGAGACCTGGATCACGTTGGAGGGTGCCGAGGTCAGGACGGCGGGGGTGGGGGTCGGACCTCCCTGGGCGTAGTTGGGGATGTAGGCCACCGTGCGCTGCGAGCTCGAGGCCGCCGCCCCGCCGCACGCGGAAAGGACCAGCGCAAGTCCCACCGCGGCCGCAAGCGTCTTCCCGGACGTCACCGTCTATCCCATCCCCGACGGGTTGCGCCAATCGGGCCGGTCCGGCGCGGTCTTCTGCCAGCTCCTGATGTAGGCGACGATCGCCTGGATCTGCTGATCGGTGAGCGGCCCCCCGTACTCGTTCCACCAAGCGGGCATCTCGGTCCCGGGGATCCCGCCGGCGATGATCCCGTGCATCTGCTCGTCCTCGACGCTGCCCAGGAACTGCCGGGAGTTGAGCGCCGGGGCGTCGATCCCCTGGCCGCTCGCGCCGTGGCACGACGCGCAGTTGAGCGACCAGAGCTGACGACCGCTGGCGACGAGCGCCCGCTCCTCCGAAGCGAGCGCATCGGCGCGCCGCGTCGACTCCACGGCCTTGTACAGGGGGAAGGCAACCACGAGCAGGAGCAGGACCCCGACGCCCGCGCTCTGCCAGCGACCGAGGCTGCGCCGGAGCGCGGGATCCTCGTGGATGATGTCGCTCACGCGCTCGCCCCCTCAGTCGATCCGCCGGGAGCGGGAGCTCCCTGGTTCAAGCAGGACGGTCCGGTCGAGGGGCCGGGCCCCTGCAGGGTTCCACGGGGCGGACCCTGGATGACGGTCGACGTGTCGACGAAGACGTGGTCGCCCTTGATCTGGATCGGGAAGCGATCCATGCCTCGAGGGGCCGGACCGCGCAGGTACTCGCCGATCAGGTTGTAGACGCTCCCGTGGCACGGACACTCGAACTGCCCCGAGCTGTCGCAGAAGGGGACCCGGCACCCCAGATGCGGGCACTTCTGATAGAGGGCGCGAAGGCCGCCCCGATACTGCGTGACGTAGAACCGACCGTCCAGGAAGTACTGAACGGTTCCCTCAGTCAGGTACTCGTCGACCGGCCCGGCGTCGACGAGACCTCCGAGGTTCCCGGACGCCGGCGGGTTCAGAAGGTCGTAGCTCGTCCAACCGGCCTCGACAACCAGCGCGACGCCGAGCGCCCTCCAGCTCCAGCTGAGGAACGAGCGACGGTCAAGCGATCCGTCCCGCCGGTCGGCTCCGCGAGCTTCCTCGTCTCCCATGCTCACAGCTCCAAGTACAGATGCTGCCACGGCCACACCCACGACCACTCCGGGCCGCGGAACAGGGCCCCGATCAGGGTCAGCGCCACCGCGGCCACGACGAGCGCGGTGACGACCACCACCACCAGCTTCCGGTCGCGCACTCGCCATCCCCGGCTCCGGTCGAGGAAGGGAAGGGCGGCGAGGAAGACCACGGCGACGGTTGGAACCAGCACGCCGGCCACCATGGGATGGAACCAGTGCAGGAGCTCCTGCAGGCCGGCGAAGTACCAGGGGGCCTTCGCGACGGGCGGCGTGAGGTTCGGGTTGGCGAGATCCTTGAGCGGCGCGTCGAACGCGATCGCCAGAGCGAAGACCACGGCCACCGTGATCCCCGCGATCACGACGTGTCGTACCAGGAAGTGCGGCCAGGTGAACACCTCGTCTTCGGGCTCTCGCGCCGGGTGCACCTCGATCTCGTGGGGAACCACGCCGAGGAGCCGGTAGCGGGGCTCTTCCCGTTCAGACACCGGCGCTCACCTCCTCCCGGGCGCCCGACTCGGGCTCGGTGATCGTCGCTGCCGCCTCCTCGCGATCCGCCACCTGGAACCCGTCCTTGCGTACCCGCCAGATGTGGACGGCGAGCAGCACGATCAGGGTTGCCGGGAGCACATAGATGTGCAGCACGTAGAAGCGAAGGAGGGCGTTCCCACCAACCTCCTGGCCGCCCAGCAGGATCTGTTGGGCCTTGGATCCCAGGATCGGGGCGTTCCCCGCGATGCTGGTCCCGACCTCGACCGCCCAGAACGACAGCTGGTCCCAAGGAAGCAGGTACCCGGTGAACGAGAACAAGAGCGTCGCGACGAGCAGCGCCACCCCGATCAGCCAGTTGAACTGCCGCGGGGCCTTGTAGGCGCCCGAGTAGAACACGCGCAGCAGATGCAGGCCGACGACGAGGACCATGAGGTGCGCGGCCCACCGGTGGATGTTCCGCACGAACTGGCCGAAGGCGACCGAGGTCGCGAGGTTGTGCATGTCGAAGTAGGCCTGCGGAACCGCCGGGTGATAGAAGAACATCAGGTACATCCCGGACACGAACAGGATCGTGAACAGCACCGTCGCGATGAAGCCCAACCGGAAGGTCGAACGGAACGACAGCACCTTCCTCGGAACCTTGACGGGATAGATGTGCAGGAAGAAGTTGTGGAACGAGGTCATGGCGCGACCGCGCGGGCTGGCGGGGCTCGGGTGCCGCACGGCCGAGCGGTAGAGCTCGGTCCGCTTGAAGCGCCTTCCCGGATGGATGAGCGCCTCGACGATCTCGGCTCTCAGCGTTCGGCCTCCGTTCCGCTCCGCCACGTCCTCACCTGCCCCCGACGGGTTCGATCTCGCGCAGACCGGTGGATGCCTCGGACCACCCTCCGAACGACAGGGCGTGGGTCGGGCATCGCTCGACGCACAGGCCGCACCTGATGCAGTAGTCCTCCTGGATCACCAGAGCGCTGGAAGGGAGCGTGGCCGCGATCCCGTCGATGTGCTCCACCGGAACGATCCGGATGCACTTTTCCGGACAGATGTCGACGCACCCGCCGCAGAGGATGCAGAGTCCCGCTTCGAGCTCGATGTTGAGGAAGCACTTGAGACAGCGAGCGGCCTCGAGCCGGGCCTGCTCCTCGGTGTACCCGAGCTCGATCTCCGGAACGCCGATGCGACGCCCCGAGGGAACCGAGGGCACCTCGACCCGAGGTACCGAGTCGTAGCCCAGCACCGGTCTGCTCACCACGGTGACCGGCAGCATCCGCCGGAAGCCCGGGCGCGCCGTCGGCGGCTCCTCACCCGAGAGGAACCGGTGAATCGACGCGGCCGCCCTTCTGCCGTCCCCGATCGCGTCGATGAGGTTCCGCGGTCCGAACGCCACATCCCCTCCCGCGAAGACCCCGGTGGCCGTCGTCGCAAGCGAATCGCGATCCACGAAGATCGTCCCCCGAGTCACCTGGACGCCGTCCGCCGGGTCCAGCCACGACAGATCCGGGGTCTGCCCGATGGCAAGGATCACCGAGTCGCAGGCCAGGCGCTTCTCCGTGCCCTCCACGAACCGCGGGTTGAACCGGCCGTCGGGGTCGAACACCGACGACACATCCAGCGTCTCCAGCCCCTCGACCCGGGTCGAGCCCAGCACGGCCTTCGGTCCCCGCCGATGAAGGATCTCGATGCCCTCGACCTCCGCCTCCTCGATCTCGAACTCGTGCGCCGGCATCTCCTGGCGGTTCTCGAGCGCGACCACCCGGACCCGCCGAGCACCCATGCGCATCGCGACCCGCGCCACATCCAAGGTGACCGTCGCCGCCGCCTCCACGCCGTCCGCGGGCGATCGCACCCCCTCGGCAGTCGGCTGGGTCCCGCCCGCCGCGATCTCCCGGAGGGCCGTGCGGGCGACGTCGAGAGCGACGTTGCCGCCGCCGATCACGATCACGTCGTCGCCGAGATCGACTCGGTACCCGCTGTTGGCGTTGATGAGGAAGTCCACGGCCCGGAGCACGCCGTCGAGCTCGATCCCCGGGATGGCGAGGTCTCGACTCCGCATGGCCCCGACCGCAACGAACACCGCCGCGAACCCCTCGTCCCTGAGCGCCGCGAGAGAGATGTCGCGTCCCAGGCGAATGCCGGTTCGCAGCTCCACGCCGAGGCCGAGGATGGCCCGGATCTCGGCCTGGAGGATGTCTCGCCGCAGCCGGTACGGCGGGATGCCCAACACCATCATCCCCCCGGGACGATCGGCGGCGTCGAAGACGACGGGCCGGTAGCCGAACGCGGCCAGGTCGTGTGCACACGCGAGCCCCGCGGGCCCCGCACCCACGATCGCCACTCGCTCGTCCCTCCGCGGCATGGTCTCCACTGCCTGTCGCCACAGACGCTCCGCGTGCGCGCTCTCCACCCCGGCGTGCTCGCACGCCCACCGCTTGAGGGCCCGGATCGCAACGGGCCGGTCGAACGAGCCCCGCCGGCAGGCGGCCTCACACGGCGCCGCACAGACCCGGCCGCAGATCGACGGGAACGGATTCGGCATCCGCGCGATGAGGTACGCCAACTCATCGTCACCGTCGGCGATCGCCGACACGTACCGTCCGGCGTTCGTCAGCACCGGACATGCACGCGTGCACGGGACGTTGTCGTCGAACCAGTCGCTCCCGACCGGCTCAGCCTCGAGCCTCACCACGCCCTCCGAAACGCTGCAGTCCCACGAGGAGCCAGGAGTCCAGCACGAACACCACCACGATCCAGAGCAGGACGAGCGGATCGCGCACGCGGGGCGCCGTCCGGACGAAGGTGTGATTGATGAGGAGATTCGGAACCCAGGCGAATCCGAGGACGGATGCCGCCACCACGACCAGGCCGCCGAGCAGGGCACCACCCCACCCCATGCTCGGCCGGCGCGCCGTGCCCTCCCGGTCACCCGAAGCGGTGGGCGAGGTCCTCATGGGTATGCGGCGCCTGTAGCCGTCGCCTCGCGGTTCCGCCACCACTCGAGTCCCGCACTCATTGGTGCGCGAGGTTCCCGCATCGCCGAACGAATCGGGAGGGTCGAAGGACTCAGCGCTCTCGGGCCCATCGTCCCAAAGGGTCGGGCTCTCTCGGATGCGAGGCGCGGCCGGGCCCCGATGAGGTCGGCCCCCGGGTTCGCCAGCGCGGGCGATACCTGCAGCAGGAGCGCCGCCGCGGCCGCCACGAAGGGGGGGCATCCACCTCTCCGAGGACGGGCTCCGTCACCTCCAGCCTATCCATGCCACCACCCTTCGCCTCGGGTGGCCGGCCGGCAAGCAGCCGGGGGAGATCGTCCTCGTTGCCGCTCACCGGTACGGCCTGGTCCTCTCCTTGTGCACTCGACCTCCTGGCGGTACGACGATGGACGGGTGGTGCTGACCTACGTGGTCGCCGTCCGACGGCCCGACCGGCTGAACGAGAACCTCGTGGACGAGCCGGTGCTTCGGGCGGACCTCGCCCGGGGGGACGCGATCGGCGGCGTTCAGATCGGCGTGGCCCAGCCAATCGAGCACGCGTTCCGTCACCTCTCATGGCTCGTCAAGGACGACGCGGCCGTGCGCGAAGCGTTGCCCGACTGGGTCGCGCTCCTCGAGCGATACGAGCCCGAGCCGTTCGCACGTTGGGCGGCCTTCCGGGCTGACACATCCGCCCGATGTTGTAGGAGCTCGCCGACGGCGCATTCGGGCGTCCACCCGCCGCGGGAGGCGGCGGATCCCGCGTTATATTGTTAGGTCGCCCGTCCCGGGGAGGTGGGAGCCGCGGTGCGTCGCGCCTCATGCGACACGGAGAATGATCCTGGACGCAAGTTCTGCGGTGAATGCGGCAGCCCACTCATCCGGCTCTGCCCCTCGTGCGGCTCCCCGAATGCGCCCGCAGTCAAGTACTGCGGCGAGTGCGGGGCGGCTCTTGCCTCGGACGCCGGAGGGCCGGCGGCCGGGGCACCGGCGGCCGAGCAGCCGATCGCGGAGCGGCGACTGGTCACCGTCCTGTTCGCGGACCTGGTGAGCTTCACCAAGCTCTCGGAGACGCGCGACCCCGAGGAGGTTCGGGAGCTCCTGTCCCGGTACTTCGACATGTGCCGAACCCTCATCGCACGCTACGGAGGCACGGTCGAGAAGTTCATCGGGGACGCCGTGATGGCCGTGTGGGGGACGCCGACGGCCACCGAGGACGACGCCGAGCGCGCCGTCAGGGCAGCGCTGGACCTCACGGCCGCGGTCGCCGCATTGGGCGAGGAGGTCGGCGTCCGCGACCTCCGCGCGCGCGCCGGCGTGCTGACCGGCGAGGCGGCGGTCAACCTGGCCGCGCACGGCGAGGGAATGGTCGCGGGCGACTTGGTGAACACGGCCAGCCGCATTCAGTCGGCGGCGGCCCCCGGTGAGGTGTTCGTCGGCGAGTCCACGCGTCGCGCCACCGAGGCCGCCTTCGTCTACGACGATGCCGGCACGTTCGAGCTGAAGGGCAAGGCCGGTCTCGTGCCTCTCTGGCGAGCCGTCCGCGTCGTGGCGGGCGTTCGCGGCACGCTGAAGTCCTCCGGGCTCGAGCCCCCGTTCGTCGGACGCGACCGAGAGCTGCGGATGGTGAAGGACCTGTTCCATGCCTCCACCGACGAGCGCAAGGCCCACCTGGTCTCGGTCCTCGGCATCGCGGGGATCGGCAAGTCCCGGCTGGCCTGGGAGTTCTACAAGTACTTCGACGGCCTCGCCGAGGACACGTTCTGGCATCGGGGCCGTTGCCTCTCGTACGGCGAGGGCGTGACCTACTGGGCCCTCGCCGAGATGGTGAAGATGCGTGCTCGCATCGCGGAGGACGAGGAGCCCCGCTCGGCGCTCGAGAAACTGCGCGCCGCGGTCGCCGAGAGCGTCGCCGATCCAGAGGAGCGCCGGTGGATCGAACCCCGGCTCGCGCACCTCTTGGGCCTGGAGGAGCGAACCGCGTCGGACAAGGAGGACCTGTTCGCCGCCTGGCGCCTGTTCTTCGAGCGACTCGCAGAGCAGCTGCCCGTCGTGATGGTCTTCGAGGACATGCAATGGGCGGATAGCTCGCTGCTCGACTTCATCGAGTACCTGCTGGAGTGGTCGCGGAACTTCCCCATCTTCGTGATGACGCTCGCGCGACCCGAGTTCGTAGAGCGCCGTCCGACGTGGGGCGCGAACAAGCGCAACTTCACGTCCCTCTACCTCGAGCCGCTGTCGGACGAGAACATGCGCGCGCTCCTGTCGGGACTCGTCGTCGCGTGCCCGAGGAGACCGAGGAGCGCATCCTCCAGCGCGCGGCCGGGATCCCCCTGTATGCCGTGGAGACGGTACGCATGCTGCTCGACCGCGGACTTCTGGTGCAGGACGGTTCGATGTACCGGCCGACCGGACCCATCGAGACGCTCGAGGTGCCGGAGACCCTCCACGCTCTCATCGCGGCGCGGCTCGACGGGCTCACCGCGGACGAGCGGCGGGCCGTCCAGGACGCCGCGGTCCTGGGAACGACGTTCTTCGCCTCCGGGCTCGCCTCCGTGACGGGCCAGAGCGAGAAATCGCTGTCCCCGGTCCTCGCCTCGCTGGTACGCAAGGAGGTCCTCTCGGTGCAAGCCGACCCGCGATCTCCCGAGCACGGGCAGTACGGGTTCCTCCAGGACCTGCTGCGAACGGTCGCGTACGAGACGCTCTCCAGGCGCGAGCGCCGCACCAAGCACCTGGCCGCGGCCACCTTCCTCGAGGGTTCGGCCGCGGAGGAGGAGGTTGCCGAGGTGCTCGCCGCCCACTACCTCCAGGCGTACGAAGCGGCCCCCGACGTCGATGACTCCACAACGATCAAGGCGCGGGCCAGAGAACTGCTCACCAAGGCCGGCGAGCACGCGGCCTCCCTTGCAGCAGCCGACGAAGCCTTGCGGTACTTCGAGCAGGCGATCGCTCTGACCGACGAGCCGCTCGCCCTCGCCGAGCTACACGAGAAGGCGGGTCGGATGGCACGGCTGGCCGGAGAGATCGTCGGTGCGAAGGAACACTTCGAGCGGGCGATCGAGACGTTCGACGGGATCGACCTGTCGCACCCGGCCGCGCGCGTCTCGGCCGCGCTCGCCGAGATCCTGTGGCAGGAGGGGCACATCGAAGAGGCGGTCGAGCGCATGCGCACGGCCTTCGACGTCCTGGCAAGCGAGGAGCGGGACGCGGATCTTGCCACGCTCGCCGCTCAGCTCGGACGGGTGCTGTTCTTCATGGGCCATCCGGATCAAGCCCTGGAGCGGATCGAGCTCGCGCTCGACATCGCGGAGGGGCTCCGCCTGCCCGACGTCATGTCGGACGCACTCAACACGCGGGGGCTGATCCTCGGCGTACGGGGCAGGGTGGAGGAGGGTACGCTCCTGCTCCGGCACTCGCTCCAGGTTGCGCTCGACCACGGCCTGTCGGCAGCCGCGCTCCGCGCGTACAACAACCTCGCTGCGCGGGCCAGCCAGCAGGACCGATACGAGGACGTGCTCGAGCTCGGTCGGCGCGGACTCCAGCTGGCCCGTCGGGTGGGCGATCGCCTCTGGGAGTCGATGTTCCTCATCGGCGACCTCGGGGATGAGATGTACCTCGGGCGGTGGGACGAGGCTCTGGAGCGTGAGGCCCTCGTCCCCATGGACACCGAGCTGCCGCAATCCGTGCGCCTCTTGTTCCTCACCCTGATACCGATCTTCGTGTGGCGGGGAGATCTCGACGCCGCCCGGCGCCGGCTCGCGCTCTTCCCCGACGGCGGGTCATCCGGGGACGTGCAGAACCGCGCGGTCTATCAGGTGGCCGCGGCCATGGTGAGCCGGGCGGAGGGACGTCTTCGCGAGGCGCTGGAAGCGGCGCAGGCGGCGTTCGCGTCCAGGACCGTGTCCGGCATCGGGGCGCCCCAGGTGAAGGAGGGGCTGGTGGAGGCCCTCGAAGCCGCCTTCGCGCTCGAGGATCTCGGCGCGCTCGAGGAGATCCTGCGCCAGGTCGAGGTGCTTCGCCCCGGCGAGACCACCCCCTACATTCAGGCGCAGAGCGCTCGGTTCGCAGGGAAGGCGGCGATCCTTCGGGGAGACCACGAGGCCGTCGAACCGGGGTTCCGGAGCGCGGAGGATCGGTTCACGGAGCTCTCGATGCCGTTCCATCTCGCCGTCGCGCGCCTCGAACACGCCGAGTGGCTTGCCTCACGAGGCCGCGGGGAGGACGCCCTGCCGCTCTTGGTGGAAGCTCGGGATACCTTCGAGGGTCTGCGCGCGGTTCCCTGGCTCCAGCGCCTGGACCGGGTCCCAGCGGGCGCCAAGACGGCGGCCCCGAGCTGATCCGCGAGCCTCGCATCTGGGGACGCGGTGAGCCTCCGAACTGGTTGGGTCAGAGGAAGGCACCCCTGCTAGCGTGCCGGAGGTGACATCGCGAGCCACCCGGCGGCTTCCTCTCATGGTCGCGCTCCTGCTCGTCGCGCTCGCGGCATGCACGCGGGCGGCGCCGACCGGATCGCCGAGCTCACCCGTGCGAGGGCGCGCGGGCTCGCCCCAGACCCCGCGCCCGACGTCGAGCCCGGCACCGACCCCATCGGCGAGCCCGGCGCCCGAGGTCGCGCGCATCAGCGCGCCGGGCGGCGGGTCGCTCCTCGTCCGCGGCACGTACCCGCACGTTCGGTCGCGGTGCGTCCACCCGGAGAGGCCAAAGCTCCTCGCTCGCTACCCCGGGACGCTGGCCGTGACGCGCTCGAGCGACGGCTCGCTCTCGCTCACCCTCACGCTCCCGTTCGAGCGGTACCTCGAGGGGATCGCCGAGATGCCGCCGTCCTGGCCGATGGCCGCGCTCGAGGCGCAGGCGATCGCCGCGCGGAGCTACGCGCTCGCGAGCACGGGCTGGAGCGGCGCGCAGGGCGCCCCGCTGCCGACGCCGATCTGCGCCACGACGTCGTGCCAGGTCTACCGGGGCCTCCCGGTCCCCCCGGAGTCCGACATCGGTCGCTGGTACCGGGCAGTCCGCGCGACTGCCGGCGAGGTGCTCCTGTATGAGGGGCGGCCCGCCGACACCGTGTACTTCTCCACCTCGAACGGGCACACGTACGGCAACGACCAGGTGTTCGGGAGCGCGCCGCTCCCCTATCTCCGCCCGGTCGTCGAGCGCGACGACGGCGCCTCCCCGACCTCGCGCTGGCACGTTCGGATCCCGTTCGCGGACCTGGCCACGTTCCTCCACGCGGGAGGCGAGTGGCCGGCCGGGCGGCCGATCTCGAGCGTTCGCCTCCAGGGCGGGACAATCGTGGTGTCGGGCGACGGCGTGTCCCGTTCGACGGACGTCGACACGTTCCGCGACGCGGTGAACGCGTGGGCACCCTGCCTCGAGCCGGGTCGCTACCCGCCGGACTCGCTGCCGATCACGATCCCCTCGCACTGGCTCACGGTCTCGTCGGGGCCGGGGGCGGTCGTGCTGAACGGTCGCGGCTGGGGTCACGGGGTCGGCATGGTCCAGTGGGGCGCCTACGGAAAGGCTCTTCGCGGGTGGAGCGCCTCCCAGATCCTGGCCTACTACTACGGGGGCCTCCGCCCGGAGCGCTACCCCGAGCCCGGTCTCATCCACGTGCGGGTCGCGAGCGGGCTCGCGGCGGTGAGGATCAGACCGTCCGGATCGGGCGCGAGGCTGAACGGGCATCCGCTTCCTCCGGGCTCGATCACGATCACGGGCGGAGCTCACCTCGACGTCACGACCGGATCGCCGTGAGCGCCCGCGGTCCGCGGCACATCCTTGAGGACCAGCCCGTACTGCACGAGGAAGGATCGATCCAGGCCCAGGTCGTGCCTCGTGAGCGCGCTCGCCCTGCCCGTCGGGGTCGAAGCCGGGCCCACGGGCACGGTTCGCTGAGCGCGATCAGCGGGAGAGCTCGGCGCGCCGGCGCCGAGCCAGGGCAGCCCCCACCACGTTTCCCTTGCGCTCGTACCGGTCGAGCGCGAGGTCGATCGCCGCAGCCGCGCGGTCCACCGCCCCTGCGGCGCGGAGCACCTCGGCCTGATCGAGTAGGGTGTCCGCGCAGGCGTTCAGGTCGTCGGTGCCCTCGGCGAGGCGAACCGCCTCCGCCGCCACTCGTTCGGCCTCATCGAGCCGGCCCTTCGCCGCGAGGATCCGCGCGCGGGCGCCCCGAAGCGTCACCTGCGTGGCGAGATCGTCGGGCGCCGCAGCCTCCCGGCTCACGGTCACGAATCGCTCCGCCTCCCCGAGCCGCCCCTGCTCCACGAGGCAGCGGGCCAGGAGCGCCGCGACGGTCGACAGGAACCCACGCTCTCCGAGCTCCTTGACGACCTCGAACCCGGCTCGCAGCTCGCGCTCGGCGGCGGCGTGATCTCCCGCGAGCGTCTCGATCGAGCCGAGGGTCTCGGACACGAACGCCGCCCGCAGCCGGAGCCCGAGGTCGTCGAGCATCTCCTTGGCCCGTCGCGCCAGCGTGCGGGCTTCGTCGAACCGGCCCTCCATGGCTCGAACCGAGGCCAGGGCCCGGAGCGCCCGCGCCTCGATCGCCCCTCCGGCGCGAGAGGAGGCGAGCACGCGCTCGCATCGCCGAGCGACCTCGGCGACCGGGGCCGGTCCGTAGACGCCCGACCCCGTGTACTGGGCCATGCTCTCCGCCTCCTCCCACACGGCGCCGGCGCGCCGGGCGTGCTCGATCGCCCGCTCGAGCGCGTCGTCGACGGCCGCGTAGCGCGAGCGGGTCCACTGGAGGTCCGCGACCAGCCGATACGCTCGAGCCATCCCGCGGTCGTCACCGAGCTCCTCCAGCAGAGACAGGATCTGCTCGACCTCGGCCAATGCCTCCTCGGACCGACGCTTGGGGTCCGTCGACTCCAGCACCAGCAGCCGGACGATCGTGGCGTGAGCTCGAAGCCCGAGGTCACCCCCCGCCTCCGCGAGCTCGGCGGCCTCGGCGAGCACCGCGTCCGCCCGCTGGAGATCTCCGCACTCGCTGAGGGCCTCACCGAGCTCGGGGAGCAGCGCCCGGCGCTCGGGGTGGCCGGAGGGAAGCAGCTCGGCCGCGCGACCGAGGAGGTCGGAGGCGGCCGGCATGTCTCCGCGCGCGACCGCCCGTCGTCCGGCCGAGGACAGCCGCTTCGCCGCACGGACGGCGAGATCCGTCGAGCGCTCATCGGGAGGTCCGAGCTCCGACCGGTACCGGAACGCGCGCTCAAGATGGAAGCCGATCACCTCCTCCTGCTCACCCACGCGCTCCCCCGCAGCTCGTTCGACCCACCCCGCGAACCGCTCGTGGAGCAAGGCGCGAAGCTCCTTGGGCGTGCCGCGGTACGCAGCCTCCTGGATCAGCAGGTGGTGGAACCGGAAGGCGTCCTCACCGGAGAACGTCGAGCGTTCGGGCCGGATCAGATCCTTCCGGACGAGCGTCTGGAGGTGCCCGCCGACCCGGGGGCGAATCTCCTCGGGCGCCAGCTCGGCGACGGCGCCCCACCAGAAGACCCGGCCGATGACGGAGGCGCAGCGGATCACGGTCCGTTCTTCGGCGGACAATCGGTCCAGGCGGGCGGCAAGGAGCGCCTGGATCGACGCAGGCACCGTGATCGAGGTCAGATCGGCGGTCACCTCCCACCCGCCGTCCGCCCGATCCGAGCGACGGATCAGGCCGTCGTCTTCGAGCATCCGCAACATCTCCTCGAGGAAGAGCGGGTTGCCTCCCGCCGGCTCGGCGATGCGTTCGGCGGCGGCCGGATCGAGTGCCGGCCCGCCGAGGAGGAGCTCGATCAGCCGCCGGCTGTCCTCTTCCGGCAAGGGGGCCAGCGGCAACAACAGCGCGTTGGCCTTGCCGCTCCCCCACGTCGCCCGCAGATCCATGAGGTCCGGACGGCCGATGCACAGCAGAAGGAGCGTCACTCCTCGGCTCCAGCCGATCAGGTACTCGAGCAGGTCGAGGAGCGTCGGCTCGGCCCACTGGAGGTCGTCGAACACCACCACCAGCGGACGCTCTCGCCCGATCCACTCCAGGAAGCGACGGATCGCCCAGAAGGTCTCCTGGAGCCCCGGCGCGACGGCGCCGAACCCGATCACCCCGGCGATCCGCTCGGCGATCAGCGCGCCTTCCTCGCTGCCCTCCAGCGCCGACTCGATCTTGGTCCTGGCGCTCTCCCGCGAATCGTCGTCGGAGATGTCGCACGCCTGCTTCACGAGCTCGGCCACCGGCCAGAACGTGATCCCGTCCCCGTAGGGAAGGCAGCGTGCCGAGAACACCTCCGAACCCCCCGGGAGCCCGAGAAGGAACTCTCGGGTCAGGCGGGACTTGCCGACGCCGGCCGCACCGAGGATCGTGAGGCAGACCACCTCGCGGCCTTCGAGCGCGCGCTCGAAGGCCGAGCGCAGGCTCTCGAGCTCGTGCTCCCGGCCCACGAACGGGACGTCCTCGCGCCGCCCGAGCGGCGGGGGCACCGCATCCACCCCGAGAAGGCGGTACGCGACCACCGCCTCCTGCTTCCCCTTGAGCGCGAGCGATTCCCGGCGGCCCACCCGCACGTGCTCGCGCACCAGCGCATGGGTCGCATCGCCGATGAGGACCTCACCCGGCGACGCCGCCTGCTGCAGCCGCGCCGCGACGTTCACCGCATCGCCGACGACGAGCGCCTGACCCATGGCCGGATCGCCGACGACCACCTCGCCGGTGTTCACGCCGATTCGCGTTCGCAGCGAGACGCCGAACCGGTCCTGGAGCTCCTCGTTGAGCTCGGCGAGGGCAGCCTGCATCCGGTCCGCAGCCCGGACGGCGCGAAGCGCGTCGTCCTCGTGCAGGAGCGGGATTCCGAACACGGCCATCACGGCGTCGCCGATGTACTTCTCCACGGACCCGCCGTGCACCTCGAGGACGGAGCGCATGCGCCGGAAGAAGCGGGTCATGACCCCTCGGACCGACTCCGGATCCAGCCGCTCGGCGAGCGGCGTCGAGCCCGCCACGTCGCAGAAGACCACGGTGACGGTCTTCCGAGCGCCGCCGGGCGCCGGCTCGGCCGGGGGGAGCGGGGCGGCGCACGACATGCAGAAGCGCGCGCGGGCGGGGTTGCTCTGGCCGCAGGCCGGACACTCCGGCATGCGGGCAGTCTAGGCACCCTGAGGGTCGGCTTGCCCCCAAGGTGGCGCACCCCTAGGCTGGGGCCTTCCGGCAAAGGCCGTTCGAGGCGAGGGGGCGGTGTCAGTGGAGATCGGCGAGGGATTCGTCCTGATCGGCGAGCAGGAACGGCAGGGCCCCACGCAGCTGGCCAAGGCCGAGCCCGGCAGAGGCGTCGTGGTCGAGCAGGTCCTGTTCGCGGAGGTGGAGCCCTGGCAGAAGGGCGACGCCGTGGGGGAGCTGCACGCCCTCTGCACGCGCACGCACGGCGACCAGGCCCTGTGCCAGGTCGTTCTGCGCTTCGGAGACGGAGACACGATGACCGCGGCGGGCGTGCTGCCGGTCGGCGATCCGTCCTTCGGGGAGGGCTCTCTCACCGTAACCGGGGGCACGGGGGGCCTGCGGCGGGTCCAGGGGGAGCTCGTCGTCGAGGTCACCAACCCGAAGCGCTGGATCATGATCCCGTGACGAACGGGCCGAGCCCCGGCAGGGGCTCGGCCCGTTCGATGAACCTCGACTCGCGAGCGCTTCGGCCTTCGAGAGGCCTCGTCCGGTAGACCAGCCGGAGCCCGCGAGGTCGGTGAGCTGGTTGGATTCTGCCGGTCGCCCGGCGGACGGGCGGGGCGGTGGCCCCGGCCCGCGAGGGACGGCTCAGCAGCCAGTCACCTCGGGGGTCTCCTGCGGCATCTGCAAGTTG
>JAJPHY010000014.1 GCA_021325015.1 Actinomycetota bacterium | reverse complement strand
TGAGTTCATCCCGCAAACTGTCCGCTCGTAACGCTGGCCACACGCTCTAGAGCGTCTCCCACAGGCCGACGACGTTTCCCTCGCTGTCGGTGAAGTAGGCGAAGGCGCCCATTCCCGGGATCTCGGTCCGCGGCTGAACGGTGCCGCCGCCCTCGGCCTCGATCCGCTTGAGCGCCTCGTCGATCGCGTCGACCTGGATCGTGATCACCGGCGCCGGCGTCGTGTCGCTCCGCCGCATGAGCCCTCCGTTGATCGCCCCGGGCTCGAGCGGCATCTGGGTCGTCTCGTCGACCGCGGTCGTCATCGCGGTCGTGTAGTCCATCTCGGGGAGTGTCTGGACGCCCCAGCCGAAGACCGATGCGTAGAACGCCTTCGCCCGCTCGAGGTCGTCGACGGGGATCTCGAAGTGCACGACCTTGTCCATCACGGTCCCTCCCTTCCCGCTCCGACCCCATCAGCATAGGGGCTCTTCGGTCTTCCCGCTGCCTCACCTTCGCGTCCGGTGGGCGAGGTACACCATGCCGTCCGCGAACCGGCGCGCCGCCAGGTTCAGGCCGCCGATGTCGAGATCGTTGACAAAGGTGTGCACCTCCTCGTCGGGCATCGCCCAGTCGAAGTTGCCGTCCTCGTCGGCGACGTAGCCGTCGAGCGAGGTGATCGCCGCGTAGATCAGCCTGGCCACGCGTACACCCCCTTCGTTCCCGGACGATCGCGCGGTGAACGTGTCGGCGGTCGTCTGCTACGGTCTCGGGCGTGAGCAGATCGACGCTCGACGACGCGTTCGGCCACCACGTCTGGGCGACGCTGACGCTGATCGACACGTGTCGGTCGCTGAGCCCCGAGCGGCTCGAGACCTCGGTTCCCGGCACGTACGGCTCGATCCTGGACACCATGCGCCATCTCGTCGGAGCCGATGCCTCCTACCTGTTCGTGACGAGCGGAGGGAAGACCGAGCGGATCGACGAGCGCTCCATGGACCTGGCGCAACTCCGGACGGTCATGGAGCGCCACGCCGAGGCCTGGCCGTCCGTTCTGGCGCAAGGACGGGACCCCGAGACCGTCCTCGTGCGGCATCGCGACGACGGGTCGGCGACGCACGCGCCGCTCAGCATCCGGCTCGCTCAGGCGCTCCATCACGGGACCGACCACCGGAGCCAGATCTGCACGGCGCTCACGACGCTCGGGATCACGCCGCCCTCCATCGACGTGTGGGACTTCGCCAAACAGGACGGCCGGCTGATCGAGATCCCGCCATCCTGACGCGTCGGGCTCACACTCGCCGGCGGTAGCGCGCGATCGCGAGCGGCGCGAACACCCCCTGGATCACGACCATCCAGATCAGGTCCAGGCTCGGACGCCGCAGGGAGAGATCGTCGACGGCGATCGTTTCCTCGTCCAGCCACCGGACCACGCGCCCGAGGCAAAGGTTGACATGTGACCAAATGGTCACGTATGCTCTCGCCGCGATGGATGGCGACGACGACCGTGTCTTCAAGGCCCTGGCCGATCCCACCAGGCGGCACCTGCTGGACCGGCTGTTCGAGCGTGACGGCCGCACGCTTCACGAGCTCGTCTCCGAGCTGGAGATGACCCGCTTCGGGGTCATGAAGCACCTCCGAGTCCTGGAGGAAGCCGGACTCGTCGTGTCGCGCCGCCGGGGAAGACACAAGCTCCACTTCCTGAACCCGGTCCCGATCCGGCTGATCCACGACCGGTGGATCGACAAGTACACCGAGGCCCGGGTGGCGGCGATCTTGGAGCTGAAGGACGAGCTCGAGAAGGAGGCGTGATGGTGGCGACCGAGACCCAGACCACTCAGGTCTATCAGGTGTACATCAAAGCCACGCCGGAGCGGATCTGGCAGGCGATCACCGATCCGGAGATGATCGCCAAGTTCTTCTTCGGCACGCGGCCGGACGCACCGCTGACCGTCGTCGGCTCCAGGGTGAGGAGCTGGTCCCCCGATCGCTCGAAGCTCTGGACGGACAACGAGGTGCTCGAGGCCGATCCGCCGCGCCGGCTCGTCCACACGTGGCGGAGCCTGTACGACGAGGATCTCGCCGGGGAGCAGGAGAGCCGGGTGACGTGGGAGATCGAGCCGCAGGAGGGCGGCTACTCCAAACTCACCCTCGTCCACGACCGGCTGGAGGGCGCGCCGAAGACAGCGGCGAGCGTCTCCGGCGGCTGGATGCTCATCATCAGCGGGCTCAAGACGCTGCTCGAGACCGGCGAACCGCTCACGAGGTTCGAGCGCTGACTGTGGCGGATCCGAAGGTCGGGCTCGCCAGCCGAAGGGAAAGGAGGAACCCTGATGGGAGCACCCGTCACCTGGTTCGAGGTCAACACGAAGGACTCCTCGAGCGTCTCGAGGTTCTACTCGGAGGTCTTCGGATGGAGGCTGGAACCGCTTGAGGGCGGTTACACGCTCGTGCACACCGATAAGGAGCAGGGGATCGAGGGTGGCATCGGCGAGGCCCAGGGGCCGAACCAGGTCACCTTCTACATCGAGGTCGATGACCCTCACGCCTACCTCGATCGCGTCGAAGCAGCCGGCGGGAAAACGGTCGTCCCGGTCACCGAGACCCCGATGGTCACCTTCGCCCAGTTCGCCGACCCGCAGGGCAACGTGATCGGGCTGGTGAAAAGCTCCCGGTGAGCGGCCTCGAGGGGGCGGTCTCGGCCGCCCCCTCGTCCGCCCCCTCGTCCGCGGGGGAGGCGCGGTCTGGGCGGGCGTGCTGGCTCACCTCCCGGCCCGTCGTCCAGGGGGTGAGCGGGAGTCCGTGCTCGAGCTGGTCCGCCGGCGCGAGTTGCCCGCCGTCCCAGAAGGCGATGTGGTCCGGGAATCTCCTCGTCGGACGGATGCGTTGTGCCTCCCGGAAGCTCGACCGCCGAAGGAGTCCGCATGCCCGATCGGAAGCAGCCGAACCCCGGCCGGAACGACCTGAACTCGAGCACGATCGAGGAGTTTCGGGCAAGGGGCGGCCGCGTCGCGCGGTTCCCGAACCAGCCGCTCCTCCTGCTGCACCATCGCGGCGCGAGGACGGGGATCGAGCGCGTGAACCCGCTCGCCTACCTGTCGATCGATGGCGGCTTCGCCGTGTTCGCCTCCAAGGGGGGCGCACCGACCAACCCGGACTGGCTGTACAACCTCGTCGCCAACCCCGACGTCGCGGTCGAGGTGGGGCGCGAGGTCGTCGCCGTTCGCGCCCGGGTCGCCCAGGGCGAGGAGCGGGACCGGATCTGGGAGGAGCAAAAGCGCCGGAACACGGCCTTCGCCGAGTACGAGCGCAAGACGACGCGCCGGATCCCGGTGGTGATCCTGGAACGCGTCTGAGCCGCGGCTCGGGTCCGGGCCGGCGGCCGAGGTCGGTTGGATCCCGAGCGGCGGGGCCCGACCCAGGCTCGGCTCAGCTTCGGACCGTCCGGTCCAGGTGCTTCTCAGGTAGTCGAACTTCCCGGTGAACTACGTATCCACGTACAGGAAGCGCGAAGGGGCGTGGGCGCGCCAGCTCTCGCTCGTGCCACGACCGACGAGGGAATGGGGCGGACGCCCGAGGCGTTCACTCCAAGGACATGAGCGGCGGAGCAGACGGGCCCTCGCGGCAGGTCCCGGGTCGGGCTCGTTGGGACGAAACTCGCGGGCCGATGCCGGCGCTCTACCTCGGGCACGGCGCGCCGCCGCTCGTCGACGACCGGCTATGGGTGTCCCAGCTCTCGGGCTGGGCGGAGCAGCTTCCGCGACCGCGCGCGATCCTCATCGTGTCGGCGCACTGGGAGTCGGCTCCGCTCACCGTGGGCGCGACCGAGACGGGGACGCCGCTCACGTACGACTTCTACGGCTTCCCCGAGCGCTACTACCGCATGACCTATCCGTCGCCCGGCGCACCCGAGCTCGCCGCCAGAGTGAAGGCGCTGATGCCCGACACCGAGCCGGTCGCCGAGGCGCCGGGCTACGGCCTGGACCATGGCGCCTTCGTGCCGCTCATGGTGATGTATCCGGAGGCCGACGTGCCGGTGCTGCAGATGTCGATGCCGTCGCTCGATCCGCAACGGTTGTTCGAGCTCGGCCGTCGGCTGCGGCCGCTACGGGATGAGGGCGTGCTGATCATCGGGTCGGGCTTCCTCACGCACGGACTGCCGTTCCTGCGCGACTGGCGACCCGACGCGCCTCCTCCCGGGTGGTCCAGGGACTTCGACGAGTGGGCGCGCGAGACGCTCGCTCGCGGTGACGTGGACGAGCTGATGGACTTTCGCTCCCGCGCTCCGGGCATGCCGTACGCGCACCCGACCGTCGAGCACTTTGCCCCCCTCTTCGTCACGCTGGGCGCCGCCACCGACCCGGAGGACGCGCCGGAGACCCCGATCGAGGGGTACTTCCTCGGCCTGGCCAAACGCTCGATCCAGGTCGGCTGAGCCGGGCCGAGGCGCCTGCCGGCCTGGGCCGGCCAACCGGCCCTCCTCCCCACGCCCCGAGAGCCAGCCCAGGGTCCCCGGCCGCAGGCGGCGGTCCCGAGACCTGTGGGTCTCCGGGCCCGGCGCAGGCGTCCAGGGGTTGCGCTAAGGTGTGGGGGCCGAAGGAGCGAATCGCATGAGCGTTGTCTGGCCCCCACCCCAGACGCTCCACGAGGAGCATCGCGACTTCGCGGAGAGCGCCGATGAGATCCGGCGCGTCGCCGACGCCGTCGGCCTCATCCCGCTCGGGGAGCTCCGAGAGCGCGTCTGCCAGGTGTACGAGCGGCTGACGCGGCACGTGATCCCACATGTCATGGCCGAGGACCAGTTTCCACTCGCGCAGGTGACCGGGCGTCTGGAGGATTGCGCTCCGGCGTCCGACCCGCTCACTCGCGAGCGCCTGGAGATCGCCCGGCTCCTCGAGGAGCTGGACGCGCTCCGCTGGGAGCTCGCCTACCCGACGATCACCGTTCCGCAGGAGCAGGCCCTCCGCCGGGTTCTCTACGGGCTCTACGCGCTGATGCGCGTCCACCTGGTCGGCGAGGGCGAGTGCATCTGCGACCTGACCGGGGGTCGTCTCGCGGCGGGCTCCTGAGCCCTGGCGGTCTCGCCGGGCGCACGGTCCCCTCCCCGGCGGGTCCAGCGACCGGTGCGGAGGGTTCGGGCCGGCCGTACCTTCGACTCGGGCGCGACAGACGCGGCGTCTCGGCCCGAGGAGGGAACGATGGAACCCGCCGACAAGGATCTGAGCGAGAAGCACGGCGAGTTCGTCCCGATCATCGCGGCGATCGAGCGGGCCGAGGCGTCGGTCGGGGTGGGTGAGTCGGCGCTCCGAGTTCAGGCCGCCGACCTCCACGAGTCCCTCGCGCACGGGCTCATCCCGCACGCGATCGGCGAGGGGCGGACCGTGTTCCCGGTTCTTCGCAGGATCACCGGCTCGGATCAGGCGAGCACGGCGATGAACCGCGACCACAAGGAGCTCGCGAGGCTGACCGACGAGCTCGACCGGCTGCGGAGCTCGATCGCCGAGGCCCGGCTCGACGCGACGACCGAACGCTCGCTCACGCGCGTCCTGCACGAGCTGCGCGAGCTCATGGCCCGGCACTTCGCGGAGGAGGAGCAGGTCTGCTTCCAGGTGCTGAAGGCCGAGCTGTCGCCCGAGGAGGCTCGCCAGATGTGCGAGACGATGGAGCGGGCGGCGGCGGAGGTGCGCAGCCTCTACGAGTAGTGCTCGATGATGAGACGCTCCTCGATCGGCACCGGGAGCGGGATCTCGTCGCGCTCGGGAAGGCGCGATAGCACGCCTTTCATCTCGTCCTTGTTCCGATAGAGGTAGGGAGGCGGATCGGGCGTGAGCTCGAGCGCCTCGTGGACGAACACGAAGTTGCGCGCCTTCGGGGAGATCTCGATCGTCTGCCCGGGCTTCACCTGGGCGCTCGGAACGTCCACGCGACGGCCGTCCACCAGGACGTGGCCGTGCGAGACGAGCTGCCGGGCCTGCCGCTGCGTGAGCGCGAACCCCAGGCGAAGCACCACGGCGTCCAGGCGCGTCTCGAGCTGGCGGATCAGCTCCTCGCCGGTGACGCCCCGGCTGCGGCTCGCGCGGTCGTAGTAGATGCGCATCTGGCGCTCGCCGACCCCGTAGATCGCGCGGAGCTTCTGCTTCTCGAGCAGCCGGACCTGGTACTCCGAGAAGCGCTTGCGTCCGCGGCCGTGCTGGCCCGTGGGAAAGGGCCCTTGTTGGCCGGGCAGTTGGGGCGGCCGCAGACGGGCTGGCCCACGCGCCGGCACATGCGATGACGGGGTCCGGTCTTGTCCATGCGGGCACCCAGGGTACCAATCCGGCGGCTCGGCTGACTCCGCGCCGGGCCGGCGACGGGCCGGCCGGGTAGCATCCCCGGAGGCATGGATCTCGCGGACCGCGTCGTCGGGAGCGTCCTCGGGCTGGCGCTCGGCGACGCGGTGGGGGCCCCGTTCGAGTTCCTCCGGGCGGTCAACGTCCCCGACCCACTCCCGGCGCTCGAGCTGCCGTGGATGGATCTACCCCCGGGGTCGACGACCGACGACACGGCCATGGCGAGGAACCTCGCGCGCTCGCTCTCCGAACGGGGCGGGTTCGACGCGGACGACCTCGTCGGGCGCCACCTCGAGTGGTTCCTGTCCGATCCCGCCGACGCCGGGACGCTCACCCGCCGGGTGCTGCGTCGCGTCGCTCGGGGCGAGGACGCGGAGGCCGCCGCCCGAGCGGTCTGGGAGGAGCGAGGTCCGGAGGTGTCGGCCGGCAACGGCTCGGTCATGTACTGCGCGCCTCTCGGGTGCGCGTACGCGCACCGGCCGCGCGAGCTGGTCGAGCTCGCGCCCAGGCTCTCGGCGCTCACGCACGTCGACGGGCGGTGCCGGACGGCGGGGCTGGCCGTCACGCTCGCCGTCGCCGGCCTGGTCCGCGGTGAGGAGCGGGAGGCGGTGGTCCGGTCGGCGCTCGACGCCGTCCGGGAGCGCGAGGGCGGAGAGGAGCTCGAGCACCTGGTCGACGTGGTGGGGAGCTCCAGGGCGATCGACGGCCCCGACCAGGGATTCTGCCTGTTCACGGCCGCGGTGGGCCTGCAGGCGATGGTTCGGAGCCCGGACTTCGAGCGGGGCATTCGGCGCGTGGTTTCGCTCGGCGGCGACACCGACTCGAACGCCGCGGTCGCCGGCGCGCTCCTGGGCGCGCTGGTGGGGGAGTCCGGCCTCCCCGCGGCCTGGCTGCGGCGGCTGCGGGACCGGGACGCCATCCGGGCCGAGGCCGAGGCCCTGGTCCCGCTCGCCGCAACCGGTTCCTAGCCCGGGGCCCCCCGAGGGGCGGATTCGCCCCGAGGGTTGGTCGAGGGTCATGACCGGCGAGCGCGGCCGGCCCGGTACCGACGGATGAGCTCGTTGGTCGACGAGTCGTGATGGAGCTCGGGCTCGGTCTGCGACTCGAGCTCGGGGACGATCCGGCTCGCGAGCGCCTTGCCGAGCTCCACCCCCCACTGGTCGAACGAGTCGATGTTCCAGATCGCGCCCTGGGTGAAGACCTTGTGCTCGTAGAGCGCGATCAGCCGGCCGAGCGTCCGTGGGTCGAGCTCGTCGGCCAGGATCGTGGTCGTTGGCCGGTTTCCGGCAAAGGTCCGGTGCGGAACGAGCGGCTCCGGGACTCCCTCGGCACGCACCTCGTCTCGCGTCCTGCCGAACGCGAGCGCCTCGGACTGAGCGAACAAGCTGGCCATGAGCAGGTCGTGGTGGCGCCCGATCGCGTGCGTCGGCCGGACGAACCCGATCAGGTCGCACGGGATCAGCTTCGTGCCCTGGTGCAGGAGCTGGAAGTAGGCGTGTTGCCCGTCGGTGCCCTGCGTGCCCCACACGACCGGACCCGTCTGGTACGGGATGAGCTCACCGTCGAGGTCGACCGACTTGCCGTTGGACTCCATGTCGAGCTGTTGCAGGTACGTCGTGAACAGCTCCAGGTGTCGGCTGTAGGGAATGACGGCGTGGGTCTCGGCGCCGAGGAAGGTGCCGTACCAGGTCCACAGCAGGCCGAGGAGCACCGGGAGGTTGCGCTCGAACGGCGCCGTGCGGACGTGCTCGTCCAGTTCCCGAAACCCCTCCAGCATCTCCCGGAACCCGGCGGGACCGATCGCGATCATGAGCGACAGGCCGATCGCGCCGTCGAGCGAGTACCGGCCGCCCACCCAGTCCCACATCTCGAACATGTTCTCGGGGTCGATCCCGAATTCGGCGACCCCCTGCGCGTTCGACGAGACCGCGACGAAATGGTTCGCGACCGCGCGGTCGTCTCGAAGGCTCGCGAGCAGCCACTCGCGGGCCGTCCGCGCGTTCGTGAGGGTCTCGAGGGTGGTGAAGGTCTTCGAGGAGACGATGAACAGCGTCTCCTCGGGGTCGAGGTCGGCCGTGGCCTCCCACACGTCGGCGCCGTCGACGTTGGAGACGAACCGGAACGTCATCGAGCGGTCGGCGTGGTCCCGCAGCGCTTCGACGGCCATCCGCGGCCCCAGGTCGGACCCGCCGATCCCGATGTTCACGACGTTGGCGATCCTCCGGCCGGTGAAGCCCGTCCAGTCGCCCGAGCGGACGCGGCCGGCGAACTCGGCCATCTTGCGCAGGACGGCGTGGACCTCGGGGACGACGTTTCGGCCGCCCGTCCGGATCTCCTCGCCCTCCCGAGCCCGGAGGGCGACGTGCAGCGCCGCCCGGTTCTCGGTGCGGTTGATCGGCTCGCCCGCGAACATCGCGTCGATTCGCTCGTGCAGGCCGGCACGCTCCGCGAGGGCGAGCAGGAGCTCGATGGTCTCACCGGTCACGAGGTTCTTGGAGTAGTCCAGGTACAGCCCGGCCGCCTCGACCGCCATCGAGCGGCCGCGGCCCGGGTCCTCGGCGAACAGGTCCCGGAGGTGGCGCGAGGCGAACGTGTTCCGGTGCGCCTCGAGCGCGCGCCACTCCGCGGAATCGGCGATCATCTTGGCCTCCGAACGGCGGTGGGATCCGTGCGCATCGGCAACCGTACGTTGTGGGGCCCACGCACTTCAACGCGGCAGTTGCGGCGTCCGGATAGGGTTGGGGGTCTTGAGGCCCACGGCGGCCGCGAGGAGGGCGAGCGATGGACGAAGCGTCGATCCAGGTCTACGGGGCGAGCTGGTGCCCCGACTGCAGGCGGGCGAAGCGCTTCCTTGCCGACCAACGGGTGCCGTTCGTGTGGCACGACATCGAGCAGGATCCGGAGGGGCAGCGGATCGTCCAGAGCCGGAACGAGGGCAACAACATCATCCCCACGATCATCTTCCCCGACGGCTCGCACCTGTCCGAGCCCACCAACGAAGAGCTGGCCGACAAGCTGGGGCTTTCCCGCTCGGCGATGTCTCACGTCTACGACCTGATCGTCGTGGGTGGCGGACCGGCCGGGCTCACGACGTCGATCTACGCGGCCCGCGAGAACCTCCAGACGCTCGTCGTCGACGGCAAGGGCCTCGGCGGGCAGGCCGGCGTGACCGAGCGCCTGGACAACTACCCGGGGTTCCCCGAGGGCGTCGGTGGAGCCGAGCTCGCCGATCGGATCGTCGAGCAGGCCAGGCGCCACGGCGTGGAGATGTTGCAGGCGATCTCGGCCCGCCGGATCTCGAGCGACGACGACGAGGTCGACGTCGAGACGGCGACCGGCGAGCACTACCACGCCCGCGCGGTGCTCGTGGCCACGGGCTCGACCTACCGCCGCACCAACGCCCCCGGCGAGGACGAGCTGATCGGGGCCGGCATCCACTTCTGCGCCACGTGCGACGGCCCCTTCTACCGCGGCTCGAAAGAGCTCCTGGTCCTCGGCGGGGGCAACAGCGGGCTCGAGGAGGGTCTGTTCCTCGCCGAGTTCACCGACAAGGTCACGATCCTGGAACGCAACGTCACGCTCAAGGCCAGCCGGCTCCTGCAGGACAAGGTCCGGATGCATCCGAAGATGGAGATCCGGACCGGCCGTGAGGTGAAGGAGTTCCGGGCCAGGGAGGACGGGAGCGGGAAGCTCGGGGCGGTGATCGCGCTCGATCTCGAAACCGGCACGCTGGAGGAGTACCGGCCGGAGGGGTGCTTCGTGTTCATCGGGCTCGACCCGAACACGGGGTTCCTCGAGGGTAGCGTCGAGCTCGACGCCGGTGGGTTCATCGTGACCGACGCCGGGTTCCGGACGGCGATGCCGGGCGTGTTCGCCGCCGGCGACGTGCGGTCGGGCTCGACCAAGCAGCTCGCCTCGGCCGTCGGCGAGGGAGCGGCCGCGGCGATCGCGATCCGGCGGTACCTCGACGAGCGAGATCGCAGCTGAGACCCTCGCCCTGCGGGCGCCCGCGACGACGGCGGAGGCGACGTGGATCCAAAGGAGATCTTCGAGCTGATCGTGAAGGCGGACGAGCGTCTGAAGTACGCGACGTCCGACAAGGCCGCCCTCCGGCGGCGCCAGGCGCGCGAGCTGCTCGAGCGGGCCCGCGCCGAGGCCCGGGCGATCGGGAACGAGGCCCTGGTCGCGCAGGCCGAGCGACGCTTGACCGACCTCGCGTCCGCGGCCGAGGGCGAGGTACCCGGCGAGCCCCCGCCGATCGCCGGAGGGTCCGCGACCCCCACCCCGGCCGTCCGCCGGCCGACGCCCGCCGACCCGTACCCGCACCCGCGCCCGCCGGAGCCCGGGGCGGACCGCCCGTTCCCGCCGGAGCTCGGGACCGACGCGATCGCCATCCTCGAGGGGCGAACGTTCATGTTCTCCAACGCCTTCGGAGACGTCCCGACGGGCTCGATCGGGGGTCTCCTTCACGACGACACGAGGTTCCTGTCCTGCTGGGAGCTTCGCCTGAACGGTCGAGCCCTGTCGCTGCTCAAGTCGCAGGCGGTCGACCACTACTCGGCCGCGTTCTTCCTCACCAACCCCGAGCTGCCGAACCTGCGGGCGAACAGCCTGTCGATCCGGCGGTTCCGGTTCGTCGGGGGCGGCGTGCACGAGCAGATCGCGGTCTACAACTCCACGCCCGGGCCGGTCCGGTTCGAGCTCCGGCTGAGCGCGGGCTCGGACTTCGCGGACCTGTTCGAGGTCAAGAGCGCGGTCCGCGACCGCAGCGCGTGGATCGACGTCGAGCACGACCAAGGGGAGCAACTCCTCCACTTCCACTACGAGCGGGGCGGGTTCCTCGCCGAGACCAACGTCCGAGCCGTCCGAAGCCGGGTGCTCGAGGGGTTCGAGGGGCGCGACGTGGATCGGCTCGAGGCGCGGATCGACGGCAACGCCTTCGTCTGGGACGTGGAGCTCCCCTCGCGCCACACGTTCGCGGCACTCCTGCGCGTCACCGTCCGTGTGAACGACACGGTACTCGAGCCCGTGCACGAGGAGTTCGGTGAGGAACAGGAGCACGCCGAGGGCGCGCTGACCGCGTGGCTGGCGGAGGTCCCGAGGTTCCGCTCGGACAGCGCGCTCCTCGTGAACGTGTCCAACAGGTCCATCCGCGACCTCGCGGCGCTTCGGATCACCGGGCGGATCAAGGGCGAGCCCTACGTGTTGCCGGCCGCCGGGCTGCCCTGGTTCATGACCCTGTTCGGTCGGGACACCCTGATCACCTCGCTCCAGACCGTGTGGGTCGGTCCCGAGCTCGCGCGCGGGGCGCTCCACCTGCTCGGGGCCCTCCAGGGCACGCGGGAGGACGACTTCCGCGACGAGGAGCCGGGCAAGATCCTCCACGAGGTCCGAAACGGCGAGCTCACCGTGACGGGCGAGAAGCCCCACAGCCCGTACTACGGGACGGCCGACGCCACGCCCCTGTACCTGATCCTGATGTCCGAGTACTGGCGGTTCGAACGCGACGACGAGTTCGTCCGCGCCCGCTGGCCGAACGTGGTCGCCGCGCTCGGGTGGATCGACCGCTACGGGGACCGCGACGGCGACGGCTACGTCGAGTATCAGACGAGGTCCTCGCAGGGTCTCGGGAACCAGTGCTGGAAAGACTCCTGGGACGGGGTCCAGTTCTCCGACGGGCGGATCCCCTACCTGCCGATCGCCACCGCGGAGATCCAGGGGTACGTGTACGACGCGAAGCTGCGCGTCGCCGAGCTCGCCGAACAGGTCGCGGGGGACGCCGAGCTGGCCTCACGCCTGCGGGCCGAGGCGGCGGCGCTTCGGGAGCGGTTCAACCGCGACTTCTGGACGGAGACCCGCGGCGGCTACTACGTGGTGGGCCTCGACGGCGACAAGCATCAGATCGACTCGCTGACGTCGAACATGGGCCATCTCCTGTGGTCCGGGATCGTGCCGGAGGACCGGGCCGCGCGCGTCGCCCGCCTGCTCATGTCCGAGGAGATGTTCTCGGGCTGGGGCGTTCGCACGCTCTCGACGGAGGACGCCGGCTACAACCCCATCGGCTATCACACGGGCACGGTCTGGCCCCACGACAACGCGATCGCCGCGCTCGGGCTCGCGCGTCTCGGGTTCCGCGAGGAGGCCAACCGGATCGCGCTCGCGCAGCTCGAAGCGGCGTCGTTCAGCGCCTTCCGGCTGCCGGAGGCGTTCGCCGGGTTCGAGCGGAGCCTCGGGCGGTTCCCGGTCCCGTACCCGACCGCGTGCAGCCCCCAGGCGTGGGCGACCGGGGCGCCGTTCGTCTTCATCCGGGCCATGCTCGGGCTCGAGGCGCGGGACGGCCGGATCGTGATCAACCCGGCCGTTCCCGAGGAGATCGGGCGGATCTTCGTCCACGGGATGCACGCGTTCGGGCGCCACTGGGACGTCGACGCGACGGGGGCTGATGGGGAGGTGCGGCCGACCCACTGACGGGTCGTCAGGAGCGGGCCTACGGGCGGGCGGCGCCGACGTACACGTCCCAGGTGATCGGCCGGATGTTCACGACGTCCCCGGGGTGGTTCGCGTCGATCATGTTGTTGCCGCCGATGTACAGGCCGACGTGGTGGATCGGCGAGTAGAAGAACAGGAGGTCGCCCGGCTGCAGGTCGGTCCGGTCGACGTGCGGGAGCACCTGGTACTGCATCTCGGAGGAGTGGGGCAGCGAGACGCCCGCGTGCGCCCACGCCCACATCGTGAGCCCCGAGCAGTCGAACCCGACGTTCGGGTCCGCGGCCCCGTAGACGTAGGGGGTTCCGATCACTGAGTACGCGGCGTCGACCGCCGCCTGGGCGTTCGGGTTGGGCGCGGGGGGCGGTCCGCCGGGTGGAGGCGTGATGGCGGGCATCGAGGTCGGGGCCGCGGCGGCCGCCGCCGCCGCGGCCGCGGCCGCCGCGAGCGCCTCGTGATACCGCTTGTTGAGCTGCTCGTAGAGGGACTTCGCCTCGGCGATGCCCGACTCGATCTCGGCCCGCTTTCGACGAATGGAGGCGAGCGCGTCCTGCTGCTCCTTGAGCGCGCTCGCGGCCTGCTGGGCGGCCCACTCGGCCTGCTGCTTGGCGTTCGCGGCCTTCGCCGCGAGGTCGGCATCGGCCTGGGCGATGCTCCCCATGAACTCCAGACGGTCGGAGAACTCCGTGAAGGAGTGGGCGCCGAGGAGGAGCGCGAGCTCGGAGCCGACGCCCTGGTACGCGCGCACCGCCCGGGCGCTCAGGTCGGCGGCGGCCTTGTCCGCGACGGCCTGGGCGGCTGCGGCGGCGGCTCGAGCGTCGGCCAGGCGCTTCTGGATCTCCTGGAGCCTGATGAGCTCCTGGTTGTACTGCTCGTCGAGGAGCGAGAGGCGGTCGTTCAGCGCTGCGAGCTTTGCCCTGGCGGCTTCGACGTCGTGCTTGGACGGCGCGGCCGAGGAGAGCGTCGCGGTGGTCACCGCCGTGGAAAGCGCGAGGAGGAGGGCGACGGCGCCCCCCATGATGCGACCGCGAATGCCGGTCTGCCGTCTCCGCATGGACAAGCGGGCTGCCTCGGCGGCCCGCGCAAGGCTAGCGGGGGCCCTCGCGGTTCGTCAAACACCCGATGCCCCTACGGGCAACAGCGGTCGCCCGACCCTTCGGTCGGGACGGCGGTGTCTGGTTTCAGGACATAGTTCACACCTGTCTCGCGACATCGTTCACACCTCAGACGACGGGGGTGGGGGATGTCGCTTGCGAGGCTGGTGGTCACCGCGG
>JAJPHY010000001.1 GCA_021325015.1 Actinomycetota bacterium | reverse complement strand
GTTTCCGCGACCAGATGGTCGCGGCCCCATTGAAGCCCCGACCCCGTCGCTCACGAGGTCGAGGTCGAGACCGTTTCCGCGACCAGATGGTCGCGGCCCCATTGAAGCCGGATGCGGCCCTGGATGTCGGCCAGCGAGGCGAGGCGCGTTTCCGCGACCAGATGGTCGCGGCCCCATTGAAGCTACGGGAGGACGGGGTCGAGGTCCTCATCGCCCGTCAGGTTTCCGCGACCAGATGGTCGCGGCCCCATTGAAGCCCGGTCTGCGTCGTGCGGTCGGTGACGCTGATGGGTGTCTGGTTTCCGCGACCAGATGGTCGCGGCCCCATTGAAGCTCGCTGGAGCGCCTCCACAGACTCACGCCCATCGTTCTCGTTTCCGCGACCAGATGGTCGCGGCCCCATTGAAGCGCCCGCATGATCGCGAGGTACTTCGCCCGCTGGCGGTTTCCGCGACCAGATGGTCGCGGCCCCATTGAAGCGGGCGATGCTTCCTCGCCTCCTCGCAGTTCGCCACGTTTCCGCGACCAGATGGTCGCGGCCCCATTGAAGCCTGGTCAAGGTCATCTGTGCCGGCATGGACGTGCAGCCGGTTTCCGCGACCAGATGGTCGCGGCCCCATTGAAGCGCCAAGGACAGTGCCGCGTGACCTGGGCTATTGCTGCCGTTTCCGCGACCAGATGGTCGCGGCCCCATTGAAGCGCTATGGTGGCGATCGCCACCGCTATCTGGCGGCTCGGTTTCCGCGACCAGATGGTCGCGGCCCCATTGAAGCCGGCGCGCCCGCTCGGCGTAGAGCCCAGCGATCGGGTCCCGTTTCCGCGACCAGATGGTCGCGGCCCCATTGAAGCAGCCACTCGCCGCGTGCGCGCCCCTGGCTCGGGAGCGTTTCCGCGACCAGATGGTCGCGGCCCCATTGAAGCACGATGACGATCTCGGGCTGTCCGGACACATGGACATGGTTTCCGCGACCAGATGGTCGCGGCCCCATTGAAGCGCGCCGATCGACAGAAAGGGCCGACGGCTGTGACGAGGTTTCCGCGACCAGATGGTCGCGGCCCCATTGAAGCACCGCGACGATGGCGATGAGCAGGTTGCCCGCGGTGTTTCCGCGACCAGATGGTCGCGGCCCCATTGAAGCTCGAGCTCTCGGATGAGGCCCCCCTTCTCGTCGGGCGGGGTTTCCGCGACCAGATGGTCGCGGCCCCATTGAAGCTCGCTCAGCACCCGGTACCGTCAGGTCGTGGTGTTGCACCGGCACGGGAGGATCGGCGTGGACCCACGTACCCGGCGATGCCTACCACCGAGACGGCCCGCTGCCGTTGTCGGTGACGGCGGGTATCATCGCAGCCGCTCGGAGCTGCGGGTGCCTCGGCCCACGAAGATTTCGTGTGTCACCACCCCATGGGGATCGCACGGCCTAAAGGGGGCTGTGACATGGCACAGATCGGACAGGAGATCGTAAACCCCCGGACCGGGCAACGCGTCCAGTTCGTCGAAACCGCGAGTGCGTCCGCCGGCGCGCGGCTCGTTCTCGAGTGCGTGAGCCCCTCCAGTGCGGAACGAGAGCCCGAGCATGTGCACCCGTACCAGACCAGTCGGTTCGCGGTGCATCGCGGAGCGCTCCGGTTCCGCATCGCCGGCCTGGAACGCGTCGTGGTCGCCGGCGAGGAAGTCAGCATCCCGCCGGGTACGCCGCACCACTTCTGGGTCGAGGGCAGCGAGTCCGCCGAGTACCGGCAGGTGTTCGAGCCGGCCCTGGACACGGAAGCCTTCTTCGAGGCTCTCTTCGGCCTCGCACAGGCCGGGCGGTTGAGCCGCAGCGGGATGCCGCCGGTCCTGCTCCTCGGCGTGTTCGGACAGACGTTCTGGTCGACCGTCCGCGTCACGCGGCCGCCAAGATGGCTACAACGGTTGACCTATGCCGTGCTGGGGCCGTTCGGCCGGTTGCTCGGCCAGCGCTTGCCCGCGGCTCGGGGTGAAGTGTGAAGTGCGAAACGGAGACACCTGTTCGAACCGGACGAACCGCAGGCTGGATCGCGTTGGGCGGCGCTCGACAAGGGAAACTCTCGGTCGAAGGAGTCTGGCATGGATCAATCTCGCACGGCGGCCGCGTTTCACTGGGCAACCCCGCTCGGTGTTAGCGTGATCTGCTTCCTGGTGTCAGGAGCCATTCATCTGTTGATCGGGATCCTGACCCCGATCTTCGTCAACTCAGGATTCGGACGCGGCGTCATCTTCATCTCACAACGAACCGATACACAACTCTTCGGAACACCACCGTCTGAACTGCTAGATAGGAACAAGGAGTTGGCAACGTTCCGCACGCTATTCATGACCAACGCTGGCGGAGCGCTCGTCATGATAGGCATCTTCATCGTTTCTCTCGCATGGTTCGGCCTTCGCCACCACCAAGGATGGGCGTTCGTAACCCTCGTCCTAGCGGGGCTGGTAGTTCTCCCTTACTGGTTCCTCATCTTCAAGCCTTACGTGAATGCAGGGATCTCCATCCGGTTCGGCGACCTTCCGCCCATCTTTTGGATACCGACCCTCGTCCTACTCCCGGGGGTGATCTTCGGTTGGCTCGGCCTGCGATCCTGAACTGCCCCGGCTGATCTGGTGTGCCGCCTAACGACCTGATGGAGTCGACCCATCCGGTGGAGTTGACCCGGTTGCGTGGACGGCCGCGGCTTACTGGGACAGGCCGGCCCCCTCTCTGGCCTTGGCCAGCATCGTGTCAACGTCGTCCACCACCGATGTCACCCCCGTCCTCACGCCGAGTGTCACAGGAGCCGTGGGGTTCCGGGTTGCCCTGGGTACCCGGGACCTGATCGCGCTGGCTCTGGCCGGTACGTAACCTGGCGCCCTCGATGCGGCGTCCGAGGATCCTAGACCCGGCCGCGATGGAGGTGGGGCCTCGCGTCACTGGCTGGCCGGTGCCGCCTCGACGGCCGGACCCGAGGGCGCGAAGGATCAGCCACCCGGGGAGCGAGCGGACGAACGTCGATGGGCCCTCCACCAGAACGATGCCTTCGATCACGGAGTCACACCGCCCGGCGGAACCGACCACGGGGCCTGACCCGATCAGGCACGCGGAGGCCAGGACGCCTCGTCATTCCCCGACATCTCCCTTGCCTCGCCTCTCAATCCCATCCAGGATGAGGTCCAGGCCCCACTCGAACTCCGCTGCGTAGTCGTACCGGCCCGACCCCAGCTCAGCGACCACCTCGACCAGGTAGGGGAACTCCCGGGCCAGGGTCTCCGCGACCATCACCCTGGCGGTCTCCCGCGCCCTCCGCTCCGCCTCCTCGGCGGCGGCCTCCGGGCTCTCCAGCGGGAGGGTCTTCTCCTGGAGGGCGAAGCCGTAGATGTAGCTGTCCATCGCGCTGTACGCGTGCACGGCCATTCGGAACGAGAACCCCGCGTCCTCGCGGAGGCACCGCAGCACGTCGTTGTGGTGACGCAGGTTCGCCGGGCCGGGCGTTGCGGACTCCATCCGGCCGACCGCCCACGGATGCCGGAGGAGGGCTTGCCGCATCGAGATCGCCCGCTCGCGCATCGCCCGCCTCCAGCCGACGCCGCCCGGCACCTCCACCTCCGAGAACACGACGTCGACCATCGCGTCCAGGAGCTCCTCCTTGCTCGCCACGTGCTTGTAGATGGCCATCGGCACGACGCCCAGCCGATCGGCGAGGGCCCGCATGCTGAGCGCCTCGAGCCCACCCGCGTCGGCGATCTCCACCGCTGTGCGCACCACCAGGTCCCTGGTCAGCCGCCTCCGGTGCGCTCCGGTGCCCTTACCCTCAGCCCTCCCGACCATCTCTCCGCCCGCAGATCCGTGTTGACAAGTGTACTGCGTACACCTACCATGTGGCTCACAGCGTACACCGTACACCCGGGGAGAGCCCAGGCCGGGCGTTCGAGAGAAGGGGTGGGGACATGAGCTCGACCAGGAAGACCGCGCTGGTCGCCGGGCTGTTCTTCATCGTCGCGTTCGTCGCGTCGGTGCCGGCGCCGTTCGCCCTGTACCACGCCGTCCTGCACGATCCGCGGTACGTCCTCGGTGGGTCGGCGGACGCGGGCGTGTCGCTCGGCGCGCTGTTCGAGGTGATCACCGCGATCGCCGTCATCGGCACCGCGGTCACGCTCTATCCAATCGTGAGGCGACAGCACCACGGGTTCGCGCTCGGCTACGTCGTCGGGCGGCTCTTCGAAGCCACCGCGATCCTCGTGGGCGTCATGAGCCTGCTCGCGATCGTCACGCTCCGGCACGACCTCGCCGGAGCGACCGGCGCGAGGGCAGTCTCGCTCGTGGTCGCGGGCCGGTCGCTCGTCGCGATCCACGACTGGACCTTCCTGTTCGGCCCGAACCTCGCGCTGGGGCCCAACACGCTGATGCTCGCGTACCTGATGTACCGGTCCCGGCTGGTGCCGCGATCGATCGCGGTGCTCGGCCTGATCGGCGGGCCCGCAATCTTCGCGGTCGCGACGGCGGTGCTGTTCGGCCTGACCGAGCAGGTCTCGGCGTGGGGAGCGCTCGGCGCGCTGCCGGTGTTCGCGTGGGAGATGAGCCTGGCGGCCTACCTTATCGTGAAGGGCTTCCGGCCGGCCGCGCTCGCATCGCCCGAAGCCGAAGTGCTCGAAGCGCCGGAGGCTCGCCCGACGCTCGCCGGGGTCACCGGGTGAGTCCATCCGGACGGGGCATCGCTCGGAGCCCGGCTTTGGCCGGGCTCCCGCGCGACGAGCTGTCACACACCGGACGGAACGGGAGCACGCGGGCCGCGAAACTCATGATTCGCGTCGGAGGTTCGAGCGCTCCTGCGCCACCGACGGCGCACGCTCTCTCTAGCACTGCCATCGACTTGCCATGGTCCTCGGGACGAAGATGATCGTGCGGGATCCTACGGATGCGGGAAGCGCGATCGGGCAGCCGAGAGACCAGGTGAACCGGCCGCGGGCTGCTACCGGGGGCGTGGGTGGGACATCCGGGTGAGGACGATCGATCTCGAGATCCCCAAGCTCCGCCGGAGGAAGCCACTTGTCCTCCTGGCTGGTGGAGCCCAGGAGGCGGGGCGAGCAGGCCCTACACGAGGTCGCGGCGGAGTGCTTCGTGCGCGGGGTCTCGACCCGGAAGGGTCGAGGGCGCGGCGGGTGGAAAGTCCCTGCGCGTACATCTCTGTGACCAGGCGCTCGATCTCCTCGCCCACACGAGCTCGCTCGGCGACGGTCTCCTCATCGCCCGGCCTCCATCGGTCGACTCGTTCGATCTTCCGGATCGAAGCTCAGGCCGCCTCGCGCTGCGGGTACGCTAGGACGTCGCCCCGGCAGCAGCTGAGTGCCGGAACGGGAGAGGAGGGGAGATGCGGTTCGGCGTCCTTGGGACCGGCAGGGTCGGCCGGGTCCTCGCCTCGAGACTTGTGGAGCTCGGCCACGAGGTAGCGATGGGCTCGCGAAGTGCCGACAACCCCGCGGCCAAGGAGTGGGCGGCGTCCGTGGGTGGTGGGGGTCGGTCCGGCACCTTCGCCGAGGCCGCCGCCTTCGGGGAGGTCGTGGTGAACGCCACGGCCGGGGCGGCCTCCCTCCAGGCCCTCCAGATGGCCGGTGCCCCCAACCTGGCCGGCAAGGTCTTGATCGACGTGTCCAACCCCATCGACCCGGCCTCGGGCCTTCCTCCCACGCTCTCTGTCTGCAACACCGACTCCCTGGGTGAGCAGATCCAGCGGACCTTCCCCGATGCCATGGTGGTCAAGGCCCTGAACACGGTCAACGCAGACGTAATGGTGAACCCCGGCCTCGTCCCCGGGTCTCACAACGTCTTCCTGAGTGGCAACGACGAGCGAGCCAAGGCGCGGGTGGCTGAGATCCTCGTGGACTTCGGGTGGGACCCCGCGGACATCGTGGACCTGGGAGACATCACCACGGCGCGTGGGACGGAGATGTACCTCGCCCTGTGGCTGCGGCTCTGGGCGGTGAAGGGGACCGGTCACTTCAACATCCGGGTGGTCTCCCCGCAGCCCGGGTAGGGAACAGGCACGCCCGAGATCTGCTCGGGACCGGGAGCGAGCTGAGCTTCCCGCCCCCGGCGCCAGGGTGCGCCGGGCAGGCCCCGCGGGGCGTCATCCCGCCGGCTCAAGGGGGCTTGTGGCCCGCCGATACCTTGAACGAGGTACTCGGTCGCGCGGAGTCTGACAACCGTGTCCACCATCCGATCCCATCACCACATCCCGCCCTCACCCAAGACCGGCGCAGGGTCCAGCGCGCAGACCGACTCCCTGCGGCTGACCGAGGAGGTGTTCCGGGCGATCTTCGAGGAGGCGGGCATCGGCATGGCTCTCGTGGATCTGGAGGGACGTCCACTGGCGGCCAACCGTCGACTCGAGGAGATCCTCGGCTACACCGAGCAGGAGCTGCGGTTGATGACGTTCCCCGAGTTCACCCACCCCGAGGACGTGTGGGCCGACTGGGAGCTCTTCGAGGAGCTCGTCCGAGGCGAGCGGTCCCACTACGGGCTCGACAAGCGCTACCTCCGAAGCGACGGCAAGATCGTCCACGGCCGGCTCACCGTGTCCCTCGTCCGAAACCCCGACGGCTCGCCCCGCCAGGCCGTCGGCATGGTCGAGGACGTGACGGAGCAACGCGAGGCGGCGGCGGCGCTCGCGGCCGAGGAGCGCCGACACCGGGAGATCCTCTCGAGCCTGGCCGACGGAGTGCTCCTGTTCGACCGGGAGGGCCGTCTGGTGTTCTTGAACCCCGCCGCCGAGAGGCTCCTCGGAGTCTCCGG
>JAJPHY010000141.1 GCA_021325015.1 Actinomycetota bacterium | reverse complement strand
TTCTCCATCAGGTTCTTGTCGAACTCGGTCCAGCAGTTCGTGCGGTCCTCGCCCTGCAGCGCCGAGCACTGGTTGAACTTGTCGTCGACGCTCGGGAGCGGGTTCTTCCCGTTGTCGGTGACGGCGTTCCAGGCGTCGAGGACACCGCACTCCTTGGCCTGAGCCTCGGTCATCCCGACCTCGGAGTAGTTGATCTGCCCGGTGCACGAGATGCCGCTGCTGATGAACAGCACACCGAACGTCGACGGGTCGGCGTAGTCCTTGCCCCAGCCGGCGTTGGCCGCGATCGGGACCAGGTTCTTCACGGTCTGGTCGGTCGTGTACGCCGTGCTCGAGTCGAGCTCGCGGATCTTCACGTTGATCCCGATCTGGGCCAGGCTGTTCTGGATGACCGGGCCCATGTCGGTCCACGGCGCGTAGTTCCGGTTGATCATGAGCACGTTGTTGCACACGCTCGCGTCGCACTTGCCGTCGCCGTTGGTGTCGTACTTGGACTGCTTCATCTCGTCCATGGCCGCCTGGACGTCGCCCTCGTGGTTCGGCGAGGGGTACGGGTCGTAGTCGGCGGTCGTGGCCAGGACCGTCGGCGGTTCGATCGACGTGGCGATCTGTCCGTGGGTCGGCCCGCCCCAGGCCTTTTGCAGCGCCGCCTTGTCCATTACGTAGTTCACGGCCTTGCGGACGTGGATGTCGTCGAACGGCGGGACCAGCAGGTTCATCCAGATGTACCAGGTCCGGTCGCCCGAGTCGACGTGCAGCAGCGGCTTCAGGCTGGGATCGGTCAGGTACTGGCGCAGGATCGGTGCCGGGGGCTCGCCCGCCGGGTACCCGTTCCCGTCCAGCTCGCCGGCCTGGATCTTCTGGTAGATGTCGTCGGTGTTGGTGTCGATCGTGATCACCACACCGTCGACGTTGTTCTCCCGCACCGCGGGATCGTCGGTGCTCGGGTCGTAGTTCGGGTTCCGGACGAAGACGATGAACTTCGTCGGGTCGAACCCCGAGATCGGCTTGAGGGCGCTGCAGGACGAGATGTCCAGCGCGTCCTCGCCCTTGATCATGTACGGGCCCGAGGACATCACGTACCGTCCGTACTCACCGGCCTTCGTGAAGCACCCGGCCACCTCGGGTGGGACCGGGGCGGCCGCCGGCATCGCCAGCCGGTACAGGAGGTCGCCGGTCGGGGCGGTGAGGTGGAAGATGATGGTCGTGTCGTTCGGGGTCTCGATGCCGGACACCGGGTGCAGGCTCTTCTCCGAGCCCGTCATGCCCTTGATCACGCCGTCGTAGTAGAAGCCGTACTGCGCGGCGAGCGACTTCAGGTTGATCCGCTCGAACGCGTACTCGACGTCCTTCGAGGTGACGTCCCGGTTCAGCGGCGGCCCCCACTTGACGCCCGACTTCAGGTGGAAGGTCCACGTCAGACCGTCCGCAGACGTCTCCCAGCTGGAGGCGATGTCCGGCACGATCTGGTCCCCCGGAACCCCGGCGATGTGCTTGTAGGTGACGAGGTTCCGGAGCAGCAGGTCGGAATACAGGCCGAACGCCGAGCCCAGGTACTCGCCGGTCGGGTCGAACGCGTCGGTGAAGCCGAAGTCCTCGGCAGAGGTCCGGTACGTTCCGCCCTTGGTGACGCCGCCGGAGGCCGAAGGCGACTGGGTGGCGCCACCGCCCCCGCCGCCCCCGCCGCAGGCGGTCGCGACGATCGCCAAGACGGCTACCGGGACGAGGAGCTTGGAGATTCCTCTGATCCTCACCATGTCCCCCCTCTCTTCCGTTCCCAGATGACTTCGATGGTGTCGCTTCCCACGTTCATGTGCGCCGAGATCGACCTCCTCTCTGTGTGCGTTCCTCTCATCCGCCCATCCTCGGATCGAGCGCGTCCCGCAGCCCGTCGCCCACCAGATTGAAGGCAAGGGTCGTGAGCACGAGCGCGATGCCGGGCGCGAGCAACATCCACCACGCCGCGGTGTAGAGTTGCCCGTTCGCGGCGTCCGAGATCATCCGTCCCCAGGACGGCGTCGTCGGCGGGATGCCGACTCCCAGAAACGACAGCGACGCCTCGAAGATGATGTTGCTGGGAACGATCAGTGTCGTGTAGACGATGATCGGGGCCGCGAGGTTCGGAAGGATCTCGCGGAACATGATGCCCGCGCTCGTGAAACCCTGGGCCCGGGCGGCCTCCACGAACTCCTTCTCCCGCAACGACAGGACCTGACCGCGAACGATGCGCCCGATGTAGGGCCAGCTGAACAGCGCGATGATCGCCACCACCAGCGAGATCCCGGGCTGGATCAGCCCCCCGAAGCAGCCCTTGGCGGTGATCGAGCACGCGGCCGCGATCCCGATGGCAAGCAGCAGGATCGGGAGCGAGAGCACGATGTCGATGACCCGCGAGACGACCGTGTCGACCCAGCCACCGAAGAAGCCGGCGAGCGTGCCCAGGATGGTCCCCAGCACCACGGACAGTCCCGTCGCGATGAACGCCACCAGGAGGGACGTGCGGGCCCCGTACATGGTTCGGACGAAGACGTCGCGGCCGACGGTGTCCACGCCGAACCAGTAGGCCTTGCTCGGCCCGACGGCGGGGAGGCCGATCGCGGTCGTGAGGTCGGTATTGAGCTGGTTGGGCCCGTGGTGGTTGACGTGGTCGGCGATCACCGGGGCCGCGATGGCGATGAGCACCAGGAACACGATGAAGGCGAGCGCCACGAGCGCCACCCGATCGGACCGAAAGCGCCGCCAGAAGAGCTCCCAGGGGGACCGGCCGAGGATCTGTGCCGAGGGCTCCCCCGCCTCGGGAGCCGCGGACTCCACGACCGTGTCCATCCCGACCTGGCTCATCCCCGCTCCCTGCAGTCCCGCTCGAGCGCGAAGTCTATGACAGGCCCCTGAGCGCCACAAAACCCGGCCGCCCGGGACGGACCTACCCTGTGATACGGGGGGCGGGATGGGGCGGGATTGTCGGGGGCGGGATTCCGCAACCGGACGGCTGCGGTCGCCGGGATGGGCTCAGGCGTATCGGACACGGGGGTCGAGGAACGCGTACACGATGTCCACGAGCAGGTTGGCGACCACGATGAACAGCGCGCCGAGCACGGTCACGCCCATGATCGGGGGGAAGTCGTTGACCGTGATGGCCGTCCACGCGTACTGGCCGATGCCCGGGAGCTGGAAGACGGTCTCGGTGACCACCGCCCCACCGAGCAGGAAGGCCACGTCCATCCCGAACATCGTCACGACCGGCGTGAGCGCGCTTCGGAGGCCGTGCTTGAAGATGACCCGGCGCTCCGACAGGCCCTTGGCCCGGGCCGTCCGGATGTAGTCCTCGCTCATCGCCTCCATCAGGTTGCCGCGGACCATGCGCGAGTAGAACGCCGCCGTCGACAGCGCGAGCGTGAACCACGGCAAGACGAAACGACCCTTCAGGATCGACACCCAGATCGACTCCCCCGGCGGGATGCCACTCGAGGGAGCGATCCCGAGCTTGAACCAGAAGATGTACAGGGCGAGCAGCGCCAGCCAGAAGACGGGCGCCGACACCCCGAACAGGGCGAAGATCATCCCGGCACGGTCGATGGCCGTCCGGGGCTTGATGGCCGACACCACCCCGATCGGGATGCCGATGAGGAGCCAGATGATGGCGGCCCCGACGGTCAGCGTGATCGTCACCGGCAGCCGCGAGTAGATGTCTTCGCTCACCGGCACGTGGTTCTGGTACGAGAAGTAGACCTCCTTGTTGAGGAAGAGGCCCGGGAGGGGGATGAGCCCCTTCGCGAAGTTCCAGTACTGGACGTAGAGCGGCCGGTCCAGACCGAACTTGTGCCGGATGGTCGCCAGCAGCCTCGGGCTGGGATGGCGACCCGCCGCGCGGATGGCCGGATCCACCGACGGCAGCTTGACGAAGATGATGAAGGTCACGACCGACACGACGAACAGGACGAGGACGAAGAAGAGCATCCTCCGGATCAGGTACCTGCCCATCGCGTTCCGCGTCCCTTCGTCGCCGTGCGCCGTGAGGGGCCGGTCGCCGGCCGGCCCCTCACGGCTCTGTCGATTCCTCCTTCGCTACTGCGCGATCGCCAGGTAGTCGAGCGAGGCGCTGTCGTTGTACGCCGAGTAGGTCCAGTTCGTGATCCGGCTGGACACGATCGTGATGTTGTTGGAGAACTCGAGCGGGATGATCGGCACGACGTTCTCCATCAGGTACTTGTCGGCGTCGGCCCAGCACTGCACGCGCGCGTCGCCGGTGAGCGGGAAGCACTTCTCGATCTGCGCGTCCATGCTCGGAACCTGTGTGACCGAGTACCCGTACTTCTTCATCTGCTCGGGGGTCGCCCCGACCATCGAGTAGTTGGTGTTGTACTGGTCCAGGATGTTCGGGCCGTACATCACCGGGAAGAAGAACGTGTAGGCGTCCGGGTAGTCCTTCAGCCAGCCCGCCCATCCCGTGGTGAACGCGATGTGGTTCTTCGGGTCGAAGACCTTTCCGTAGGCCGCGCTCTGCGTGAACGACTTGATGTCGAGCGTGATCCCGATCTTCTGCAGGTTCTGCTGGATGAGCGAGGCCTGGGCCTGTGCCGTCTTGGTGTTGTTGGCCACGGTCAGCACGTTCTTGCAGACCGGGTCGTCGCAGACCCCGTCGCCGTTGTGGTCGTATTTCGACTGCGCCATCTCCTGCTTGGCGAGGTTCAGCCCGTCCGGCGTGTCGGCGCCCTGGTCGTTGGGCGTGGCGTACGGGTTGTAGTCCTTCAACAGGTTGTTGAGCATGCTGTCGGGCACGAAGTGACCCGCGATCTCGGCCGTCGCCGGCCCTCCGCCGATCCTCCGGAAGCCGTCCTTGTCGATCGCGTAGTTGACCGCCTTCCGGACGTGGATGTCGTCGAACGGGGGCGTTCCCAGGTTCATCGTCGCGTAGTAGTTGCCCTGGGTCGGGTCGATGAAGATCTGGTCCTTCAGGTCCGGCGTGGTCTGGAACTTCTGGATGAACTCCGGCTCGGGCGCCGACGTGTCGAACACGAGGTCGCCCTCGCCCGCCTCGACCTTCTGGTCGAGCACGGACTCGTCACCGCCGATCTGCACCTGCATCGCGTCTACGTAGGCGGGCCGGAGGTCGTCGGTGGACGGGTCCCACGACGGGTTGCGCACCAGCGAGTAGGACTTGTTCGGCACGTAGCCGGCGACCTGCTTTTGCTGCGACGCCGCCACCGAGAAGTCCAGGTTCTCCGAACCCTCGAACATGTACGGGCCGGACGCGACCAGGAACCGGCCGTAGTCGTCGTCGTGGCCGGTCGCCACGCCGAGAACGGCCTTCGGGTCGGAGGGGCTCGGCGGGATCGGAGCCGTGGCCGGGAGCGCGAACCGGTACCCGAGGTCGCCGGCGGGCTCGGTCAGCTTGACGACGAGCGTGAAGTCATCCGGTGCCGACAGCCCGCTGATGGTCTTCGCCTTGCCGTTCGCGTAGTCGCTGAACCCCTGGATGACGTTGTAGTAGAAGCCGTAGCCCGCCGCCACCGAGGGCGTGGCCTCCCGGTACAGCGCCCGGATGATGTCGGGCGCGGTGATCTCGACGTCCTGCATCGGGGGCGCGTAATGGATGCCCTGCTTGAGGTGGAACGTCCACGTCAGGTTGTCGGAGGACACCTCCGGCATCCCGGTGGCGAGGTCCGGGAACAGGGTCGTGCCGTCGTGGGCGGAGTCCTGGCCGTTGTAGCTGAGCAGCGTCCGCAGCAGGCAGCACTGGTAGTAGGCGAACGAGACCTGGTAGTACTCCTTCTGCGGGTCGAAGGCCGCCGTCACGTCGCCGAGCTGGGCGATGTTGAGCGTTCCGCCCTTCTGCGGCTTGGCGCCGGACGGGCTGCTCGTGGCGTTGCCCCCGCCCCCTCCCCCGCCCCCGCAGGCGACGGCGCCCATCGCCAGGACCACCGCGAGGACGAGCACCTTGGCATATCGCCTCATGGACCCCCCTTTCGTGGGTTCGGCCCGCGACCGGCGCCTCCTAGGAGGCGGCCTCCGGAGCGACGCGGGCCTCCTTCCGCCGGGACTTCCGCTTCTCCTTCTGCTTGTACGTGCGCACGAACCCTCGCGGATCGAAGGCGTCCCGGAGCCCGTCGCCCACGAGGTTGAACGCCAGCGTCGTCCCGAAGAGGAACAGGCCGGGAAAGACCATGGTCCACCACGCGTAGCTGAACGCGTTGCTGGCGTCGGAGAGCTGCCGACCCCACGAGGGCGTGCTCGCCGGGACGCCGATCCCCAGGAACGAGAGCGTGGCCTCGAAGATCACGTTGCTGGGGATGATCAGCGTGGTGTACACGATGATCGGCGCCACGATGTTCGGCAGGATCTCCCGGAGCATGATCGTGCCGTCGCCGGCTCCCATGGCTCGGGCCGCCTCCACGAACTCCTTCTCGCGAAGCGAGAGCACCTGGCCGCGCACGATGCGGGCGATGTACGGCCAGGAGAAGAGCCCGATCACCATGCTCACGAGGAGCAGGCCCGGCCGGATGAGGCCCCCCAGGCAGCCCTTGTTCTGCAGCCCGCAGGCGGACACGAGCCCGAGCGCGAGGAGCAGCACCGGCAGCGAGAGCACCACGTCGATCAGGCGCGACACGAAGGTGTCGATTTTCCCGCGGTAGAACCCGGCGACGACCCCCATGATCACCCCGATGACCATGGCCATGCCGGTGGCGAGGAACGCCACGATCAGCGAGGTCCTTGCCCCGTAGAGGACCTGGACGAACAAGTCGCGGCCGGACGTGTCGGCTCCGAACCAGAAGTGGCCGTTGGGGCCCTTGGGAAGCCCGAACTCGTTCAACTCGGTGAACACGAAGAGCTGGTTCGGGCCGTGGTGGACGACGTACTTGGAGATCAGCGGGGCGACCAGCGCGAGGACGATGAGGAACGCGATGAAGACGAGACCGCCGATCGCGAACTTGTCCTGACGGAACCGCCCCCAGAAGATGTCCCAGGGAGAGCGGCCGACGATCTGCTGGGGTGCCTCGCCCCCCGGCGGTGCGGTCGAGGCAGGCTGGACCGCCTGCTCCGTGGCGCTCGTCTGTGCCACCCCGGTGATGCCCTCCTCCGTCGAAGGCCGCCCCCGGCCCGGGTTGCTCCGCGGAAGTATACGTCCGGGCTGCTTCCGGAGATGGAGGTCCGCGCGCCCGTGACGCCTACGACGACAGGAGCGGCACGAGGTGCGGCAGGACCTCGACCCCTCGGAGCAGGCCGAGCGCTCCTCCGGCGCACGCCCGCTCGCCGAACTCGCCGACCCCGTCCGGCCGCACGGGGCCCCCGCTCACGAGCAGCGGGACCGGCTCCGCAGTGTGGGCCTTGCGCGCGCACGAGGTCGAGTGGTCGGCCGTGACGGCCACCACGGTTCGTCTGAGGTCGACCGCGGGCAGCAGCTCCCCGAAGAAGGCGCGGTCGATGGTCGAGACGACGTCCCGCTTGTCCTCCGCCCGACCGTCGTGGGCCGGCACGTCCGGGCCCTTGATGTGGACGTACAGGGCGTCGAACCCCTCGAGCGCCTCCGCCGCGAGCTGTGCCCATCGCGCGTAGTCCTCCGGCCCGACGAGCCGGGGGGCGTCGACCGGCTCCATCCCGAGGAGCACCGCGATGCCGCGCTCGACCGGCATCTCCACGAAGCACCCCCAGGACGGGCCGAACCGGTCCCGGATGCCCTGCAGCCTCGGGCGGTGGTCGCCGCCGTCCCTGGTGAGGATCACGTTGCCGGGCAGCTTGCCGGCCGCGCGGCGGCGCTGGTTCACCTCGGAGGCGTCGAGCACCTTCGCCGAGCCCTCGACGAACGCGTTCGTGAGCTCGGCAGCCCGCCGGGCGCCGTCGGAGTCCTCCAGGGGCTCGCACCGGGCCACCTTCGGCTCGAAGGTCTCGAGCGCGATCCCGAGCGCTCCCTCCTTGCGGTAGGCCGGGTCGGTGTTCGTGACCTCGGCCGAGAGCGGACCGTCCTCCGCCCGGATGACGAGCACGCCGCGGTGCTCGACGGTGGCCCGCAGCTCGAACGTCGCGCTCGGGAGGCGTAGCTTCTCGTTGACCTCGGCGGCGAGCGCCCGCGCCTCGTCCGAGGAGAGGTCGCGCCCGACCCGGCGGTCCAGGATCGCCGGCCAGTCCGCGGTCGCGAAGTTGACCCGGTAGGCGAGGTCGCCGTCGCGGAAGTCCATCCCCGACCCCACCGCCTCGACCACGCCGCGGCCGGGGTGCTCCTCGCGCGGGTCGTAGCCCAGGATCGCGAAGACCGCGATGTCGGACTCGGGCGCGATCCCGGGCCCGACGGTCACCACGCTGCCGGTGCTCCCGCTCGCCGCGAGCGAGTCCAGGTGCGGCGTGTCGGCCGCTTCGAGCGGCGTCCGGTCGTCGAGCTCGGGGACCGGGTCGTCGCCCAGCCCGTCGAGGCACACGTACAGGAGTCGGTTCACCGCTCCCTGCCCTCCGGCCGGTACTTCACGATGAGCGCGAACTCCTCGGGATCCAGGCTCGCGCCGCCGACGAGCGCGCCGTCGATCTCGGGATGGGCCATGAAGTCGCGGATGTTGCCGGCCTTCACGCTGCCCCCGTACTGGATGCGCACGCCGTCGGCGAGCTCCTGGGAGTAGAGGGACGCGAGGGTCTTGCGGATCAGGCCGATGACCTGGCCGGCGTCCGCCGGCTCCGCGTTGCGGCCGGTGCCGATCGCCCAGATCGGCTCGTAGGCGACGACGATCCTGGCCGCGTCCTCGGGGGGGACGCCCTGCAGGGCGCTTCGGACCTGCCCCACGACCTTCTGCTCCGTCGCTCCGGCGTCGCGTTCCTCCAGCGTCTCTCCCACGCACAGGATGGGGGCCATCTCGTGGGCGAGAACGGCACGAACCTTCCGGTTCACGATGTCGTCGGTCTCGCCGAAGTGCTGTCGGCGTTCCGAGTGCCCCACGATGACGTACCGGCATTTCAGGGCCTGCAGCATCGGAGCCGACACCTCGCCGGTGAACGCGCCCTTCTCCTCGAAGTGCACGTTCTGGGCGCCCAGGCCGTACGGGAGGCGGTCGCTCTCGATCAGGGTCTGGACCGCTCGAAGGGCCGTGAAGGGCGGGCAGACCACCACCTCCACCCGCTCGGCGTCCTCGCGATCGAGCAGGTAGGAGAGCTTCTGCACGTCTCGGATCGCCTCGAGGTGGGTCTTGTGCATCTTCCAGTTGGCGGCGATGATCGGCCGCCGTGCGGTTCGCGCGGGCACGTCACGTCACCTCCAGGACCGCGATGCCGGGGAGCTTGCGGCCCTCGATGAACTCGAGCGACGCGCCGCCCCCGGTCGACAGGTGCCCGAACCCCTGCTCCAGGCCGAGCCTCCTGATCGCCGATAGGCTGTCGCCTCCCCCCACGACCGAGTAGGCCGTCGAGCCCGCGATCGCCGTCGCCACGCCCCTGGTCCCGGCGGAGAACGGCTCGAGCTCGAACACGCCCATCGGCCCGTTCCACAGAATCGTCTTCGCATCCGAGAGCGTGCGCGCGAACTCCTCGACGGTTCTCGGCCCGATGTCGAGCCCCATCCGACCCCGGGGGATCGCGTTCGCGGGGACCGTCTCGCGCGGGGCCTCGAGCGAGCGCTCGGGCGCGGCGACGACGTCCTCGGGGAGCTGGATCAGCACGCCTCGTTCCTCCGCCCGCCGGCGGGCGGAGCGGACGTCGTCGAAGCGATCGGGCTCGACGAGGCTGTCGCCGACCTCACCGCCCTCGGCGGCGATGAACGTGAAGGCCATCGCCCCCCCGATCAGCAAGGCGTCGACGCGCTCGACGAGCGCGCCGATCGTGGAGAGCTTGTCGGAGACCTTCGCGCCCCCCAGCACGGCCACGTACGGCCGCTCCGGCTCCTCGAGCAGCCGCGAGAGCGCCGCGACCTCCCGCTCGAGGAGCCGGCCGGCCGCCACGGGTCGTCCGCGCTCGAGGAACAACGCCGGGAGCGCGGCCACCGACGCGTGGGCGCGATGGACGGCCCCGAACGCGTCGTCGACGTAGACGTCGGCCAGCGCCGCGAGGCGGGCGGCGAAGGTCGGGTCGTTCGCCTCCTCGCCGGGGTCGAAGCGCAGGTTCTCGAGGAGGACGATCTCACCTGGCCGCAGCTCCGCGCACCGCCGCTCGACCGAAGCGTCCAGGACCCCGTCGGTGGGCTCGTAGCCGACGGCCCCGCCCAGAAGCTCGCCGAGCCGCCGGGCGACGGGGGCCAGTCGCGCCTCCTCCTTGACCTGCCCCTTCGGGCGGCCGAGGTGGGACGCCACCACCAGGGAGGCCCCGCCGCGGACGAGTTCCTGGAGCGTCGTCAGGCTGGCCCGGATCCGGGAGTCGTCCGCGACCGATCCCTCGGCGAGGGGCACGTTGTAGTCGACGCGAACGAAGACGCGCTTCCCCGAGATGTCGCCGAGGTCCTCGAGCCGGCGGAGCCTCACAGCCGACTCGCCACGAGCTCGACCAGGTCGACCAGCCGGCTCGAGTACCCCCACTCGTTGTCGTACCAGCCGATCACCTTGGCGACGTTGCCCATGACCATCGTCGACGCGGCGTCGAACGTGCACGACGCCTGCGACCCGACGATGTCGGTGGACACGATCGGGTCCTCGGTGTAGACGAGCTTGCCGGCGAGCGGCCCCTGCTCCGAAGCCTCCTTGAACGCGGCGTTGATCTGGTCGATCGAGGCCTCGCGCTTGAGGGTGGCGACCAGGTCGGTGACCGAGCCGTCCGGCACCGGCACCCGCATCGCGATGCCGTCCATCCGTCCCTTCAGGTGCGGCAGGACCAGGCCGGTGGCCTTCGCCGCACCGGTGGTCGTGGGGATGATGTTGAGCGCCGCCGCGCGGGCCCGGCGGAGGTCCTTGTGCGGCAAGTCCAGGATGTTCTGGTCGTTGGTGTACGCGTGGATCGTGGTCATGAACCCTCGCTCGATGCCGAAGGTGTCGTCGAGCACCTTGGCCATCGGGGCGACGCAGTTGGTTGTGCACGACGCGTTCGAGATCACGTTGTGGGCGGCCGGGTCGTAGACGTCGTCGTTGACCCCGAGCACGATCGTGACGTCCTCGCCCTTGGCGGGGGCGCTGATGATGACCTTCTCCGCGCCGGCGGCGATGTGCTTGTCGGCGTCCTCCCGCTTGGTGAAGCGTCCGGTGGACTCGATCACGATCCTCGCCCCGAGCTCCTTCCACGGAAGGTTCGCGGGGTCGCGCTCGGCGAGCACGCGGAGCTCGTTCCCGTCGACGATGATCGCGTTCTCGGTCGCCCGGACGTCGTTCGGAAAGGTCCCGAGCACCGAGTCGTACTTGAGCAGGTGGGCCAGGGTCTTCGCGTCGGTGATGTCGTTCACCGCCACGAAGTCCCAGTCGACGCTGCGCTGCTTGGCGGCGCGGAAGAAGTTGCGCCCGATGCGTCCGAACCCGTTGATGCCGATCTTGACGCCCATTGGACACCTCCTGCCGGGGGTTGCCTCCATCCTAACGACTCGGCCGCGGGAGCCCACCCCGGACCTTCGGCACCCGGTCTCGCGCCCGAAGGTCCCGGACCGACGGGGCCGTGCCGGGCGGCCGAGGGCGGTCGGCGCCGCTACCGGTCGACGTCGCGGTGGTCGATCGAGACCGGGAGCCCCTTGTCGCGGAAGAACCCGGCGAGGTCGTCGGCGACCACCACCGAGCGGTGCCTCCCCCCGGTGCACCCGACCGCCACCGTGAGATAGGACTTTCCCTCGGCGACGAACCCCGGGATCATGAACCCCAGGAGCGACCGGAGCCGGCGCATGAACTCCCGATAGGTTTGCTGGCCCCGCACGTAGGTCTTGACCGGCTCGTCCGTGCCCGCGAGCGGGCGGAGCTCGTCGATCCAGTGCGGGTTGGGAAGGAACCGGACGTCGATGACGAGGTCGGCGTCGCGCGGGGTGCCGTACTTGTACCCGAACGAGATGATCGAGACCTGCAGGTGGGCCTCGGGCGGGGCGTCGGAGAAGGCGTCGCGCAGTCGCTCCCGGAGCTCGTGCGGGGTGAGCCCCGACGTGTCGAGGATCAGGTCCGCCTCGCCGCGCAGGCTCTCCATCATGAGGCGCTCCTTGCGGATGCCCTCGATGACCCGGTCGGCGGGCGCCAGCGGGTGCCGGTGTCGCGTCGCAGCGTACCGGTTCACGAGATCCTCGTCGGAGGCCTCCAGGTACAGGATCCGGTACGGGATGTTGAGCGAGTGGAGCTCCTCGAGCGCCTTCGAGAGCTCCTCGAAGAACACCCCGCCGCGGGCGTCCACCACCACGACGACGCGGCCGGGCGCACCCGGCCGGGAGGCGAGCTCGGCCATCTTCGGAAGCAGGGCCGGGGGAAGGTTGTCGACCACGAAGTAGCCGAGGTCCTCCAGGCACTTGGCCGTCTCGGACCGCCCGGCGCCGGACAGGCCCGTGATGATCGTGAACCCGGGCCCCTGGGCCCGACGGGGGATCGACGAAACCTCCTCCCGCCGGTCGCGCGTCTTCCCGGCCGGCTGCGACATCAGGCGCTCTCCCGCCGTCCGAGCGCCCCCGGCCCGACGAGCGGGCCCCTCGCGGTCGGGCCGTGCAGGCGCTCGTGGACCGTCCGTGCGAGCTCCGGACCGACGCCCGGCGTCTTCGCGATCTCGTCCACCGAGGCGGCCGCGAGCCGAGCGAGCGATCCGAAGCGACGCAGGAGCGCCGCCTTGCGCGCAGGACCGATCCCCGGGACCTCGTCGAGCGAGGACGCCACCTGCCGCCTCGCGCGCTTCTCCCGGTGGTAGGTGACCGCGAAGCGGTGAGCCTCGTCCCGGATGTGCTGCAGGACGAACAGCGCCTCCGAACCGCGGGGGATCGTGAGTGGGTCGGGGCGGCCCGGGAGGTAGACCTCCTCGAGACGTTTGGCCAGGCCGACCGCCGGGATCCGAAGGCCGGCCTCCTCGAGCGCTCTGGTGGCCACCGAGAGCTGGCCGCGCCCGCCGTCGACGACCACCAGCGAGGGCGGGTAGGCGAACCGGCGCGGCCGGTCCGCGCCCGGCTCGCGTTCGGCCCGCAGCCTCTCGAACCGTCGGCGGAGCATCTCCTCCATGCTTGCGAAATCGTCCTGTCCGGGCACCCCCTTGATCTCGAACCGCCGGTAATCCGAGCGCTTGGGCAAACCGTCCTCGAACACCACCATCGAGCCGACCTTGTCCGTCGGGCCGAGGTTGGAGACGTCGTAGCACTCGATCCGCAGGGGCGCCTGCTCGAGCCCGAGCACGGACCCGAGCTCGGCGAGCGCCCGGGAGCGAGCGCCGAAGTCCGAGGCCCGGCGCAGCTTGTGGCGCTGGAAGTGGTCCCGGGCGTTCTGGGTGGCCGTCTCGAGGAGCTTGCGCTTGGCGCCCCGCTCGGGCACGGCGAACGTCACCCGAGCTCCGCGGCGGGCGGCGAGCCACTCGGCCAGGACGTCGGCGTCGGCCGGGATCTCCGGCACGAGGATGCGCCGCGCGAGGTCCTCGCGCTCCATCGCGAGCTCGCGGACGAACGAGGCCAGGAGCTGCGGCCGGTCCATCTCCTCGACGCGGTCGACGATCCAGCCCTTTCGCCCCATCACGCGGCCCTTTCGGACGAAGAAGACCTGGAAGGCGGCCTCCAGGTCGTCCTCGACCAGTCCGACGACGTCGAGGTCCTCGGGCTGGGTGAGGACCATCTCCTGGCTCTCGAGCGCCCGTCGGGCCGCGGCGAGCTGGTCGCGGAGCTTGGCGGCGTGCTCGTACTCCTGGCGATCGGCGGCCTCCCGCATCTCCCGCTCCAGCCGGGCGAGCACCGGGCGCTCGTTGCCGGCCAGGAAGTCGGCCAGGGCCTCGACGTCCGCGCGGTAGGCCTCCTCGGTGACGCCGGTGAGCTCGGGCACGCACGGGCCCGAGCAGCGGCCGATGTCGTACGACAGACACGGCCGGCGGGCCCGGGCGCGCTGGTCGAAGAAGGCGTTCGAGCACGTCCGGACGGGGAAGACCCGGGTCAGCGCGTCAAGGGTCTCGCGGATGGCGTAGGCGTGCCCGTAGGGACCGAAGTAGCGAACGCTCTTGCGCTTCCTGCCGCGCAGGACCTGGGCGCGCGGCCAGCGCTCCCCCACCGTGAGCGCGAGATACGGGTAGGACTTGTCGTCGCGGTACCGGATGTTGAACCGGGGACGGTTCCGCTGGATCAGGTTGTACTCGAGCATCAGCGCGTCCACCTCCGTGGACGCGACGATCCACTCGACCGAGGCCGCCTGGGCCATCATCGCCTCGGTCCGCGGGTGCAGGGGCTTGCCCCAGTAGGTGACGAGCCGCTTGCGGAGCGAGCGGGCCTTGCCGACGTAGATCGCGCGCCCGTCGGCGTCCCGGAACACGTAGGCGCCTGGGAGGTCGGGGATCTGGGAGGGCTCGGGTCGCTCGACGCTCACGCGGCCATTCTAGGAGCGCGACCTGCGAGAACCGGGAGCGGAGACCCCCGGCTCCACACCTACTTCACGATCACCTGGCCGTTCATCGTCATGGGATGGACGTCGCACTGGAAGTAGTAGGTCCCGGGCTTGAGCGGCGGGATCTCGTACCGGGCCGTGGCCGGCCCGGTGACGATGTCGCCCCGGAACAGCGGGGACGTGAGCTCGCTCGAGCTCGGGTAGATCGCGATGTTGTGGGGGATCCCGGCGTCCTTGTTGTCGAACGTGATCGTGGTGGCCGTGTTGGCCTTCAGCGTGATCGTGCTCACGTCGAAGGCCATGCCCGAGGCCGTGACGGCCGTCGTGAACCCTCCCCCGCCCCCGGTGCCGCCGCCGGTGGAGGTGCCGCCGCCGGCTCCGCCCGAGGTGACCACCTTGAAGGTGCCGTTCATCGTGGTGGGGTGGATGTCACAGTGGAAGTAATAGGTGCCGGGCTTCAGCGCGGGAACCTTGTAGTCGACGGTCGTGGGCCCGGTCACGACCTCACCCTGAAACAGCGCGTCGGCCGGCGTGAGCTGGGTGGCGCTCGGGTAGATCGCGACGTTGTGCGGGATCCCGGCGTCCTTGTTGTCGAACGCGATCGTGAACGGCTGCCCTGCCGGGACCTCGATGCAGCTCGTGTCGAACGCGATGCCGGAGGCCGTGACCGCCACGGTGCCGTTCTGGGCTTGGGTGCACTGCGTGGAGGGGGACGGCGCGGACGTGGGGGCGCCGGTCGGGGTCGGGCTGGGGACGGCGAGCTCGAGGCTCGAGACGCTTCCGTAGGTGCCGAGCATGAGGTTCTGATCGACCTCGTCGTACCAGGCCACGTACACCGCGGACCCGTCGCCCGTCACACCGAGCGAGGGGAGGTCGCCCCCCGCGGTGTCCTGTACGGCGACCGGCTGGAACTGCCCGCCGGACGCGGCCGCGAGCTGCACGCTGTCCGTTCCGGGGTCGTACCACGTCACGTAGACGGTGCCGCTCGAGTCGACGGCCACTCCGGTGCTCCGGCCGGCCTCGTTCTGCCCGGACCCGACGTCGGCGACCTTGGTGACCTGCCACGAGGCGCCGTCCCTGGACGTCGCCTCGTGGATCTCGGAGCCCGCGTAGTAGGCGACGTGGATCGTGCCGTCGGTCGCCGTCGCGAGCGACAACCCGACGCCGTCGGCGCCGCTCTCAACCGTGTGGGTCGACCACGCCCGCCGTCCCGAGCCAGCCTTGGTCGCGGCGAGCACGCTCGCTCCGTCCGAGTAGACGACGACCGGGCGGCCGTTCGAGAGCGCGACCTCGGTCCTGCCCGGCTGAGGGCCGCCGGGCGTGAGCGGGACGGTGGCGGCGACCTCGGTGGCCCAGCCAGCGGTCTTGGTGGCGACGCGGACCTCCTGCCCCGTGGCCGTGGTCACCATGTACGCCAGCCAGGGCGCGCCGTCGGAGCCGACGGCGACCGACGGCGCCCCGAGCGGACCGGCGGCCGTCAGCGCCGGCGAGATCTTGTACACGCGGTCGGCCGAGAACGACCCGCCGGCGTTCGACGCGTACCACAGCCCGGTGTCGGCCGCCCAAGCCACGTGGAGCCCCCCGGAGCCGTCGACGGCGATCGCCGTGCCGTTCACGTTCTGCGGGGTCATCGAGCCCACCTGCGGGACGATCGCGGGTCCGAACGGGATCGAGACGACGGGGATCTGCGCCTGCATGGCCACCGTCCCTCGCGTCCAGATCCCGCCCTTCACGCTCGCGAGCAGCACGCCCGGGACCGACGGCGAGCCGATGGGGCGCGGCGTCGCGACCTGGCCCTTCGGCACCTCCTGCGGGAACCCGAAGTACGCGACGTAGGGCGTGCCGTCGGCCCCGACGGCGACCGAGGACCCCAGCCCGACGTTGTCGAGGAAGTCGGCGACCTGCGGGACGAACTCGCTCCCCGACCCGAACGTGACGCTCACCTGCGGCGGCTTCGAGCACGCGGCGGCCACGAGCCCGAGGGCGAACGCGACCGCGAGGAGCCTCCTGGACATGAGCGGCCGCAATCCTAGCAACCCACGTCAATCCGACGGGACGCGCACGAGCTCCGCCCTCCTGCCCCCGTCGGCGTCGAGCGCCTCGGCGTCGAGCGGGAACCGCCGCAGCACCTCGGCCAGGAACCGGCCGGTATGGGAGCTCGGGTCGGCCGCGACGACCTCCGGCGGACCGGCCACCACGACCCGACCGCCGGCGTCGCCTCCCTCGGGCCCGAGGTCGACGATCCAGTCCGCGGTCTTGATGACGTCGAGGTTGTGCTCGATCACCAGAACCGTGTTGCCGGCCGCGACGAGCCGCTGGAGCACCGCGAGCAGCTTGCGGATGTCCTCGAAGTGCAGCCCGGTGGTGGGCTCGTCGAGCACGTAGAGCGTGTTGCCGGTGGCCCGCTTCTGCAGCTCGGAGGCGAGCTTGATCCGCTGGGCCTCGCCGCCCGACAGCGTCGGCGCGGGCTGTCCGAGCTTCACGTATCCGAGCCCCACGTCCGAGAGGGTCTGCAGGTACCGCTTGATGACTGGGATGTTCTGGAAGAACTCGAGCGCCTCGTCGACGCTCATCTCGAGCACGTCGGCGATCGACCGGTTCTTGTATCTCACCTCGAGCGTCTCGCGGTTGTACCGGTGGCCCTTGCACACCTCGCAGGTGACGTAGACGTCGGGGAGGAAGTGCATCTCGATCTTGATCTGGCCGTCGCCGGCGCAGTTCTCGCACCGGCCGCCCCGGACGTTGAACGAGAACCGACCCGGCCGGTACCCGCGAACGCGCGCCTCCGGGACCTGCGAGAACAGCGTGCGGATGTGGTCGAACACGCCCGTGTAGGTGGCCGGGTTCGACCTCGGCGTCCGCCCGATCGGCGACTGGTCGATGTCGATGACCTTGTCGATCCGCTCCCACCCCACGAGCTTGCGGTGCTTGCCGGGGACGACGCGGGACCGGTAGATCCTCTGCATCAGCGCCCGGAGCAGGACCTCCTGGACCAGCGTGGACTTGCCCGAGCCGCTCACGCCGGTCACGCACACGAACAGGCCGAGCGGCACGTGGACGTCGATCTGCTTCAGGTTGTGCTCGCTCGCCCCCAGCACGGACAGCCACCGGTCCCCGGGCGTCCGCCGCACCCGCGGCGTGGGGATGGAGCGCCGGCCAGACAGGAAGGCGCCGGTGAGCGAGCCCTCGCACGCGAGGAGGCCCCGCAAGTCACCCGAGTAGACGATCTCGCCCCCGCGCTCCCCCGCGCCGGGACCGATGTCGACGATGTGGTCCGCCGCCTGGATCGTGGCCTCGTCGTGCTCGACCACGATCAGCGTGTTGCCGAGGTCGCGCAGGCGCGCGAGCGTGTCGAGCAGGCGCCGGTTGTCGCGCTGGTGCAGGCCGATGGACGGCTCGTCCAAGATGTACAGGACCCCGACGAGCCCGCTGCCGATCTGGGTGGCCAGGCGGATCCGCTGGGCCTCGCCGCCGGCGAGCGTCGCCGACGCGCGGTCGAGCGTGAGGTAGTCCAGCCCCACGTCGACGAGGAACCCCAGGCGCGCGCGGATCTCCTTGATCAGCCGTTCGGCGATCATCTGCTCGCGCTCGGACAGCTCGACCTCGTCGAAGAAGCGGAGCGTGTCCCGGATCGACCGGGCCGTGAGCTGGGCGATGTTGAGCCCGCCGACGGTGACGGCCAGGCTCTCCGGTCGAAGCCGCGCGCCTCCGCAGGCCCGGCACGGAATCTCGCGCATGTACTGCTCGAGCTTCTCGCGCTGGCTGTCGGAGTCGGTCTCGGCGTGCCGGCGCTCGACGACGGGGATCACCCCCTCGTAGGTGGTCCAGTAGGCCCGGGTGCGTCCGTAGCGGTTCTTGTAGCGGACGTAGATCTCCCGCTCCGACCCGTACAGGACGGCGTCGCGCGCCTTCTTCGGGAGCTTCTTCCACGGGGTCGCGGTGGAGAAGCCGTGGGCCTCGGCGAGGGCGCCGAGCACCCGGTACCAGTACTCGAGTCGGGTCCCGGCCCACGGGGCGATCGCACCGTCGTCGATCGACAGGTCGGGGTCGGGGACGTCGAGCTCCGGGTCCACTTCGAGCCGCGTCCCGAGCCCGTCGCAGGTCTGGCACGCCCCGTACGGCGAGTTGAACGAGAAGTTTCTCGGCGCGAGCTCGTCGAACGACAGCCCGTCGTACGTGCAGGCGAGCTTCTGGGAGAAAGTCTGCAGGTCCTCTCCCCCCTCGTGGGTCTGCACGGCGATGGCGGCGATCCCCTCGGTGAGCTGCAGCGCCGTCTCGATCGAGTCGGCGACCCTGCGGCGGATGCCCGGCTTGGCAACGAGCCGGTCGACGACGACCTCGATCGTGTGCTTGTAGTGGCGCTCGAGCCGGATCGGCTCTCCGAGATCCCGCAGCTCGCCGTCGACCCTGGCGCGGACGAAGCCCTTCCGGGCGAGGTCGCCCAGGAGCTTCTCGTACTCGCCCTTGCGCCCCCGGACGATCGGCGCGAGCACCTGGAACCGGGTTCCCTCCGGGAGCTGCATGACCTGGTCGACGATCTGCTCCGGGGTCTGCCGCCCGATCGGCCGGCCGCACTTCGGGCAGTGGGGGTGTCCGATCCGGGCGTAGAGCACGCGGAGGTAGTCGTAGATCTCGGTGATCGTGCCGACCGTCGAGCGCGGGTTCTTGGAGGTCGATTTCTGGTCGATCGAGATCGCCGGCGAGAGCCCCTCGATGAAGTCGACGTCGGGCTTCTCCATCTGGCCGAGGAACTGGCGCGCGTAGGCCGACAGCGACTCCACGTAGCGGCGCTGGCCCTCCGCGTAGATCGTGTCGAACGCGAGCGAGCTCTTGCCGGATCCGGAGAGTCCGGTGAACACGATCAGGCGGTTCCGAGGGAGCTCCAGGGTGACGTTCTTGAGGTTGTGCTCGCGCGCGCCGTGAATGACAAGGGTGTCGGTCCCCACGGGCCCATTGTAGAGGGGGGCCGGCGCAGCCGATCCGCTAGGCTCAACGGGGACGGCTCGATGACGAGAGACCCATTGGCGGCGTCGAAGGCGAACGAGTTCCGGGAGCACTGGGCGGCCGAGATGGACGGGGCCGCGCTCTACCGCGCGCTCGCGGATCGGTCGGCCGGCGAGCAGCGCGAGATCTTCCTCGAGCTCGCGAAGGCGGAGGAGCGCCACGCGCGCCACTGGGCGGACAAGCTGGTCGAGCTCGGCGAGCCCGAGCCCGGTCCGGGCGACCACCGCCTCGGGGCGCGGACCCGGCTGGTGATCTGGCTCACCCGCCGGTTCGGCGCGAGGGCGGTGCTCCCGATCGTCGAGCGCGCCGAGATCGCGGACGCCGGCCACTACGATGCGGTGCCCGAGGCCAAGCGCTCGATGGCGGTCGACGAGCGGGTCCACGCACGCGTCGTGGCCGGCCTGTCGCCCTCGACGGTCCGGACCGGGATCGTGCGCGGCGAGCGCTGGCACCGCGGCGACGCGTCGGGGGCGCTTCGAGCGGCGATCTTCGGCGTGAACGACGGTCTGGTCTCGAACCTCGCGCTCGTCATGGGCGTGGCCGGCGGGCAGGCGAGCGGGCGGGTGATCCTGCTCGCGGGGCTCGCGGGGCTGCTGGCGGGCGCGTTCTCGATGGGCGCCGGTGAGTACGTCTCGGTCCGCTCGCAGCGGGAGCTGTTCGAGCGCGAGATCCGGCTCGAGGCCGAGGAGATCGAGGCGATGCCCGAGGAGGAGATGCACGAGCTCGCGCTCATCTACCGGGCCAAGGGCATCCCGAAGGAGCAGGCCGAGGCGATGGCCTCCTCGATCATGGCCGACCCGCAGCACGCTCTCGACACCAAGGCCCGTGAGGAGCTCGGGCTGAACCCCGAGGAGCTTGGGTCGCCGTGGGGCGTGGCGATCTCGAGCTTCTTCTCGTTCGCGATCGGGGCGGTGCTCCCCGTGCTGCCCTACATGTTCGGCTCCGGGGACGCGGCGTTCGTCGGGGCCGTCGCCGTGGCGGCGGTGGCGCTGTTCGCGGTGGGGGCAGGGGTCGGGCTGATCACCGGAAGGTCGTTCGCGAGGGGCGGGGCCCGCCAGCTCCTCATCGGCGCCGGTGCGGCGGCGGTGACGTTCGGGATCGGGCGGCTGATCGGCGTCTCGGTGAGCTGAGCCGACGGCGCGGCCTCGGCCCGGCGGGGTAGGCTTCGTGGCGTGACCGATCGCCAGGAGCTCGAGGGGCTGTCGTCGTCGGAGCTGCACGATCGGGCGACCCGTCTCGCGTGGCGCCGGCTCGACGTCGGGTTCCTGTGGGAGCTGTTGAGGACCATCCCGGAGGCCCGCGCCGCGGCCGGCGAGCTCGACCGGAGCGAGGCCGACATCATGCGTCCGCTCGCGCTGCTGAACGACCTGGTCGACGCCGACCGGGGCGAGCTCGCCGAGGCGCTCCGGCCCCTGTACCTCGACTACCTCGAGAAGCACGAGCGCCCCGAGGACGTCGCCGACACCTCGGGCCCGCCCGCCCGGGAGGGCTCCGACGGCTGAGCGCACCCTCGAGTCGTACCGGGACGAATTTCCGGTGCTCGCGCGCAAGGCGTACCTGATCAGCGCGAGCCTCGGCCCGATCTCGACCCGGTCCCGGGCGCTGCTCGAGGAGTACCTGGACGTGTGGGCCTCGGAGGGCGCTCCCGACGTGGTCTGGATGGAGCACGTGTTCCCGGCGATGGGGCGGCTCAAGCGGACGTTTGCCGCGCTCGCCGGGTGCGACCCGGGCGAGCTCGCGATCACGGCCAACGTCTCGATCGCGCTCTCCACCGTCGCCTCCTGTCTGGACCTCTCGAAGCGACGGAAGGTCGTCCTGTCCGAGCTCGACTTCCCGACCGACGGGCACGTGTGGCTCGCCCAGCGCGACCGGGGCGTGGAGATCGTGTGGCTGCGCTCCCCCGACGGGCTGACGGTGCCGCTCGAGGCCTACGACGAGGCGATCGATGAGGAGACCGCCGTGGTCATGGTCAACCGCGTGCTGTACCGGTCCTCGGCCCTCGTCGACGCGAAGGCCGTGTGCCGGATGGCGCGGGAGCGCGGCGCCCTCTCGTTCGTGGACGACTACCACGGGATCGGGACCGTCCCGCTCGACCTGCACGACCTCGGCTGCGACCTCTATGCGGCCGGGGTCCTGAAGTGGCTCTGCGGCGGCCCCGGGCTCGCCTTCCTGTACGCGCGCCGGGAGATCCTGCCGTCGCTCGAGCCCAAGGTGACCGGATGGTTCGCCACGCGGGAGCCGTTCTCCTTCGACCTGCAGCGCCTGGAGTACCACCCGAGCGCGCGCCGCCTCGAGCACGGCACCCCGCCGGCACCGGCGGTCTTCCTCGCTCAGGGCGGCCTCGACGTGATCTCCGAGGTCGGGGTCGAGCGGATCCGCGCCCGCCAGGGGGAGCTCACCGACCACGTGATCGCCCGCGCCGACGAGGCCGGCCTCCCGGTTCGGACGCCCCGGGACCGCACGGCCCGCGGCGGCGTCGTGAACGTCGGCGTCGGGCCGGACGCGGGGAAGATCTGCCACGCGCTGCTCGAGCGCGATGTGTGCACGGACGTCCGCGGCGACGGGCTGCGGATCAGCCCGCACTTCTTCAACACCGAGGGCGACATCGACCGCTGCTTCGAGGAGCTGCGGGCGCTGCGGTGAGCGCGACGCCCGTCGGAGCGAACGGACCACACCCCGTCCGATCTAGTCTGTCATAGACTAGTTGGATCCCGTGTCGAGCTCCGCGCGGCGGAGCACGACCCGACCCGCTCGCATCACGAGGCGGAGGTCCCCGAGGGCGTCGAGCTCCTCGAGCGGGTTTCGCCCCAGCGCGATCAGGTCGGCCGGGCCGCCCGCCTCCAGCCGTCCGGCGACCATCGCACCGAGAACCTCCTCGTTGGTCATGCCGACGACCTCGTGGAGCAGGAGCGCCTCGCGGACGTGGATGCCGGGCGGGATCGGGCCGTTGCCGAGATCGGTGCCGTAGACGACCGTCCCGCCCGCGGCCCGGAATCGCGAGAGGTTGTCGGCCGCGACGCGAAGGTCCTCGGTGATCTCTCCGTACGAGTGGATGTCGAGCGTCGAGACGATCCGGACCGACCGAGCCAGCGCTTGGATCACCCCGTCGGGCAGGCGCTCGCTCCAGGGGGTGTGGGCGAGCTCGTCGACGCCGGCGCCGAGCGCGCGTTCGACCTGGCCCTTGCCCTCGGGATGGACCGTCACCGGCAGGCCGAGGCCGTGGGCCGTCTCGACGATCGCCGCGAGCTCGGCGTCGGTGGGCGTGGGTCCGGCCTCGGCGTTCAGCGAGACCTTGATCGCGGCGGCCCCGCGGTCCGAGAGCATCCGAACCGCGCGCGTTGCCTCGTCGACACCGCGGATCTCGAGCCCGGTCCCGGGCGGCGCCCACCGGTCGCCCGTCGGATATCCGCCCGGCGCCGTCAGCATCGGGCCCGCCGCCCGGACGATCGGGCCGTTGAACGTCGGCAGCTCGGAGGCGTCGGCGAGCGCGAAGATGTCGTCGGCCGGCCACGCGAGGTCTCGGACGGCCACCACGCCCCCCATCAGCACGGCCGCCGGGTCGGCGAGTCGGATGTGGACGTGGCGGTCGGCGACGGCCGGCATGAGCACGCCGTCGACGTCGATCCGCCGCTCGGCCGGCGGCGCCGGCGCCGAGTGGCCCGCGTACACGACGACCCCGTCCTCGGCGACGACCGCCGCATAGCGAACCACTTCTCCCGGACCGAGCCAGGCGAGCGGGGCACGAACGCTCAGGGTGGGCATGACCGAACTCTACGCCGAACCGTCCCGCGGCCCGGCAGCCCGGACGGCCCCGTCGGCCGGGGTCGCGGGGCCGACCGGAAGCTAGCCGACCCCCGCCTGCCGCAGCGCCTTCAGCTCCTTCCGGAGGTCGACGACCTCGTCGCGCAGGCGCGCGGCGTACTCGAACCGGAGCTCCTTGGCGGCCTCGTGCATCTCCTCCTCCAGGCTCTGGATCAGGCGCTCGAGCTCCTCGGTCGGCATCTCCGGACGCTCGCGGCGCCGGCGGCGCCGGTCGGGCTCTGGTGCCGTGCCCGTATCGACCGCCATCGTGAGCAGGATGTCGGAGACCTTCTTCCGGATCGACTGCGGGTCGATGCCGTGCTCGCGGTTGAACGCCATCTGGATCTTGCGGCGGCGCTGGGTCTCGGAGATCGCCGCGCGCATCGAGTCCGTCACCTCGTCCGCGTACATGAGGACCTTGCCGTCGACGTTGCGCGCCGCGCGGCCGATCGTTTGGATGAGCGAGGTCTCGGACCGGAGGAATCCCTCCTTGTCGGCGACGAGGATGGCGACCAGCGAGACCTCGGGCAGGTCCAGGCCCTCGCGGAGCAGGTTGATCCCGACCAGCACGTCGAACTCGCCAAGGCGCAGGTCGCGCAGGATCTCGATGCGGTGGATCGTGTCGATCTCGGAGTGGAGGTACCGCACGCGGATCCCCATCTCCATCAGGTAGTCGGTGAGGTCCTCGGCCATCTTCTTCGTGAGGGTGGTGACCAGCACGCGCTGGCCGGCCTCGGCGCGCCGTCGGATCTCCTCCATCAGGTCGTCGACCTGGCCTCGGGTGGGACGGACCTCGACCTCGGGGTCCACCAGCCCGGTCGGCCGAACGATCTGCTCCGCAACGCGCTTGGAGACCCGGAGCTCGTACGGACCCGGGGTGGCCGACATGAACACCACCTGCCGGACCTTCTTCGCGAACTCGTCGAACCGGAGCGGGCGGTTGTCGAGGGCGCTCGGCAGGCGGAACCCGTACTCGACGAGCGTCTCCTTCCGGGTCTTGTCGCCCTCGTACATGCCGTGGATCTGCGGGACCGTGACGTGCGACTCGTCGATCACGCAGAGCCAGTCGTCCGGGAAGTAGTCGAGGAGCGTGTAGGGGGCCTCGCCGGGCCTTCGGCCGTCGATATGGCGCGAGTAGTTCTCGATCCCCGAGCAGAACCCGACCTCGCGGAGCATCTCGAGGTCGTAGGTGGTGCGCATGCGCAGGCGCTCGGCCTCGAGGAGCTTGCCCTGCGACTCGAACCACGCCAGGCGCTCGCGAAGCTCCTCCTCGATGGTCTGGACGGCGCGCTTCATGCGCTCGTCGGAGGCGACGTAGTGAGTGGCCGGGTAGATCGTGATCTCCGGAAGCTCGCCGAGGATCTCGCCGGTGATCGGGTCGAACCGGGAGATCCGCTCGATCGTGTCGCCCCACCACTCGATTCGAACGCAGGTCTCCTCGTAGGCGGGGTGCACCTCGAGCACGTCGCCCTGGACCCGGAACTTGCCGCGGGTGAGGCTGACCTGGTTGCGGTCGTACTGGATGTCGATCAGCCGCTTCTTGGCCCACTCCAGGTCGGTCGCGACGCCCCGGTGGACCCGCAGGATCTGGCCCTCGTACTCCTCGGGCGACCCCAGGCCGTAGATGCAGGAGACGCTCGCGACGATGATCACGTCCCGGCGCGTGAGCAGGGCCGCGGTGGCCGAGTGGCGCAGGCGCTCGATCTCGTCGTTGATCGAGGAGTCCTTCTCGATGTACGTGTCGGTCTGCGGCACGTAGGCCTCGGGCTGGTAATAGTCGTAGTAGCTCACGAAGTACTCGACGGCGTTCTCCGGGAAGAACTCCCGGAACTCGTTCGCGAGCTGCGCCGCGAGCGACTTGTTCGGGGCCATCACGAGGGTGGGCTTCTGCACGCGCTCGATGACGTGCGCGATCGTGAACGTCTTGCCGGTGCCCGTGGCTCCGAGCAGCGTCAGGTGGTCCTCGCCGGCCAGGATGCCCTGGGCGAGCTCGTCGACGGCCCTCGGCTGGTCGCCGGAGAGCTCGAAGTCGGCGTGGACCTTGAACGGGGGCACATTCGAATTCTAGGCGCGGGCACCGACACGCCTGTCGGCTCGGTCGGTCAATCGCCCCGTCCGCGGCGCGATCGAGCCGATCGTGGCCCCATGTTGAGACGGCCGCTCCGGGAGCCCGCCCAGTGCCGAGCCGTCGGTGAGCAGGACGAGTGCCACGAGCGCCAGAGCTTGCAGGTAGGTCGAGTCCAGGGCCATCCCCGCGACGAGCAGCAGGGCGAGACCCGCGCTCCGCCACCCGTGTCGGGGCAGCCACCCGATCGCCGCCGACGAGAACGCCCACAGCGCGCCCGCGTACGCCCAGACGGGCAGGTACAGGCGCAGCCCTGCGGTCCAGAGCACGAGGATCCCCGTGACCGCTCCGTTGGCCCGCCAGGCGACGATCAGCGCGAGCGCCGGCCCGAGCCCCACCAACAGTGGCCGCAACCGCAGTCCGTCCGACGACGCCCACGCCGTGCAGAACGCGAACGCCGTGGCCACCACGAGCGCCTCGCCCACAAGCTGCGCGCCGACCGCGCCCCCGGGACCGTTCGCCGCCGGGACCAATCGCCCGGCGTCGCCGACCAGACCCGCGTAGGACGACAGGAGCGCCGAGACGGCGACGCCGCCGACCGCCACGCGGTGCCACCACCCGGCGCCGCCTCGCACGAAGGGCCAGGCGACCACCACCACCGCCAGCGAGAACGCCGCGCGCGCCGTCGGTCCGAACTCCGAGGGGCCCGCCCGGGCGAGCAGGAGCGAGACCGCCGTGAACGCGCCGAGCGCGAGGGCCGCCGCCCGCAGGCCGCGCGCCCACGAGCGACCGACCAACATCGCGAGGGCCGCCAACGCGAGCACGGACGAGAGGTTCAGGGCGAACGACCCGATCCCGGTGAGCGTCCGGTAGATGGTCCGGAACGGACCCTCCTTCGGAATGTAGATACCGACCCGGTAGAAGGTGCGGACGAGGAACAGCTCAGCGAGTGCGGCGACCGGCAGCAGCGTGAGCACCGCAGCGAGCGGCGTCCACGCGACCGTCGCGCTGCCCTCGACGGCCGGCTGAAGTTCCGGCTCCCGCTCCCGGGCGATCACGTCCGCCCCTTCCCCGGCAAGTGCCCGATCACCATCCAGGCGAAACCGGCCCACAGCGCGAGGAACACGAAGAAGGGGGCCGGCCAGTACGGGAAGCCGGGCCCCCAAGGCATTGGCTTGGGCGAGACGTCGAGCGCCACGAAGCTCGACACCGACTTCATCCCGTCCCGCTCGTCGGCGGCCCCGTCCCACACGGCGAACGCGACGTCGGTCCAGTCGTCGGGCCCGAGCTCGACGTTGCCCTCGCGTCCCACGGCGAGCGGGCGCGAGAACACGACCCGCCACGTCCCGTCACGCCAGGCGCCCCAGCCCTGCACCACCGGCGCGGGGTCGGCGGTCAGCGTGCCGAAGCCACCGGCCACGAGGTTGTCCACGGGCGAGGTTCGGTCCGTCGCGGAGAACGGGTTGTCCACGTACCGCCCGGGGGAGAAGGCCGGGTCCTCGTGGAACGGATACCCGTCCACGTCCGCGTTCGGGTAACGGTGCCGTACGCCCCCCTGGAAGCCGCGGTGAACGTCCGCCTGCCATGCGGCCTTCCACTGCCAGATGTTCACGGTCGCATTCGGGTCGCCCATGCACAGCGCCGGCACGCTCGTGGCGGCGACCGATGGGAACTCGATCGCCGCGGCATCCGTGAACAGCTGGGGGGCGGCCACGGACCGATTCGGCGTGGGATCTGCCCATTCGAGCTCGATGTAGAGCCTTTCCCCATCCTGCACGGCGCGGGCCTCGAGCGTCCACCGGTGGCCGCCCATCGGGGGCGTGACCTGCTGGGCCGACAGCGGAATGCTCACCTTCGGAACGCGGTTCCAAAACGAGGACCAGGGCTCGGTCACCGGCACCACGCGGTCGGTCTTCGCGGCGGTGAGGACGGTCCCCTGGGAGGCGGCCATTCGCGTCCCGGACAGCGTCAGGACGCCTGCGAGCCCGACCGCGAGGGCCATGACCGCGACCGTCTTCCCACCGACCCTGTTCATCACTCCCCTTCGCACAGGGCCGGATCCCCCTCCGCCTCGCCTTCGTGCGCCGCCGGCGTCGGCGTGGGGCCCGCGTCGGTCCGCAGCCCGAACCGCGCCGCCTCGTCGGAGAGGAATCGCCGGGCGAGGCGGGCCACGGCCGCGTAGGGGCCGCCCGCCCCGAGGACCTCCAGCCGCTCGAGGAGTCCGGGCATCCAGCGCAGCGCGTGGTCGGCGAGGAAGGCCTCCCGTGCCCGCTCGCACGTGCGCACGTGCTCGCGGTCGTGGGTGGCGGCCGCCCACGCCGCCTTGTACGCGAGCAGGTGAAGGAACTCGAGTTCCACCGCCACGTGGTCCGGCCGCTCCATCCGCTCCTCGACTCCGAATGCCCGGTAGAAGCCACCGAGATCGGCGAGCTCCTGGCTCTGTCGCCACACCCGCGCGGCCGTGTAGTCGGTCTCGTAGAGCGAACAGTCCGCCGAGTGGACGTGCGTGAACGCCGTGAGGTAGGCGCGCTCGAGGGCCTCCCGGGTCACGCCCTCGAGTGCCGCCGCGAGATCCGCCACGAGCGTTCCCACCGGACCGGACAGGATCGGCGCCAGCGCGAGGGCGAGCGGCACGTCCTCCTCGAGGAGCTGCTCCACGCCGGCCGGCGTTGGGTAGGACAGGACCTGGGCGAGCAGCCGGTACACGGCGCTGCGGGCGAGCCCGTCGTTCGCCTCGGTCACCGCGTCGCGAAGGCTCGTGTCCACCCTGGCAACCTCAGATCGAGTTCAGGTACTTCCTGGGGCGCACGTACATCGGCTCCACGACCGAGAGGTTGGCCACCTCGTTGCCGGCCGAGTCGTAGCCGATGACCGTGTCGTTGTACATCGACCACTTCCGCCCGCCGATGACGACGTCGCGGACCTTGGGCCCCTTGCGGATCTCGAACTTGAAGATGATCCGCTGGGTCGCCCGGAACAGCTGGAGCACGGCCAGCAGCTCGCGGGGCGGGGCCAGGTACTGCTCGATCGCGTGCTCGACGCCGGGGCCGAACATCTGCTCCAGGTACTCACGCGGCACCCACCTCGGCGGGATGTAGTAGCCGTTCGGTTGCGTTCCGAACTGCGGGTACAGCGGCAGGGCGACCTTCGACTCCTTGACCAGGTAGTAGAGGGGGTTCTCGGGATCGGGCTTCCAGTCGCCGGTGCGCGGGTCGATTTCGACGAGCCCCTGCATCCGGATCTTCCCGGGGCACACGGCCATGCACCTGGTCTCCATCGGGATTCCCTCGGTCAGCGGGTCGGTCCCCTCCACCCGGGGGTAGCAACCGATGCACTTTTCGGAGACGCGCGTGGTCGCCCGGTACATCGGCTTCTTGTAGGGGCACTGCTCCACGCACTTGCGGTAGCCGCGGCACCGCGCCTGGTCGATCAGGACGATACCGTCCTCGGGCCGCTTGTAGATCGCGTTGCGTGGACACGCCGCCAGGCACGCGGGGTAGCTGCAGTGGTTGCAGAGGCGCTGCAGGTAGAAGAACCAGGTCGTGTGCTCCGGGAGCGAGGTGCCCATTCCGTAGACCCCCGGCTCGCCCCGCCGGCCCCTCGCGGTGTCCTCGTAGATGTTGGGGGATCGATACTCCTCATCGGTGGGGAGGTACCCGAGGGCCTGCTCCTGTCCGCCCTTGGCCTGGGCAGCCTCGAAGATCGTCTGGCCCTTGAACACCCCGTAGATGCTCCCCGGTCTTCCGGCGGGGCGTGCGTCCCAGACCTGCCCGCCGGGGTTGGCCTGCTCGAGCAGGGCGAGGGTCTTCACGTCCCACCCCTGCGGGTACCCCCCGTAGGGTTTGGTCTCGACGTTGTTCCACCACATGTACTCCTGGCCCTCGGAGAAGGTCCAGGTCGACTTGCAGGCCATCGTGCACGTCTGGCAGGCCAGGCACCGGTTGATGTTGAAGACGAAGGCGAACTGCCGCTTGGGGTAGGCGGCCGGGAACCGGTATCCCATCGCCCGGCCGAGCTGCCAGTTGAAGACGTCAGGCATCGAGCCGCTCCTGGTCGGAGCCGAAGGTGTCGGCGATCAGCGCCCGGATGCGATCCTCGCCCAGCCGCTCGTACGCGTCGTGGGCCCCGGCGTAGAACGGACGGCGGAACAGTTCGAGGATTCTCCGGGGGCCCCAGCCCATGAGCGCATACTCCTCCACGAACGTCCTCGCCATCTCGTGGATCGACCGCTCGTCCATCGGTCGCTCCAGCACCACGCCGACGATCTCGAGGGGGTCCTCCGGCGTCGCGTCGTTGTTCGGGCTCACGGCCCCACCTTCCTCACGAAGGCCCCGGCGAGATAGGCGAGCATCGTCTCGTCCTCCGTGCCGGGCATCCGGCCGCTCGCACCGGCGTTCCACCGGCCGACTCCCCCGGGACCGCCCGCCTCGGCGAACGCGAGCTTCACGAGGGTCTCCTTCGGAACGGTGTTCACCGCGTGGTTGTCCGGCTCGTAACCGAAGACGAAGTGGGTGGCGTCCTTGGACTTGAGGAAGAGGTTGTCGGTCTGGTGCATCGGCATCAGCCAGTCGCGCGTGAGCGACTGGTGCGACCCGTAACGGAAGCTCGCCTGGTACCCCGTGTCCTCGGAGCGGGCCAGCCCGTCGGGCCGCGTCTCGTGCGCTCGCACGGTCTTCTCGGTGGAGATGAACGGGGCATGCTTGATCATCACCACGTCGTAGGGATAGGAGGGGTTGAGTTTCACCCGGAGCATCAGGCGTGCCACCTTGTACCGAGGGTCGTCCGCCTTCCAGTTCCGGTAGGGGCGGTCGGCCGGATTGGCGTCCACGTAGACGTAGTCGCCCTCCTCGATGCCCAGGTCCATCGCGGCCTGCGGGTTCACGTGGATCTGGTGCTCGGCCACCCCAGCCTGCCGGGCATCGGTGCGGTAGGGGTCGGCATAGTTGCTGGACCAGATGAAATGCCAGTCGGTGACGGCCCACGACGAGTGCGTGCTGTGCCGCTGCTTCGGTGTCACGAGGTAGAACTGGAACCCCTGCTTCCACAGGGGGTTCGTCGTCCGCTTCACCTGCGACCACGACATCTTCACGTTGCGGACCGTCCGCTCGTCCCATCCCATCGCGTCCAGGGGGATGCCGTAGTCGTCGGGGCGGATCAAGGGGTTCGTCGAGACGATGACGTTCGGCAGGTACGGCGTGGCCTCGGGACCCTCCCGGTGGACGATGAAGTTCTCGCCGTACTCGATCGCCTCCGGGATATCGCAGTAGGCGTTCAACCTGCCCGTGTCCGTGAAGAACGGCAGGTTGTCGTGCACCTGCTCGTAGAACGGGATCCGCGGGTAGGTGCGGAACATCATGAGCGCCACGCCGGGCTCGCCGTACCCCCCGGCCATCAGGGTGTCGAAGTCGTAGTCGGCCGTCGTGGCCGACCCAGCGAGCAAGCGACGCAGGTACACGTCGCGCCTGCCCTCGAGCTCGAACTTCCAGTGGTCCGCGAACCGCTGATCGCCGGTCTCGGCGGTGAGCGCCTTCGCCACCCCGGCCAGGATCGCCAGGTCGTCCTTCGTGTCGCCGATCGGCTTGATCCCGCCCTTCCAGACCTGCAGGAACGGGTTCGAGCAGGACGCCGTGACCTCGTAACCCTCGAACTCCATCCACGAGTTTGCGGCGAGGACGACGTCCGCGTACTCGCACGACGAGGTCATCTCGATGTCCTGCGAGACGATCATGTCGATCTTCGGATTCACGTTGAACAGCATGTCGTAGGCGTGCTTCGCGTTGTTCAACAGGTTCACGTTCGTGAACCACAGGATCTTCGTGGGCGTGGGCATGTGCGTGAGCCCCGTGAAGATCTTCCGCCCGTACTTCGGCGTGTCGACCACCAGCGGCACCTCACCGTGGTTCCAGTAGGCGGGCTCCTCGCCCTTCGCGTGCTTGAAGACCACAATCTCCTTCGGACCCGCGTGCTCGTCGAGGTTCTGGGCGAACGGGTCCTCGTAGAACCAGCCGTTGATGCCGGGCCCGCTCCAGTCGGTCTCCTGGAACAGCGCCGACTTGTAGTTCCCGGCCCAGGAGTGGCATCCGCCTCCGGAGACCCCGATGTTGCCGGTCAGCATGAGGGGCAGGTGGAACGCCCGGTTGGCCTCCGTGGCGTGGAACCAGTGGTTGATCCCCTCGCCTATGTGGATTGCGACCGGCCGGTGCGTCCAGATGTCCCGCGCGAGCCGGAGGATCTTCTCCTTCGGCGATCTCGTGATCTCGGCGACGGTGTCGAGGTCGTAGTCGGCCAGGTGCCGCCGGTACGCTTCGAACAGCGTCATCGCCTCGATCCTCGAGCCGTCGCGCAGGTGGAGCTCATAGGTGCCCTCCAGGGCGGGCTCGACCTTCAGACGGTCGCCGACGTCGTCGCGGGTGATCGCGACCGGCCGCCCCGTCCTCGCGTCGATCACGACGAAGTCGTGGAGCCGGTCGTAGTCCTCCGGGAGGAGCCCCTGCTCCGCGAAGCTCGGCCCGTCCGGCGTGAGCCCCTTGCGGTAGGCCGGGAACAGGTCGGCCGGATCCAGCCGCTGCAAGGTGTCGGTCCGAATCAGAAGGGGCAGGTCCGTGAACCGCGTCACGAAGTCTCGGTCGTACCAGCCCTCGTCGATCATGATCTTCGTGATGCCCAGGAACAGCGCGGCGTCGGTCTGCGGGCGCACCGGGATCCAGTAGTCCGCCTTGCTGGCCGGCGGGTTGTACTCGGGCGCGATGACCACGATGGTGCCGCCCCGCTCCATGACCTCGTGGAACCAGTGGGAGTCGGCCATCTTGTTCTCCACGAGGTTCTTCCCGACCTGGATGTGCAGCGCGGCGTTGCGAAGGTCGTTGAGGTCCACGTCGGAGTTCTGCAGGCCGTGGACGAACGGGAACCCCGGCGCCTGGTCTCCGTGCCACGTGTAGTTCGACCAGTTCCTGCCGCCGAGCGCTTGTTCCGGGGCGACGCCACGGATTCGTGCATCGAGGATCGCGAGCATGTTGTTGAACCGGTACATGCCGTACTTGCCCAGGACGCCTAGCAGACCCATGCCACCGCGCATCTTGATCGTCCGCGTCCCGGCGCCGGCCATGGCCTGGATCATCTCCGGCTCGTACCCCTCGTCCGCGAGGCGCCTCGCGCCCTCCTCCCCGCTGTAATGAGCGGCGGTCGCCACGATCGCCCGGGCCACGTAGCCGAAGACCTCGTCCCATGAGACTCGCACGAAGGTGTCGGTGCCCCTGGAGGTGAACCGGTAGCGGTCGCGGAGCTCCGGCGTGAGGTACGGGTAGCCGTCGTCTGCCCACCGCTTCCATCCCGCACGGAGCATCGGGTACCGAAGGCGGTACGGGCCGTACACCCTCCGCTGCAAGGTCATTCCCTTCGGGCAGCCCCGCGGGTTCCAGTGGGCCGTGGCCTTGTTGCCGAGCGCGTCGGCCACGCGCGCGCTGTCGTAGTTCTGCTCGATCCGGGTCACGACCCCGTTGCGGACGAACGCGCGCATCCGGCACGCGTGCGTGTCGTTCGGCGAGCACACGTAGGCAAACGAGCTGTCGTACCGGTACTCATCGCGGTAGACGCGCTCCCAGTCGCGGTTCGGGTAGGCCTCGAGGGGGTTGACGACCTGGACCGGCGCGAGCTTGCGAAGCGCGAGGCCGGCCTGCCCGAGGACCAGCACCCCGGCGGCGGTCCCGCCGGCGACCTTGAGGAAGTCACGTCGGGAGACCCGTTCCATCTGCCCCGGCCCACCCCCAGCGTCGCGAGCTCGAGGAGTATAGCACTATACGTTCAGTGATTCTCTCAAGGCTGAGTGAGCCGGACGCCCTCGAGCGTGCGGTCGGGGATCAGGTCTCGGACACGCGCGCCGCGGACGCCCCCAAGACGCACCGAGCATGGCCTCCGACGCCCACGGATCGCTCGAAGCGTTCCGTTCGTGCGTGGAGGCCGAGGCCCGCGTCACATCCTCCCGGCCTCCAGGATGCTCTGGAGGAACTCCTGGGTCCGGGGCTCGCGCGGCGACGAGAAGATCTGATCCGGCGGTCCCTCCTCCAGGATCACGCCCTGGTCGAGGAAGCACACGCGGTTCGCGATGTCGCGCGCGAACCCCATCTCGTGCGTGGCGATCACCATCGTCATGCCGGCGCGGGCGAGCTCCCGGATCAGGTCGAGCACGCCCGAAACGAGCTCGGGGTCGAGGGCGCTCGTGACCTCGTCGAGCAGCAGGATGTCCGGCTGCATGGCCAGCGAGCGGATGATCGCCACGCGCTGCTGCTGGCCGCCTGAGAGCCGGTCGGGGTAGTCGTCCTTCTTGTCGGCGAGGCCGAACCGCTCCAGCAGCTCGAGGGCGCGCGCCTCGGCCTCGGACCTCGACAGCTTGAGCGCCTCCGTCGGACCGAGCGTGACGTTGCGGAGGACCGTCATGTGCGGGAACAGGTTGAAGGCCTGGAACACGATGCCGATGCGCCGGCGAACGCGGTTCACATCCACCCCCCGCCGGGTGACGTCCTCGCCGTGGATCACGATGCGCCCGCGGTCGATGGGCTCGAGGAGGTCGATGCACCGCAGCAACGTGGACTTCCCCGACCCGCTCGCCCCGATCAGGCAGACGACCTCGTGCTCGGACAGGGCCAGGTCGATCCCCTTCAGAACCTCGAGCTTCCCGAAGGACTTGTGCAGGCCCTCGATCCGGAGCACCCGACCGTCGGAGGTGGGCGCGGCGCTCACAGCCCCCCTCCGGCCTGCCGTCGCGCCCGTTCCCGCTGGATGAGCCAGTCGACGAGCCGGGTCATGGGGATGGTGACGATCAGGAACATGATCGCCGCCCCGAGGTACGGGGTGAAGTTGAAGTCCGCGTACTGCTCGAGCTGGGCCTGCTTGAAGGCCTCGGGGACCGCGACGACGAACGCCACCAGCGCCGTGTCCTTCTGCAGCCCGACGAAGTCGTTCAGGAGCGGGGGGATCACGCGGCGAACCGCCTGCGGGATCACGACGAATCGCAGGGACTGCATCCTCGTGAGTCCTAGGGATCGAGCGGACGCCACCTGACTGGGATGGATCGACTCGATCCCCGCCCGGTAGACCTCGGCCACGTACGCCGAGTAGCTGAGGATCAGGGCGACCACCGCCCAGAACGCGTTCGAGCGAGGAACACCCGGCAGCTGCATCGCGGGTACGCCGAACCCCAGCAGGTAGACCACGAGCACCGTGGGGATGCCGCGGAAGAAGTCCGTGTACAGGATCGACATGAGGCGCAGGGGGAAGAACACCGGACCCGGTAGGCTCCGCATCACGGCGAGGGTGAGGGCCCACGCGAGGATGAACACCTCGGCGATCAGGAAGTACTCGACGTTCCGCAGGAATCGGCTCGCGATCCCCGGAAACGTGTCCTTGAACTCGGCCCCGTTGAAGAAGGCTCGCTTCACCTCGGGCCAGTTCTCCGAGTGGACGACGACCCAGCCGAGCACGAAGAAGACCACGACCGTGCTCACCACTGCGATCAGGACGCCCTTCGCGCCCTCCTGGCTCAGGCCCGAGAGCAGCCCGGACCGGCCGCGGGGGAGATCCGGCTCACCCGGCGGCATCTCGAACAGCTCGGGAGCGCCGCCTCCCCCGGGGACCGACATCGAGCTCCGTCAGGAGGTGGAGAAGACCGGGACGCTCACCTTGCTGGAGAGCCACCGGTCTTGGATGGACTGGAGCGTGCCGTCCGACTTCAGCTCCTCGAGCGCCATGTTCACGCACTGCACGAGCGGGTTGCCCTTGGCGAAGGCCATTGCGAAGTACTCCTGCTGGCCGCCGGCCGGAGGAAACTGCCCCACGATGACCCCGTTCGGGATCTGCACCGCCGTGATGTAGAAGGCCGTCGGCAGGTCGACGACGATCCCGTCGACGCTGCCGGACTTGAGGGCCTGCACGGCGTCCGCGAGGCTGTTGTAGGCGCCCGCCTCCTTGTTCGGCTTGATGACGTTCACGATGTAGTCGTAGTCGGTCGTTCCGATCTGCGAGGCGAGAGAGAAGTCCTTCAGGTCCGAGAGGGTCGTCGCCTGCGTGATGGGCGTTCCCTTCAGGGCGACCAGGGCCGGGTTCACGTCGTAGTAGCTCTCGCTGAAGTCGACCGCCTGCGCCCGCTTGGGCGTGTAGGAGATCTGGTTGATGTCGAAGTCGAAGCTCTTCGGCCCGGGCGCGAACGACTGGTTGAACGGGACCTCCACCCACTGCACCTGGTCGGCGCTGAAGCCGAGCTTCTCGGCCACCGCGTAGGCCACGGCGCTCTCGAAGCCCTTGCCGGTCGCCGGGTTGTTGATCTTCCAGTTGGTGCCGGCCGTGTCGTCACCGGCGTACCAGGGCGGGTAGGCGGGGTTGTCGGTTCCGATCGTGAGCGCGCCGGGGCTCACGTAGCTCGTGACGCCCTTCGCGCAGTCCGCGGCGGTCGCCGGCGCCGCGCTCGTCTCGGTCGAGCCGCCGGCAGGCGGGCTCGTGGTCTGCGTCGTGGTGGAGCTCTTGGCGCAGGCCGCGAGCAGGAGCCCGAACGCCGCGACCGCGACCAGCACCTTCCGCATCGTCGATCCCCCTCGAAGGATGTCGGTGGGGCGTGGGTCACGCCCGAGCGCGAGCCTAGCACACCCCCCCGTCGAGACAGCCGGCCGGTCCGCGGGAGCCCTCGCTGCTACTTCCGCGGCTCCCACGAGAAGAACCTGGCGGCCGCGACGAGCCCTCCGAGTCCCCACAGGAGCAGGATCAGGACGTCGTGCCACTCGAACCGGAACGGCCGCCCGTAGAAGCCCGCCCGCATGGCGTCGGCGAAGTGCTTGACGGGGAAGATGGTCCCGACCGTCCTGATCCACGCCGGCGAGTTGTCGCCGAGCGGGATGAAGATGCCGGACAGGAACAGGAGCGGCAGGATGATGGCGTTCACCACCGCCGGCCCCGCGTCGGCGTTCGGGACGATCGCCGTGGTCGCCAGGCCGAGCGCGGCGAAGCTGGCTCCACCGGCCACGACCACCAGGACGAACTTCGCGAGGAGCGCCCCGGTCGGCAGGTCGGCGCCGTAGAAGACGGCGCCGAAGGCGGCGGTGAGGGCGACCAGCAGCACCGCCACCAGCAGGGCGTGAATCACGCGTCCGACCAGGTACGCCCAGCCGGGCAGCGGGGTCCCCCGGACTCGTTTGAGGATCCCCGAGTCCCGCTGGTAGGTCACGCTCATCGCGATGTTGGTATAGGACGCCGTGATGACCGAGAACGTCGCCATCGCCGCCACGTAGTAGCTCGACTGCTTGATCAGCACGCCCCCGATCGGCACGGTCCCCTTGCCGAGAAGGGAGGTGAAGATCACGAGGAACATGAGCGGGAACGCGAACGTGAAGAACGCGGACGCGGGGTTCCGCCAGAACGCCTTGTTCGTGTACCGCACCTGGCGGAGCATGAGAGCCACATCGCTCATTCGGCGCCCGCCTCCCCCCCGGTGAGCTCCAGGTAGACGTCCTCGAGCGTCGGCCTGGTCACCTCCAGGCCGTCGAGCTCGAACCCGCCGGCCATCGCCCACCCGGTCAGCTCGTGGAGCGTCGAGGTCGGCGTCTCGGTGCGGACCTCGACGAGCCCGTTCGACCGCACCACGGCGCCGGGAACGGCGGGGGGTCCGCTCGCGCCCGAGCGGACCCGGAAGCGGATGAGGGTCTCGGCGAGGTGCCGGCCGCCGAGCAGGCCGGGCGGTCCCTCGGCGACGATCTCGCCGCGCGCGATGACGGCCACCCGGTTCGCGAGGTTCTCGGCCTCGTCCATGTAGTGCGTGGTGAGGAAGACGGTCTTTCCGAGGGAGGCCAGGTTCCGGACGATCTCCCACGCGTTTCGCCGGGCCCCGGGGTCGAACCCGGTCGTCGGTTCGTCGAGAAACAGCAGCTCGGGGTCGCCGGCGAGCGCGATCGCGACGTCCAGGCGACGCTGCTGACCGCCGGAGAGCCGGATCACGCGGGCGTCCCGCTTGTCGGTGAGGCCGACGAGGTCGATCACCTCGTCCACGTCCCGGGGGTGGGGGAAGTACCGCGCGTACAGCTCCACGGTCTCCCGAACCGTGAGGTACGGATCGATCCCCGTCGACTGCAGCACGATCCCGACGCGCTCGCGGAGCGCTCGATCCCGACGCGCCGGGTCGTGGCCGAGGACCCGAACCTCCCCGGCCGTGCGCTCGCGGTAGCCCTCGAGGATCTCGACGGTGGTGGTCTTGCCGGCCCCGTTCGGACCCAGGAGCGCGAAGACCTCGCCGCGCCGCACGCGCAGGTCGATCCCGCGCACGGCCTCCACGTCGCCGTAGGACTTGCGCAGGCCGACGACCTCGATGACGACCTCGCTCACGGAACGACCAGAGTACTCAGCGCAGTCGCGGTTCGACCACGTAGCCGAGCCGCTTGTCCACCACGTTCTCGAGCGGCTGGCCGGTCAGGTAGCGCGCGAGGTTCGCGAGGAAGAGCTCCACCACCGCCTCGCGCCAGCCCGCGAAGTCGCCGGAGATGTGCGGCGACACGATCACGTTCGGGAGGTCCCAGAGCGGGCTCCCCGCCGGGAGCGGCTCCTCCTCGAACACGTCGAGGGCGGCCCCGGCGATCCGCCCCTCTCGCAGGGCCCGCACGAGGGCCTCCTCGTCCACGGTCGCGCCCCGGCCGACGTTCACGAACCGGGCGTTCGGGCGCATGCGGGCGAACACGGCCGCGTCGAACATCGCGCGGGTGCCCTCCGTCAGCGGGAGGGCGTCGACCACGTAGTCGGCCCACCCGGCGGCGTCGGGGAGCTCGGCGGCCCCGTGGACGAGCTCGAAGACGTCGTCGCCCGGACGGGGGGTGCGCCCGAGACCCCGGACCTCCATGCCGAGGGCGAGCGCCGCCCGCCCGATCGCCCGCCCGATCGGGCCGACGCCCGCCACGAGCAGCCGCTTGCCGGCCAGGAGCTCCGTGTCGCGGTGTCGCCACTCGTGGCGCCGCTGACGCTCCAGCATCGGCACCCAGCCCTTCGCGAACACGAGCATGAGCCCCAGGACGTACTCGGCGATCGCGGCGTCGAACACCCGGCGCCCGTTCGTGAGCACCACGTGGCTCTCCACGAGCTCGGGGAACAGGATCCAGTCCACCCCGTCGGAGGCGGTCTGGATCCACCTCAGGCGGGTCGCGCGCGACCAGGCGGCGGGCAGCATGCCGCGATCCTCGCCCGGCCAGGCGAACAGGATCTCGGCCCCGGAGAGCGCCCCGGCCAGGGCCTCCCGGCTCGTGGCGAACTCCAGGTCGACAACATCGGCGACGGCCCTCGCTCCTTCGGGCCAGCGATCCTCGTCGAGGCCCATCACGACGACCCGAGGTCGCTCGGTCACAGCGGCCTGCGGCCGGCGAAGCCGGAGTCGACGTCGTGCCAGAACGAGACCCGCTCCTCCCCGAGGCGCCAGCAGAGGTAGACGCGCCGGCCGTCGCGCTCGCCGGGGAAGTCGACCAGCCCGGTCTCGGGGTCCCGGAGCAGGATGTCGCGCTCGGCGAGCGCCAGGATCTGTTCCCGGAGCGTGGCCTGCGCCTCCCAGTAGTCCTTGCCCTCGTGCCCGCCGCCGTCCGCGGCGACCTGCTCGCGGATGCGCTCGGCCGCGCGAAGGATCGTCTGACGGGCCCGGTGGATGACCTCGAGCCGGGCGCGGAGGTCCGGGAGCTCGGCGTTCGCCTCCTCGATCGTGTACACGCGCTCCTCCACCGCCATCACAGCCCCAGGAGCCCCGGCAGCTCCCCCAGCGACGTGATCCGCGCCCCCGACGTGTCTGCAAAGCGACCGCGGCGGTCGATGAGGACGGGGAACATGCCGACGGCGGCGGCCGGCTCGACGTCGAACTCCGGGTTGTCGCCCACGTACACCGAGGCCTCGGCGGTGACCCCGGCCCGCTCGATCGCAAGGCGGAAGATCCTCGGATCCGGCTTCTCGAGCCCCTCGACGCCGGAGATGACCCGCACGCCGAAGAACGGGGTCAGCCCGAGGTCGTCGAGCAGCCGTTCGAGCCACTCCTCGAAGTTCGAGACCACGCCCAGCTTCAGCCCGGCGCCCGACAGCTTCTCGAGCGCCGGCACGACGTCGTCGAACATCGCGTAGTTGGAGCGGTCCGTGAACGCCCGGTACACGGTGTCGATCAGGCCCTCCTCGGCGATCCCGAGGTCGGCGAGGAAGATCCCGTACACGTCGTACCAGAACCTGCGGGACTTCTCCGGCGTGGTCGTCCACAGCTCGTTCGTGTCGGCCGCGAGCTTGAACCGGTCGAAGACCACGTGGATCCGCTCGCGGATCGTCTCCGGGCCGACGTCGTGGCCCTCGCGCCGCAGGATCTCGGCGAACAGGTCGGGGAAGGTCGGGTGCGGGTGGACCAGGGTCTCCCCGGCGTCGAAGAACACCGCCTCGAACCTCATCTGGCCGATGATAGCCACCGGCCCGAGCTCAGCTCCCGCCGGCGCGGACTCGGGCCTGGAGGTCTGCCCAGACCCGGTCGACCTGTCCCTCGAGCTCCGCCAGGGTTCCCTCGTTGTCGATGATCACGTCGGCGCCCTCCGCCTTGGCCTCGAGGGGGAGCTGGGCCGCGATCCGGGCCCGGATCGCGGCCTCGGACATGCCGCGCTCGCGCATCAGCCGCTCGACCTGGGTCTCGACGGTGGTCGAGACCACGATCAGGACCTCGAACGCCGTGTGCATGCCGGTCTCGACGAGGAGCGGAGCGCTGAACACGACCACCTTGTCCGTGTCCCGGTACCGCTCGCACCCCTCGGCGAACAGTCGGCGGACCTCGGGATGCACGATCGCCTCCAGGTCCCGGCGGGCGGCGGGGTCGGCGAACACGATCGACGCGAGCGCCTCGCGGTCGAGCTCGCCGCCCGGCCCGAGGACGTTCGGTCCGAAGCGCTCGATCACGCGCTCGTAGCCCGGGGTGCCGGGGGCCACGCCCTCCCGGGCGAGCAGGTCCGCGTCGAACACGGCCGCGCCGCGCTTCTCGAGCATGCCCGCGACGGTCGACTTGCCCGATCCGATCCCGCCGGTGAGGCCGACGAGCAGCACGGGTGCCCCCTCGCTACTCCGAGCGACCTTCGCGCCGCTTCAGATCCTCCAGGATGGCCTCCAGCGAGACCTCCTCTTCCTCCTCGCGGCCCGCGGGTTCGGGGGCCGGGGCAGGCGCCGGCTCGGGCGCCGGGGCGGGCGCGAGCTCCTCGGCCGGAGGCGCCGCGGCCGGGGCGGCGGGCACGGTGGAAGCCGACTCACCGCCGTCCGCGAGCGCGTCTGCCGGCGGTGTGCCCTCCGAAGCGATCTGATCGGGCTGCGTCCCGGAGGCCGGAGCCGAGGCCGCCGCCTCGCGTTCGGGGGCCACCACCTCCGCCTCCTCCTCGATCTCGACGGGCGGTGCGGGGGCCGCGGCCCCGACCTGGCGCATCGAGAGCGAGATCCGGCGCCGGGCGACGTCCACCTCGATGACCTTCACGCGCACCTGCTCGCCGACGGAGAGCACCGACTCGGGCGTGTCGATGTGCTGGTCCGAGAGCTCGCTGATGTGCACGAGCCCCTCGATCCCGGCCGCCACGCGCACGAACGCGCCGAACGGCACCAGCTTGGTGACCTGGCCCTCGATGATCTCTCCGGCCTGGTACTTGCGCTCGAACTCCTTCCAGGGGTCCTCCTGCGTGGCCTTGAGCGAGAGCGAGACCCGCTCGCG
>JAJPHY010000065.1 GCA_021325015.1 Actinomycetota bacterium | reverse complement strand
CGAACGAGGCAGCGCCCGCGCACGACCACCGAGCCGTTCACGACCACGTCGCGCACGGCCCGCGCCGACAGGCCGAACACCCAGTGGCCGCCCAGGCTCTCGGCGGTGAGCGGGGTCGGCGGGTCGTACTCGAGCACGACGAGGTCGGCGGGGGCGCCCGGCTCGACCCGTCCGAGCGCGGGCTCGCCGAAGCGCTCGCCGACGAACCGGGCGGACGCGGCCAGCCGAGCGAGCAGCCACCTCGGGGTGACGCGCGGGTCGGCCTCGCGCCCGCGCCAGTAGGCCGCCCGCGACTCGGCGAACACGTCCCCGTCGAGGCCGTCGGTACCGAGCGTGACTCGCTCGCCGAGGTCGACGACCGGCGCGCGCCCCACCCGATTGTTCATGTTCGAGCGCGGGTTGTGGGCAACCCAGGTCCCCCGCTCGCGCACCAGCTCGATCTCGCGCCGGTCGAGGTGGACGCCGTGGGCGAGGAGCGACCGCTCGGTCAGCGCGCCCGCCTTCGCAAGGCGCTCGACCACCCGGAGCCCGAAGCGGGCCAGTGCGTCGCGCTCGTCGGCGGCGTCCTCGGCCACGTGGACGTGCACGCCGGTGTCGAAGCCGTCCGCGAGCGACACGATCGCCGCGAGGGTCTCGTCCGAGAGCGTGAACGAGGCGTGCGCGCCGACCATGGCCCGCACGAGGTCCGGACCCGGCTCGCGTCGCAGGAAGCGCCTCGACTCCTCGAGGCCGGCCGCGGCCCGCTCGGGGCCGTCGCGGTCGCTCACCTCCAGGCACAGGACCGCTCGCGCCCCGAGACGCCCGACCGCGCCGGCGATCACGTCCAGGGATCCCTCGGCGGCGTTCGGCGACGCGTGGTGGTCGACGATCGTGGTCGTGCCGGCGAGCAGCGCCTCGGCCGCGCCGCAGGCCGCCGAGGCCCACACGGTCTCCGTGTCGAGCGCCCGGTCGAGCCGCCACCAGACCCGCTGCAGGATCTCGACGAAGGTCTGCGGCGGGTCGAGCCGGTACGGCATCCCCCGAGCGAGCGCGGCGTACAGGTGGTGGTGGGCGCACACGTTGCCGGGGATCACGACGCAGCCGGCGCAGTCGATCCGCTCGGCGGCCGTGACCGCGCCGGCCCGCCCCACCGCGACGACCCGGCCCCCCTCCACGGCGACGTCCCCCTCCGTCACCGCCGGAGGGTCGAGCGAGGTGACCACCCTCCCGCCGGCGAGGACGAGGTCCACGGCTATCCCCGAGCCTCCACCGTCCGGCGTCTGGGCAGGAGCGCCGCGGCCGCCGCCGAGTCCCGCATCGGAAGACGCGTCCGCCACCGCCCGTCGAACGCGTGGAGCGCGCCGGCGACGGCCGCGGCGGTCGGCACGAGGCCGATCTCCCCGACGCCCTTCGCCCCGTACGGCCCCTCGGGCTGGGGCACCTCCACCAGGATGCACTCGACCTCCGGCATCGTGGTCGGCGGCACGATGCCGAGAGACTTGAGGGTCGTGGTCGTCGGCACCCCGCCCTCGACGACGTACTCCTCGGTGAGCGCGAACCCGAGCCCCATGTGGATCGCGCCCTCGATCTGACCTTCGAGCAGCGTCGGGTTGATCGCCCGACCCACGTCGTGCGCGGCGATCACCTTGGCGACCCGCCCCTCCTCGTCCAGGATCACCACCTGCGCCGCCCACCCGTAGGCGAAGTGGGTGACCGGGTTCGGCACGTCCTCGCCCGGCTTGTTCGTCCAGTCGACCACGACCTCGCCGTAGAACTCCTGGCCGGCGAGGTCCTCCAGTCGCTGCCCGTCGAGCTTCTCGCGGAGCTGCCGGGCGGCCTCCTGGACCGCCCGGCCCCCGAGCACCGTGGCGCGCGAGGCCGTCGTCTGGCCGGTGTCGAGCTCCCTTTCCGTGTCGACCACCACGCGGACCCGATCCGTCGTGAGCCCGAGCTCCTCGCAGGCGATCTGCTGGAGCACGGTGTTCGCGCCCTGGCCCATCTCGGTCCAGGAGTGGAACAGCGTCACGCTGCCGTCGGCCTCCGGCCGCAGGATCGCGCGGCCGAGCTCGAGCAGGCCGTTGCCGATCCCGGTGTTCTTGACCCCGCAGCCGATGCCGGCGAACCGCGCGGAGCGGTAGGCGTCGCGGACGGCCTCGAGGCAGGCCTTGATGCCCACGCCGGGCCCGAGCACCTGACCGGTCCCGAACGCGTCCCCCACCTCGAGCGCGTTGCGCCAGCGCATCTCCCACCCGTCGATCCCCACCCGCTCGGCCAGGCGGTCCATCATGCCCTCGATCGCGAACGCGACCTGGTTCACGCCGAACCCGCGCATCGCGCCGCAGGGCGGGTTGTTCGTGTAGACGGCCCTCGCCTCGACGTCGACCGCGGGAAACCGGTACGGCCCGCACGCGTGACCGGCCGCGCGCTCGAGCACCTTGTCGCCGACGCTCGCGTACGCGCCGGTGTCGCCGACGATCCGCGCGCGGATGCCGAGCAGGCGCCCCTCCTCGTCGCAGCCCACCGTGTACTCCATCGTGAGCGGATGGCGCTTGGGGTGGAAGCGGAGGCTCTCGGCCCGCGAGAGCGTGAGCAGCGCCGGCCGGCCGGTTCTCCGCGCGATCAGCGCCGCGTGGCACTGCACGTTCAGGTCCTCCTTGGCGCCGCACGCGCCGCCGTTCGCGACCTGCGTGACGCGGACGCGCTCCTCGGGCAGTCCGAGGAACGAGGCGATCTGCCTTCGGTCCTCCCAGACGCCCTGTCCCTGCGAGTAGACGTGGACCCCCTCTCCGGCGGGCTCGGCCAGAGCCGACTCCGGCTCCAGGAACGCGTGCTCGATGAACTGCGTTCGGAAGGTCTCTGTGATCACGTGGGCCGCCGCCGCGAGCGCCCGGTTCACGTCACCGCGTCTCACGATCGAGGTGGAGAGCAGGTTGTCCCGATCCTCGTGGACCCGCGGTGCCCCCTCGGCCAGGGCCGCGAACGGATCGGTCACGGGCTCGAGCACCTCGTACTCGACCTCGACCAGGGCGGCCGCCTCTCGGGCGGCGACCCGGCTCTCGGCCGCGACGACGGCGAGCACGTCGCCCACGTAGGCGGTGACCTCCCCCTCGGCGACGAGCTGCGGCCAGTCGCGCGTGATCAGGCCCTGCCTGCGCTCGCCGGGCACGTCGGCCGCCGTCAGGACGGCCACGACGCCCGGGTGGGCGAGGGCCTTCGCGGTGTCGAGCGCGAGCACGCGGGCGCGCGGATGGTCCGAGAAGCGGAGGGCGCCGTGGAGCAGCCCCGCGGGGCGCAGGTCGTTGACGTAGGGCTTCTCGCCGAGCGCGAGCTCGCGCCCCTGATAGCGGGCGGTGCGCGAGCCCACGCGCCCGCTCCGGTCGAGCTCGGGGAGCGGGGCTCCGCGCCGAACGGCGGCCACGAGCTCGACCGCGTCGACGATCTTCACGTAGCCGGTGCAGCGGCACAGGTTCCCGGCCAGCGCGCGGGCGATCTCGTCCCGGGTGGGCGAGGGGTTCCGGGCGAGGAGCGCCTCGCCCTTCATGACGATGCCCGGCGAGCAGAACCCGCACTGCGAGGCCCCGCTCGCCACGAAGCAGTCCGCCCACTGGTCGCGCAGCTCGGTGGAGAGCCCCTCCTGGGTGACCACGTCGCGGCCGGACGCGCGCTCCGCGGGCTGCGCGCAGGAGACGACCGCCTTGCCGTCGACGAGCACGGTGCACGCGCCGCACGACCCCTCGGGCGCGCAGCCGTCCTTCACGGTCGTGACGCCCAGCGCGTCGCGCAGCAGCTCGAGCAGTTTCTCCCCCGGCCGGACCTCCACCGAGATCCGCGAGCCGTTCAGGGTGAGGTCCACGGAGCCCGCCTCCCCCTACTCGACCGCTCCCAGCACCAGCGCGAGGAGCGCCATGCGCATCACCACCCCGTTGAACGCCTCCACCCAGTACCGGGCGTGACGCGTGTCGTCCACGTCGGTCGGAAGCTCGTCCATCCTCGGAAGCGAGTGCAGGACGATCGCGTCGCTCTTGGCCCGATCGCGGAGCAGCCGGCGCGTGACCCGGTACGCCTCGGGCGTCGTGGGGAGCTCGCCGGCCCGCTCGTCGCGGCCCTTCGTGTAGTCGGCCTGCACGACGGGCTCCATGTAGATCACGTCCGCCTCGCCGATGCACTTCTCGACGGATTCGACCTCGTGGACGACGACGCTCCGCTCGTCGAGCTCGGCCTTGAACTCCGGCAGCAGCGACATCTCGGGCGGGCATACGACGAACGACTCGACGTCGAACTGCGAGAACGCGTACAGGATCGAGTGCATCGTGCGCATGCGCATGTCGCCGACGAGCAGGAACTTCAGCCCGTCGATCGTGCCCTTCTCCTTCCAGGTCGTGTACAGATCGGTGAGGACCTGCGTCGGGTGCTCGCCCCACCCATCGCCGCAGTTGATCACCGGCACCGAGGCCCACCGGGCGGCCTCCGCCGGGGCGCCGTGCTGGAAGTGCCGCATGGCGATGACGTCCGCGTAGAACTCCAGCATGCGCACGGTGTCCTTGATCGGCTCCTGGTAGAAGTCCCCGGCCCGGGTCATCCTCGCGTCGGCGAACCCGAGCACGTGGCCGCCGAGCCGGTGCATCGCGGCCTCGGTCGCCATCCGCGTGCGCGTGCTCGGCTGGTAGAAGGCCGTCAGCAGGGTCTTGTCCTTGAGGAGGTCGGCGTTTCGCCGCTCCTTGGCGATCGGGGCGAGCCGGTCGCACACCTCGAACACCCGGAAGTACTCCTCGCGTTCGAACTCCTTCAGCGAGAGGATGTCCCGCCCCGCGAAGCTCCTCATGCGTTCCCTCCTCGTCTCGTCCCCCGCGCCGCGCGCCCGGGTCGTCGCCTCATCGTCGAACCCCAGTGAACAGCACCGCCACCCGCTCGTCGCGCCCGACCTCGCCCCGACGGCTGAGCTCGAGCAGGCCGGCCAGGCCCGCCGAGCCCGTCGGGTCGACGTCGATCCCGGTCGCCTCACGCGCAAGCTCGTTGGCCTGGATCAGCGTCTCCTCGGAGACCAGCACCGGCGACCCGTCGGTCGCGAGCATCCCGGCGACGACCGCCGCCCAGTCGTACGTCTCGTCGTCCACGATGCCGTGGGCGACGCTCCTCGGCTCCTCCTCCCAGGGCCACATGAACTCCGAGCGGTGGGTGCGCGCATACGCCATCGCGGCCACCACCCCCGAGGGCGTGACCTCGCGGCCGATCCGCCGGCGCACGCGGCGATAGGCGCGCTCGAGCGGGTGGGCGCCCTCCGTCTGCACGGCGTGGATGCGGGGCAGCGCGACCGGCACCTCCAGCAGCGCCGCGTCCTCGAAGGCGCGGATGCACGAGCTCGCGAGCGCCCCGCCGCCCACCTGGACGACCAGCCGGTCCAGGCCGCCTCCGCCCGGCGCGAGCTCGGAGACCATCTCGTAGCCGATCGTCTCGCCCCCCTCGATCGTGAGCCCGTTGTCTGGGCCCTGGCAGGTGAACGGCAACGCCCCCTCCTCCAGCGCCCGCCGGAGGGCGTGATACGCGGGGTCGCCGGGGACCCCCTCCTCGCGCGGGCACACGGTGACCTTGGCGCCGAGCTCCTCCAGTCGCGCGAGCACCCCGGGATCCGCGCCCGTGGGGACGAACACCCGGAGGGTGCGACCGGCCGCCGCCGCCGCCACCGCCGCGGCGAGCGCCGCGTTGCCGCAGCTCGCGATTGCGAGGTCGGCGCCGACGGCGGGGGCGAGGCCCCCCCGCTCGACCACCAGCAGGTGGATCATCAGTCCCATGAGGTGACGCGCCTTGTGCGACCCGGAGACGTTCCCGGTCTCGTCCTTCACCCACCCCTCGCAGCCGACGGCCTCGGAGAGCCCGGGGCTCGGGGCGAACGGGGTCGCGACGAACCCTCGACCGCCCACGCGCTCGACCGCCCGGTCAAGCTCCTCGACGAGCGCCACGTACTCGGCGTCGGACAGTCCGTGCGCGAGCCCGAGGTGGTACGCGTGGAACAGCTCCCGGTAGCGGACGAAGGGGTTCGGATGGGCCTCGTCGGGAAAGGCGACGTGCTCCGGGTCCAGCTCCCGGACCATCAGGTGGTCGACGTCGTCGCCGGAGCGCGCGTTCACGCACCGAAACGGCAGCGCCTCCTCGGCCGGGGCGACCCACCCGCAGCCCGCGCAGACGACGGTCGTGGCCGGCCCGGTCACGGACCCTCCGACGCGCCGGATCGGGCGTTGAAGTCCTCGATCATCGCGTCCCATGCGGGGATCAGCTCGCGCAGGCCGCGCCAGAAGGACTGGGACCGTCGAGCCTCGAAGTCCTCGAGCGACACGCCCTGCTGCTCGACCCAGGTGTAGTAGCCGAGGTTGAACACCCGCTCGCGCTCCCGCTGCGAGAGCTCGAGCAGGTTGTCGGTCCCGGCTCCGAGCAGCGAGCGACCGAACGTCTCGGCCGCGGCGACCTCGTCGAAGCCGTCCGCGAACTCCCGCGCGAGCACCTTGTCGCGCTCGGTCGCGTACATGGCCGCGCCGTCGGTCGCGACCGTGACGATCACGTCCGCCGCGCCGAGTCCGAGGTGCTTGGCCGTCTTGATCGCCGCGAGCGCGTTGCAGATGCTCGACAGTCCGAACGACGACAGGCGGTCGACGACCCCGGGAGGGATCCGGCGGCGGTCCGTCAGGTACCGGCGCCCGACCTCGGTGTTGAACAGCACGTTCAACCGGTCGGTGTCGCGGTCGGAGACGTCGACCACGAGGTCGGTGTTCATGACGTTGTGGATGAGCGGGATGTGCTTGTCGCCGATTCCCTGGATGTTGTGCTCCCCGAACCCGTTCTTCAACATCGTCGGGCACTCGAGCGCCTCCGCCGCGACCGTGAGCGACCCGTACCGGTCCTTCAGGTAGTCCCCGGCGCCGATCGTGCCGGCCGACCCGGTCGCCGACACGAACGCGCGAAGCCGGAGGCCGGGCTCGCGCTCGCGGAGCGACTCGACGACGCGCTCGAGCGCCGCGCCCGTGCCCAGGTAGTGCACCAGGTGGTTCCCGAACTCCGAGAACTGGTTGAGGATGGCGTTGGACGGGTCGGCCGCCAGCCGGGCGCACTCGTCGTAGATCTCCTTGACGTTGCTCTCGACCCCGGGCGTCCGGACGATGTCGCCGGGGTCGGCCACCCAGCGCTCGAGCCACGCGAACCGCTCCCGGCTCATGCCCTCGGGCAGGACCGCGACCCCGCGACACCCCAGGATCCGCGAGATCGCGACGCCGCCCCGGCAGTAGTTGCCGGTCGAGGGCCACACCGCCCGGTGCCGCTCGGGGTCGAACGCCCCCGTGACGATCCTCGGGACCAGGCACCCGTACGCGGCGAGCACCTTGTGGGCGCCGATCAACGGGAACCGGTCGCCCAGGGCGACCACGATGCGCGCCTCGACCCCGGTCAGCTCGGGAGGCAGGACCACGTGCTCGGGAACCTCGACCTGGGTTCGGCGATCCGCTCCGTTGAACCAGTGCACGCGAAACAGGTTGAGGGGGTGCGGGGTGTCGGGATCGATCGCCGTCAGCGCGGAGCGGATACGCTCTGGGATCTTCGAGGGGTCGGCGAGCGCCGAGAACGTCGGGAGCTCGATCCCGGCGTCGGCGAACCGGCGGGCGGTCCGGGCGACGACCTCGTCGTCGACGAGCTCTCGGTGAAGCTCCAGCGTTTCACCCCCGTTCAACCACCGATAATAGGCGGCGGCGGCGAAGGGGGCTCGGGTGCTGGTCGTGCGCGGCGGGACGGTCGTCGATCCGATCGGGAGCCGAGCGGCCGACGTCCGGATCGACGGCGAACGGATCGTCGAGGTCGGCCCGGAGCTCGACGCGAGCGGGGCCGAGGTGCTCGACGCCGGCGGCGCCCTCGTGATTCCCGGGGCGATCGACGTCCACACGCACTTCGACCTGCCGGTCGGCGCGGTGCGATCGGCCGACGACTTCGAGAGCGGCACGATCGCGGCCGCGTGCGGGGGGACGACGTGCGTGATCGACTTCGCCGGCGCCGGCCGGGAACCGCCCGTCGAGGCCCTGCGGACCTGGCACGAGAAGGCGCGCGGGAGGGCCGCGATCGACTACGGGTTCCACCTGACCGTCACGGAGGTCCCCGAGGACCCGGCCGAGGCCGGGGCGCGGTTCCGGTGGTTCGTCTCCGAGGGCGTGACGAGCGTGAAGCTCTACCTCGCCTATCCGGAGCGCCTCATGGTCGACGCGGCGACCCTTCGACGCGCGCTGGTCGCGGCAACGGCGGCCGGGGTCCTCGTCTGCGTCCACGCCGAGGACGGGCTCGAGGCCGACCGCCGCACGGCCGAGCTCCTCGCCGCCGGCCGTGCCGAACCCGCGGCGCTTTCGCTCGCCCGACCGCCCGAGATCGAGGCGGCCGCCGTCCGCGCCGCGGCCGGACTCGCCGCCGAGGTCGGAGCCCCGCTGTACGTGGTGCACCTGTCGAGCGCGGCCGGTCTCGAGGCGGTGCGTGAGGCGAGGGCCGCGGGCGCGAACGTGCTCGCCGAGACCTGCCCCCAGTACCTGTTCCTCACCGCAGACCGCCTCGAGGGCCCCCCGGATGAGGCCGCGGGCTTCGTTTGCGTTCCGCCGCTCCGAGCCGACGCGGACCGCGAGGCCCTCTGGCGCGCCCTCGGGTCCGGCGAGCTCCAGGCTGTCTCGACCGACCACTGCCCGTTCACGAGGGCCGACAGGCGTCGAGGGACCCGAACCGGAGCCGGGCGCTGGTCGGCCTTCACCGAGATCCCCGGCGGGCTCCCCGGCGTCGAGACCCGCCTCTCGCTCGTCTTCCAGGGCGTCCGGGATGGACGCCTCACGCCGGAGCGGTGGGTGGAACTCACCTCGACCGCCCCCGCTCGACTGTTCGGGCTGGCCGACCGCAAGGGCTCGATCTCGCCGGGGATGGACGCCGACATCGTGGTCTTCGACCCCGCCGCGACCAAACGCCTGGACGCCCGCTCACTGCACATGCGAACCGACCACAGCCCGTACGCCGACCTGACGGTGACGGGGTGGCCCGCCGCGACGATCTCGCGCGGGCGGGTCGTGGCCCTGGGAGGCGAGCCCGCGGCGGGCCTCGGGGGCAGAGGACGGTTCATGGCACGTACCGCCTCCGGGCCCTCCGGCGGGCGCCCTCCGGCCGGCTCGCAGACCGGCACCTCGAACGGTTGACGCCCCCGGGCGCCGGCCACGCGGCGCCGGAGCCTCAGGTCCCGGGGATCGAAGCGGGACCGGGTCGCGGGTGGAGCGGCAGCACGAGCGGCGGCAGCGGCGGCTGCGAGAAGTCGAACTCTTTCATGAGGTCGCCGAGCGCCGGCGCATCCTCGCGCACGGTGGGACGCGAGTCGGGTCGGCCGTCGGTCGCCGGGTCCAGTCGCCGACCGCCGAGGAACAGGTCTTCCACGAACTTCAGGTACGCGTCGAACGACAGCGTCTGGTGGTCGATCGTCCCGGGCTTCGCCCACGCGCTGATCAGCAGACCCGGCACTCGGATCCCGTAGCCGTTCTCGTCGACGCGCGTCGGGGGCACGTGGTCGTAGAAGCCGCCCCAGTCGTCCCAGGTGAGGAAGATCGCGGTGGAGGTCCACAGGGCGCTCCGCGCGATCGCGTTCACCACTCGCGTGACCCAGGCCTGCCCCCTGGTGATCGGCGTCTGGGTGCCCGGGTGCTCGCTGATGCCCCCGCGGCCGGGGACCACCCACGACACCTGCGGCAGCGTGCCGTCGGCGACCGCCCGGAAGAAGTCGGCGTGCGTCTTCACGTTCCCGAGCTGACCGGTCTGGTGGACGTCGCTGAACGACGGCAGCGGGTTCTGGGCGGCGGTCGCCCCCTCTTCGTTGCAGAGCCTGGTCGGTACCTCCGGGCCGCAGAGGTTCTCTCCCGCGTAGTACGCCCAGCTCACGCCGAAGCGGTGAAGGAGGTACGTGATGTCGGTCCAGGCGTAGATCGGCGGATGCGCGCCGGCCCGCTGACGGTTCAGGACGTCCTTGAGCTGCAGGTCGGACGTGCAGCTCATCGGCTTCCACGGGCCCTTGCAGGAGGCCGCCCACCCGGAGACGAGGAACAGGTGGGAGGGAAGCGTCCACGAGTCGGTGGGCGCGAACATGTGGTCCTGCAGGACGAAGTGCTCCGCGTAGGCCCAGTAGTTCGGGATCTCGCGCGCGTCGTGCCATCCCATGACGTCGGGCTGTCCCTGCGGGCCGAGCGTGCCCCGACAGTCCGCCGGGCTCCGCGTGTCGGCGCACCGGTTGTTCGAGTGCTCGACGAGGGCTCTCACGAACCCGTCCATCCGCCCGCCGTCCACGTCGATCTCGGAGTGGAGCTGGGTGTGGGGCCCTCCCTGGTTCACGAGCGCGGACTCGTGGAACGGGCGTACGCACCGGTGGAGCACGGGGTCGGGCACGCAGACCGTGGGGACGCCGTCTTGCATCGGGATGCCGTCCGCGCCGGGGAAGGTGCCGAAGTAGTGGTCGAATGAACGGTTCTCCTGAACGATGAAGACCACGTGCTGGATGCGCTCGAAGCCGGGGGGCGGAGGGTTCGAGCGCTCGGCGGCCGAGAGCGAGGTGCACGCCGACGCGGTGAGCGCGAGCGCGGCGAGCAGGGCGACCGCCGGCAGGCGCGATGAACGGGTCGTTCCCGTGGCTCGGGTCGTCATCGTCCGGACGCGAACCCTATCAGGCCCCGTGCCGCGGACGCGGCACGCTCCCCTGCGGAATCGGGAGAGGCACCTGACCCTCGATCACGTCGTAGACGAGGCGGCCCTGCGCGATGCGGAGGTTCGGGTGCAGACGGTGCGGCTCGCGACGGCCCCCCGGCACGAGGTGGACCACCCCGCATCCCTCGACGACCAGGGCGTCCGCGATCATCCGCCGGTGACAGCGCCACCACAGGGACTCGGCGCACATGATGGCGGTCGGCGTCCCTCGGGACGTTTCGATCAGCCACCGCAGCGCGTCGCGGAACTCCTGCGTCGCCATGTGGTCGGCGTACCCGCGAAAGGCCTTGGTCTGGATGGCGACGTTCGGCGAGTCGGGTGCCGGCCGTCGGAACCCTCCCAGCTCCCGCCGCCAGACGTAGTCGATCCCGGCCGCACCGAGCGCGCGCTCGAGTGCGTCCCTCCCGAACTGCGGGTTGCGCCGGGAGCCCGGCGCGGTGCGGACGTCGACCAGCCGTCGGACGCCGGCGGCTCGAAGCAGGTCGACGAAGTCCTCGATCGGGCGCACCCCGTGGCCGACCGTGAGGACGACCACCCGCCCAGCGCCCGGCCCCGATTCCACCACCCAAGCTTAGGCGTAGTTGGCTTGCTACACTTCCCCGCGGCTCGGAGCGGGCCGTACGGTCCCATCGTCTAGCGGCCCAGGACACCACCCTCTCAAGGTGGAGACACGGGTTCAAATCCCGTTGGGACTACAGATCGGGACGCCGCTCGAATCGAGCGGGAACGCGCAGGGTTGCCGCTGAGGTGGATCTCGGGAAGATCCTTAGAGACCCCCAGCATGAAGCCGATTGCCGATCCGCGCCGGAGCTCCGACGTGGCCAGGTTGGCTTCGGCCTGCATGCGGCGCATCATTTCTCCGGCGGCGACTGAGTAGCCATGGACACCAAGAGCGACCTGTCGAAGCGGCTGACCGCGGTCTTCGGACCGCGCATCGAGGTCTCCGATGAGGAGGCCCCGGAGATCCAACGTGTGTGGTGTAGGGCAGGTACGATCCACACGGCGCCGACCCGGCCGGGTTCGCGAAAGGGGCGGAGGCTCGAGGTCGTGTTCAGCGACTTCACCCAGAACGCCGTTCCCGAGCCGTACCGGGCCTTCGTCCGCGCCGCGTTCGATGAGGCGGCCCCATGAGCACGACCCGGCCTGCGCCTTCGCCCGACTACACGTCGCTGGACACCGAGCACTTCCTGAGCTTCCTGTTCGGGAAGCAGTCGACGCACGGCCTCGCGAACGGGCTGCTGGACGAAGGAACGTGGCGGAAGTACCGGCGCAAGGTGCTCCGTGAGCTCCGCAGGTATATCGACGCGAACGTCGTCTGCACCGATGGCCTCCATCAGCAGCGAATCGACATCGCGCTCAGGAAGATCGAGGAGGCGGAAGGCATCGGGGAGCCGCTCCTTCGAGAGCAGGCGTTCGTCGCCGAGCTCGTGGAATTGTGCCTCGTCCTGCTCGGAGAGATGCCGAACCACTGGGACCGACGGGTCGTGAACAAGGCGCACCACCGGCGCCTCGACCGTCAGCGGACCCTCACGTATGCCGAGTCCCCTGAGCAGCGCGCCCACCTGATCTTCGATGCGTGCCGAAGCGGATTCCTGCCCGGCATGGATCGGCACGCCGCACCGGACGTCTGGGACCGGTACTGGGCCGGGGTTCGCCAGAAGGATCCTGCGGGGTTCGTCCGGTGGTTCAGGGCGACGTATCCGGAGAAGTTCGCCTCCCTCGCACGCTGAGGAGCTCCCAGGATCCCTCACGGTTGGGGATGCCAAGAACTCTAAAGACTTTAATGCTTGTACTAGCCCCGAGGGCCTCTGAACTTCTGGGCCGTCGTGAGCGCGGTGTTCTAGGGCGGGGCTTGACTACAGATCGGGACGCCGCTCCGGGATGTCCAGCCACGGAAAGCGCTCCTCGTGCGCCGCCCCGATCCGGAACACCGTCACGTCGTCGTAGGTCCTGCCCACGATCGACAGTCCCGTCGGCACGCCGATCCTCGACCGTCCTGAAGGCACGCTCATCACCGGGCAGCGGCTGGCGATATTGAACGGCACCGTCATCAGCACCTCGACCCAATCCTCGTGGACACGGTCGTTGATCGTGACGGGATCTCCGCTGTCGTACTCGGCCGGCAGCGCCGGCACGCTGAAGGTCGGACAGATCAGCGCGTCGTAGCGCTCCAGCAGCTCTCCGAGGGGAGCGTAGATCCGGGCTTCGAGCTCGAGTCCCTCGACGAACGCCTCCTTCGGAATCTCATCGCCCTCCTCGACGAATCGCCTCGCGTACGACGTGAGCTCGTCCGCGTGCTGCTCGTACAGCCCCCGAACCGACGGTCCAAAGATCATGCCGAAGTGGATCCTGGCCGCACGGCCGATCGTTGCGAGGTCCCACGGCAAGGTCACCTCCTCGACGATCGCCCCCGCGTCCCGAAGGCGCTCGGCGGCGGCCAGCGTGTTCGAGACGACCTCGGCATCGACGTCATAGCAGCCGAGGTCCAGCGAGAGCGCGATCCGCATTCCCGCCACGGGCTCGAGGCGCTCCGGGATCTCGAGCTTCGGCCGGAGCGAGGCGACATCGCTCGGGTGGGGGCCGGCGATGACGTTCTCCAGCAGCGCGCAGTCGGCAACCGTGCGAGCGAGAGGACCTTCGTGACAGTAATGGTCGAGATTGAAGATCTCCACCTCCGGGACCCGCCCGTACGGCGGTTTGAACCCCACGACCCCGCAGAAGGACGCCGGAATCCTGATCGATCCCCCGATGTCCGAGCCCGTGGCGAGCGTAGTCGACCCGGAAGCGAGCGAGGCCCCGGATCCCCCGCTGGAGCCCCCCGGTGCGTACGCCGTGTTCCAGGGATTGCGGGTCACGCCCCAGAGCCTCGACCACGTGACCGGCGCGCAGGAGAACTCCGGCGTGGTCGATCGCGCGTGCACGATGCCACCGGCGTCGAGGATCCGCCGCACGAACACCGCCGTGTGGTCGGCCACGTTATCGCGGAGCGCGAGCGAGCCAAGCGTGTTCCGCTGACCCTCGATCGGCGCCTCCTCCTTGACGGCCACCGGAATGCCCTCGAGGGGGCGCGGGGGCCGGCCCGAGCCCGCGTACCGGGCCTCCGCGTCTCGCGCCTTGGCCAGCGCCTCCTCGTAGCGCGTCTCCGCAAAGGCGTTGATGACCGGCTCGACCTTCGCCGCGCGATCGATCACCGCCTGGACCAGCTCGACCGGGGACAGCTCTCGAGCCCGGAACAACCGCAGGGCCTCGGTGGCCGACAGGTAACAAAGCTCGTCCATCACTCCCCCCTCGCTCCGGAAACCGCCGTGTTGCGCCGCTTTGGCTTCCATCCCGGACGGGGCACGCTCGCCCGGAGCCGCTTCGTGTAGTCGTGTCCGGGCCGATCGAGCACCCGCGGCGTGGGCCCGCGCTCGACGATACGGCCGTGCCACATGACCACCGTCTCCTCCGTGAGCTGGCGGACGACGGCGAGGTCGTGACTGATGACGACGTATGAGATGTCGGTCTCGTCCCGGATGTCCGCAAGCAGGTTCAGCACCTGGGCCTGGATCGAGACGTCGAGCGACGCCACAGACTCGTCGAGGATCAGGACCTTCGGCTCCGCGGCAAGGGCTCGGGCGATCGCCACGCGCTGGCGCTGGCCGCCGGAGAGCGAGCGCGGTAGCGCGCGGATTTGCCGCGCGTCCAAGCCCACGAGCTCCCCCAGCTCCAGGACGCGCCGGCGGCGCTGCTCGCGATCCCATCCGTGGTGCAATCGAAGGACCTCGTCCAGCGCCCGCTCGACCGTCTGCCGCGGGTCCAGGCTCGTGTAGGGGTCTTGAAACACGATCTGCACCTCGCGGCCCCGGCGTCGCCGCTCGCCGGTTGACCGGGCGGGGCTCGATCGATCCCGTCCGCAGGCGCGAATGGTGCCTGCGGTGGGTCGCTCGAGTCCGACGATCATCTTGGCGACGGTGGTTTTCCCGGATCCCGACTCCCCAACGATCGCGAGCGATCCCCCGGGCCAGACCGAGAACGAGACGCCGTCGACCGCGAGCAGGTCCCCGTAGGTCTTTCGAAGATCAGCGACCTCGAGGACCGGCTCGGTCATGCCCGCCTCGCCCCCAGGGTGCCTCGGAGCTCGACCGCGCGCCGGCACCGGGTCAGCCCGCCGTCGAGCTCGACGAGCTCGGGCTGGCGCCGGCCGCATTCCTCTTGCACGTACGGGCAGCGGGAGGCGAAGGCACAGGCGTCGGCCGGGGCTTCGAAGGCGGAGAGCGGACGGCCCGGAATCGCGGCGAGTCGGGGCAGAGTCGCATCGATCCGAGGTCTCGCTGCCGCGAGCGCAGCCGTGTAGGGGTGCAGCGGGTCATCGTGCAGAAGCGACGAAACCCGCACTTCCATCACCCTCCCCGCGTACATCACGGCCGTCCGATCGCAGACCGCGGCGGCGAGCTCCAAGTCGTGCGTGATGAAGAGCATCGCGAGACCCATCTCTCGCCTCAGCTCGTCCAGGATCGCCATCACCTCGGCCTGCGTGGTGACGTCGAGTGCTGTGGTCGGCTCATCCGCGAGCAGCAGTCGCGGGCGAGTCAGCAGGGCGGTGGCGATCATGACCCGCTGCAGGAGCCCGCCGGACAGCTCGTGTGGATACTGGCGCAGGCGGCGAGGTCCATCTTCGATCCCCACGCTCTCCAGGAGCTGGATCGCCCGGTGCTCGGCCTCACGCAGCGGCACCCCCTCGTTCGTTCGAAGCGCCTCCGTCATGAAGTCGCCGATCCGCCGAACGGGATTCGTGTGGGCCCGGGGATCCTGAAAGATCATGGCGACTTCGGTTCGAAACCGCCGGAGCTCGGGGCCCTCCATTCCCATCACGTCACGGCCGTCGAATCGGATGGTGCCGCGCACCCGCGCGCCCGGCGGAAGCAAACGGTCAATCGCCCGGGCCGTCATCGACTTGCCGGAGCCCGACTCGCCGACAAGCCCGAGCGCCTCCCCCGGCTGGATCGAAAGCGAAAGCCCGTGCAGCACCGGGCGCAACGACCCTTCGACCGGAAGCTCGACCACGAGATCCCGAACCTCGAGCAACGCCCGGCCGCTCGCATGCCGCCCCGCCGGCCCTGCACTCGTGCTCGCGTTGGCAGCGCTTGCCGTGCTCATACACGCTCCGGTTGGGCCTGCTCGTACAGCCGCTCGCCCAGCACGTTGAAGGCGACGACTACGAGCACGATGCAGATCCCGGCCACGAGGGCCGGCAACGGATAGCCCTGCACGACCCCGGACTGGTTCTCGGAGATCATCACTCCCCAGTCGGCGTTCGGTGGCTGGACACCCAGGCCGAGAAACGAGATCGCCGCGAGATCAACCATGGCGTACCCGAACAGGATCGTCGCTTGCGCCACGATGAGCGGGAGCATGTTCGGGATCAGGTGACGCAGGCAGATCGAGATCGCCGACGCCCCTTGGACCTCGAGCGCGGCCACGTACTGCTGCGCGCGTTCCCGCAGCGCCGCACCCCTGAGCACCCGGGCGACGTAGGGGGTGTAGGCGACGGACAGCGCGAGCACGGCCGCGAGCAGGCCCGCACCGAAGACCGTCGCGGCGAGGATGGCGAGCAAGATTCCCGGGAACGCGAACAGCACATCCAGGCCGGAGGAGACCACCGCATCGTAGGCTCCACGACGCCAGGCCGCCGAGACGGCCAGGAGCGTCCCGACGGCGATCGAGATCACGACGACCGCGAGCGGCCCGAGCATCGACGTGCCCGCGCCGGCCAGCAGCCGCGAGAGGACGTCGCGACCCTGACCGTCGAACCCCAGCGGGTGCCCGCCGAGCGGTCCGACGTACGCGTAGGCGAGCTGGCCGAGGTTCGGATCGTGCGGCGCGAGCAGCCGACCGAAGATCGCCAGGAAGGTCGCGGCCGATATCACGATCGCCGACCCGATCCCGGCGGGACCCGTTGCCCGCAGGATCCCCAGGCCCGAACGACGCCCGAGGTGGACGCCCGGTTCCGCTCGCGCGATCATCGAGCTCGCGCCCCGAGATCCACGCGAGGGTCAAGGACCGCGTAGAGCACGTCCACGACGACGTTCACGAGCACGAAGGCCGTCACGAGAACAAGCGAGATCCCCTGCACGACCGCGAAGTCCTTCGAGGTGGCGGCCGCCACCAAATACGCGCCGAGGCCGTTCAGGCTGAACGCCCGTTCCACCACGGCCGAGACGGCGATGAGCGAGGCGATCGTGATCCCGGAGACCGTGGTGATCGGAATCGCGGCGTTGCGAAGCACGTGCCGCATCACCACCTGGCGATGAGGAATGCCCCGGCTCACGGCCGTCTGCACGTGCTCGCGTCGGAACTCCTCACGGACTGAGGCGCGGGTAACCCGGGCAACGATCGCCAGCGATGAGATGGCGAGCGCGACGGCGGGAAGGGTGAGGTGATGGATCGTGCCGAAGACGCCCTGACCGTTTCCGAGGGAGGGAAACCACCTCACCTTCACCGAGAACACCAGGATCAGCACGATTGCCGCGACGAACGACGGGATCGCCGCGGAGATCGCGGTGACGGCAAGCACGCTCGTATCGAGAAGGCCCGGGCGCAGACCGGCCGCCAGGCCGAGCCCGATTCCGATCAGGAGGATCAGGAGCGATGCGTACAGGACGAGGGCCGCCGTCGTGCCGATCCGGGAGGCGATCAGCGTCGACACGTCTTCGCGCAGGGCGATCGAGATGCCGAGGTCGCCGTGCAACGCGCCCTTCAGCCAGAGCCAGTACTGCGCGAGAAACGGATCGTTGAGGTGGTAGCGGGCCTCAAGGATCCGCACCGCGTCCGGCGGAAGCGATCGCCCTCCGGACAGCACCGCGATCGGGTTGCCCGGCGCGAGGAACAGCGCGCTGAAAATCACGAAGCTCGAGACGAGCAGCGTCCCCGCCAGCATCGCGAGCCGCCGGAGCAGGAATCGGAGCCGCATCTCGGGCGCCTGACCCTAGCCCGTACCCCCCAGCTCGTTCGCCCACGGGGAGAACATGTACGCGAAGGACGCCACTGCTCCAGTGAGGTTCGAGCTCGTGATCAGCTCCGTATTGGGCAAGACGTTGGGGATCCAGGGGAGATCCTGCATGATCAGCTTCTGCGCCTCCGCAATATCCTGCGCGCGCTTGTCCGGATCCGCCTCGGTGCGCGCCGCCTCGAGCGGCCGCGTCACCTCCGGATTCGAGTATCCCGAGTAGTTCTGCGAACCGTTCGGCAGGACGAACGAAGCGAGTAGCGCAGCCGGATCCGCGTAGTCCCCGTAGTTCACCGTGAAGAACCCGTCGACTCCCTGGCGATACTTCGGGTCGATGAAGAAGTTGATGTAGTTCTGGGCCGAGACGGCTTTGAGCTTCACGTGCAAGCCGATCGCCTCGGCCGCCGCCTGGTAGGCGCTCGCGACGCCGGCGATGTTGGCGAGCTCGTTCGACATGCCGAGCGTGATCGTCTCGCCGACCGCGCCGGCATCCTGGACGAGTTTCTTGGCCTCGTCGATGTTCTGGGTCAAGTCGGGAAGGTCGTTCCACGCCTGCTGGAACACGCTCCGCCCGTAGCCCCACGTGCCGGGGCCCGTGAAGGCCTTCGGCAGGACGGCCGAGCCCTTGTACACGGCGTCGATGATCGCCTGCCGGTCCAGCGCCATGGACAGCGCGCGGCGCACGCGAACGTCGCCGAGCGGACCATCGAAGCTCGAGACAATGAAGTCGTCGGAGTTCCACCCGAAGCCATCGGTAACCGTGACAGAGCTGCTCTGCTTGAGCTGCGGGATCGTCGACATCGCGAACCCGTAGTAGCCGTTGACGCCACCATTCAAGAGAGCCGACGTGAGGCTCGCCTCGTCCGGCGTCGGCTTGAAGTCGATCTCACGGACGAGCGGGTGCACGCTCGGATCCCAGTAGTTGTCGTTTCGAACGACCGTCAGCACGTCGCCGGGCTTCCAGGACTCCAGCTTGTAGGAGCCGGTGCACATCGTGCCGCCGGTCGGCGTTCCGAAGTCCTTTCCCTTCGACTCGACGTAGGACTTCTCGACGATCCACCCCGACGTCGAGGCGAGCTCGCCGGGGAGCCAGTAGTCGGGCTGCTTCAGTGTGATGGTCACCTCGTTGGGTGCGCTCGCCTCGATCGAGCTCACCCGGTCGTACACCGCGCCGTAGAAGCCGCCGAGGCTCGGGTCCATGTTTCGCTTCAGGCTGAACACGACGTCGTCGGCCGTCAGAGGGTTCCCGTCCCAAAACGTGATGCCGGGCTTCAGGGTGAACACCAGATGCGTCGGATCCGTGTACGAGAGGTCGGCAAGTCCCGGCTCGATGGTGCCGTCCGGCTGCTGTCGGAGCAGTGTCTCGCACAGCAGGCTGAGGATCGTGTTCTCCGGGTAGTCGAAGGCGTAGATCGGATCCAGGGAGTTGACCTCCCGGTACGTGCCCCACGTGATCCTGTCTACGGGCTTGGTGCCGGCCGGGGTCGTCGTGGCGAGCGCCTCGCTCACCGGACCCGACGGCGTGGCCTGGTTGCTTGGCGCCGACCGCCCGCAGGCTCCGGCAAGGAGCCCGATGGCGACCAGCCATGCCATGGACCTCCGCACCGTCCTGCCCCGTTCCATCGTTCCCCCTTTCTCGCCTTCTCGTGCGGTGCGGTCGTACCTTCAGACCTGATCTCGCGGGCGGGCGCGACCGGCTCGAGAGCGTCCGGCCGCTCGCGCCTCGAGGGCGGCCAACATCAACTCGAGCCCGTACAGGAACGCGGCGTCGGGGTCCCGGTAGACCTGAGAGGCGGCGGCGCTGAGGTTCGGGTACCGATCCCGAGGAAGCGACGTATAAGCGCGTCGCCACTCCTCCCTGGTCTCCTCGGACGCTCGAGCGTCTACGAGCGCGGTCCCGATCACGTAGCCCTCGATGGCCTCGAACGCGGGCGCGACCTCGTCCTCCGGCAGGCCAGCCTCGCGCAGACAGCCGATGACGAGATCGGCCAGCCGGAACCCGTTGGGCAACGCCGCAGGCGACGTCTCGAGCGCGAGGAGCGCGTGGGGGTGGTTGAGGTACGCGCCGCGCGCCCGAAGGGCCAGCGCGCGCAGATCGGCTCGCCACGAGCCGGTGGGTTCATACCCCTCGGCGGCCTGCGCGAGGAGACGGTCCGAGGCCGCCGCCAGAATCTCCTCCTTGTCGCGGACGTGCCGGTACACGGCCGTCGGATCCACCCCGAGCTCGGCTCCCAGCCGGCGGAGAGTTGCCGCCTCCGCACCTTCTTCCTCCACGACGCGCAGGTACGCGTCGACGATCAGCTCACGTGAAAGCCGGACCTGCATACCCTCGGTAGCTCCGGGCATGGGGCGCATCTTGCCGCTCCGGCCGACGGAAGTCAACGCCGTTGTCACCGGCATTGACCGCCGTTTGTCGTCCGGGCTACGCTGCAGCGCCATGCGCCGTGCACCCGTGCCGAGCGCGGCCGATGCCGGTCTCATGACAGGGCCGCCGCCGTACCCGGCGGATCGACTCGTGACGCTCGCCAACTGGCAGGAGCCTCCGTACAACCGGTGGGCGTTCCAACACGTCCGCGAGCTGATCCCCACCGCGCGGATCTCGAGAGGAAGCGGGGCGGTATGGCGCCTCCCGCGTGCCGAACGGGATCTTTCGCGGGTGCGCGTCCGCGCGGCGGGCCGTCGCATACGGCTCGCCAGCTTGCTCGAGCAGACCTACACGGACGGATTCCTGGTCCTCCACCGTGGACGCATCGTCACCGAGCATTACGCCAACGGCCTCACGCCGGACACGACCCACCTGCTCATGTCGGTGTCCAAGTCGGTCGTGTCCTCAGTGGTCGGTGTCCTCGTCGGACGCGGCCTGCTTCGTCCCTCCGACCTGGTGACTGACCACCTGCCCGACCTGCGCGGAACGTCGTTCGAGGAATGCACGGTGCGGCACCTGCTCGACATGCGGGCGGGTACGAGGTTCGAGGAGGACTACGCGAACCTCGAGGCCGACGTCCGCGTCTACGAGGAGGTGTATCTGTGGCGCCCGCGCTCCGGCCGCAGGCTCCCCGACGACATCGTCTCCTACTACAGGATCCTCGAGAACGCCGGACCGCACGGCGGACCGTTCGGCTATCGCTCGATCTTGACCGACGTCCTCGGATGGGTAGCGGAGCGGGTATCGAACGCGCGGCTCGCGGACCTCATCGCGCGTGAACTCTGGCAACCGATGGGTGCGGAGTTCGACGCCGAGATCACGGTGGATGCTCACGGCAACGCGATGGCCGATGGCGGCATGTGCTGCACCCTCCGCGACCTCGCGAGGTTTGGGCAGCTGATGCTGCAGCGCGGGCGCCGAGCTCGCCGGGACATCGTGCCATCCGCATGGGTCCGCGACACGCTCACACCCGACGCCGACACCGTTCGGGCATTCGCCGGCGAAGCCCGTCGACGCGGCCTGCCGACCGGCTCGTACTACCGGAACCAGTGGTGGGTGATCGATCCGTCCCGTCCCTCGTTCATGGCATCGGGGATCAACGGCCAGATGGTGCTCGTCGACGTTCCCACTTCGGTTGTGATCGCCAAGCTCTCGACGTGGCCGGAGGCCCTCCCACCAGACCTGCCCGGCCTCACCAGAAGCGCATGCCTCGATCTGGCTCGCCAGCTCGCCGAGGAATTGGACTGACTCGCCTCCTGGAGACTCGGCGCCGGCACCGCGCTCCGAGACACCAGGGCCGAGGCCCCGGCAGCGCGATTGCTGGCGCCGAGCGGGTCTCAAGGCGCCTCCCGCGCTAGCGGGGGGCGTCGGGCTCGGCGACCCACCGCCGGCGGACGACCTCTCCGACCACGAGCGTCGCGGGCGCGCCGATCGCCTGCTGCCGCGCAAGCCGGGGAAGCGTCCCCAGCGTGCCCACCACCTGGCGCTGGCGTGGTGTGGTCGCCTCCTGGACGATGGCGGCCGGCTCCGAGTCGGGGCGGCCGGCGCGGACGAGGGACCGGCAGACCTCCTCGAGCTTGCCGGCGACCATCAGCACGACGAGGGTGTCCGCGGACCCCGCGAGCCCGCTCCAATCCGGGCTCTGTCCGCCGGCCGTGCTTGCCGTCACAACCGCGAAGCTCCGCGCGACCCCTCGGTAGGTTAGGGGGATCCCGGCCGCTGCGGGCGCCGCCACGACCGAGGTCACGCCGGGGACGACCTCGACCGGCACTCCCGCTCGCGTGCAGGCGAGGGCCTCCTCCCCGGCTCGCCCGAACACGAGCGGGTCTCCCCCCTTCAGCCGCACCACCGTCGCCCCGCGCCGTGCCCGATCCACCATCGCCCGGTCGATCTCCTCCTGCGAGGGATGGGGCACCCCGGGGGTCTTGCCGACAAAGATTCGCTCGGCCCCCGGCGGAGCGAGCGACAGCAGGCAGCGCGGAACCAGCCGGTCGTAGACCACCGCGTCCGCCCGGCGGAGGGCCTCGGCCCCTCGCAGGGTGAGCAGTCCGGGGTCCCCGGGGCCGGCGCCGACGAGGATCACCCGGCCGGTCACGCGCCGGCCCCTGCACCCGAGAGCCGGAGGAGGAGCACCTCCCGGAGCTCCTCGGTTCGCCCCTCGATCACCATCCGCTCCGCCTCCTCGAGGTCCAGCGCCTCGGCCCATCGGCGAGAGCGCTCGGGCAGGTCTGGAAGCAGCGGGAGCGTTCGCGCGCGAAGCTCCCGGAGCACGTCCACCAGCACGGCCCAGTGAGGCCCGAACCGCCGGTCGAGCTCCTCCCGGAGCTTGCGCGCCAGCGCCGGCGAGGAGCCACCGGTGCCCACCGCGAGGACGAGCTGGCCGCGCCGAACCACGGCGGGGCTCGCGAAGTCGCAGCGACCGACGTCGTCGATCACGTTCACGAGCGCCCCGCGGGCCCTCGCCTCGGCGGCGAGTCGCTCGCGGTCGCTCTCCCGCGGTGACCAACCGACCACCAGGAACGCCCCGTCGAGGTCCGCGGGCACCCACCCGCGCCGGCGCACCCGAACCCCGTGCCGCGCGAGCTCCTCCAGGTGCGCCTTGGGACCCTCCGCGACGACGAGCACGTCATGGGCGCCCGCCTCGAGCAGCGCCTCGACCTTGCCCTCGCGCACGGCGCGCTCGCCCACGACGACGCAGCGCCTTCCGGCGAGCTCCAGCAGGACCGGGTAGGCGAACGGCACGAGGCTCACCCCGCCGTCAGGCTCTCGACGCCCAGGCCCTCCGGTCCGAGGCCCAGTGTGAGGCTCACACCCTCGACCTCGAGCGTGAGCGCGTACCGCCCCGGCAGGCGCATCGAGGCCCGGACCGAGCGCAACCTCCTGCCGGCGAGCGAGGACAGGGCCTCGTTCACACCGTCGAGGGCGCGGGCGAGGGCCAGCCCGGACGGCAAGCGCCGCAGGACGGCGAGGAGCACGCGCTCGGCCTCGGCCCGCCCGAGCTCACGTGCCTTGCCGGTCTGCAGCGCGAGCGAGAGCACGCGCTCGAGAGCACCCACCTGCTCGGGAGGCACGCCGCCCTCGCGGGCAGCGCCCGCGAGGCTCGCATACCGAGGGCGAAGCTCGCCGGGGACGGCGGCCGCGTAGGCATCGAGGACCAGCGCCACGATCTCGCGCTCATCGGCCGAGAGCTCCACCACCCCCTCCCCGGCGGCAGCGAGTGGGTCGCCCTGGCTCGCGCGCGGGATCGGCGGGGCGCCCTCGTTCACGGCCGCCCCCCCGAACCGCCATGCGCCTCACGCAGGATCGCCTCGGCCTCGTGCTCGAAGCCTCCCGTCTCGATCGGGCAGTGGATGCCGCACTCCTTGGGCGCCCCCCGCTCCCACCACCAGCGCCCGGCGCGGTCGTCCTCGCCGGGCGCGACCGGTCGCGTGCACGGGTCGCACCCGATGCTCGTGTAGCCGAGCCGGTACAGGGGGTGGACCGGGACGTTCCGCTCCCGCAGGTAGTCCCACACCTCCTCCTTCGTCCAGTCGGCCAGCGCGTTCACCTTCACGATCCCGCCGTGGTCGTGGTCGAGCTCCACCTTCTTGATCGCCGCGCGCGAGGCCCACTGCTCACGGCGAAGGCCCGTGAACCAGGCGTCGAGCCCCCGCAGGGCGCGGACGAGCGGCCGCACCTTGCGCACGTGGCAGCACAGGAGCCGGGACGGCACCGACGCCCGGAACAGGTCCGGGCCCTGCCGCCGGACCATGGCCTCGACCTCGGCGGGATCCGGCCGAAGCACCTCGAGCCGGACGCGCGGATACCTCGCCCGGACCTCGTCGACGAACGCGATCGTCGCGGGAGGCAGGCGTCCGGTGTCGACCGTGACGGCCCGCACGTCGGGGCGGATCCGCGCCGCCATGTCGAGCACGACCATCCCCTCGGCTTGCATCCCGGTGACCACCGCCACGCGCTCGTCGAAGGTCTCCAGACCCCAGGCGATGACCTCCTCGGGCTCCTCCAGGTCGAGCTCGACGGCGATCTCGCCGATCTCGAGCTCGTCCAGGACCACCCGGCCGCCCGCCTCCGATCTCACCCGCATCTCCACGCCCTCGAACGCCCCCTCACACCGCGCCGCCGGACATCGCCACCACGACCGTGAGGCGGTCGCCGGGATGCAGGGGTGCCTCCAGCCCGCCCAGCTCCCGGACGTCCTCCTCCCCGAGGAACACGAGGAAGGCCTCTCCGAGCGCGCCGCCCGGCAGCACGGCTTGCCCGAACGCCGGGTGAGCGGCCGCGACCGAGGCGAGCGCCTCGCCGACGGTCCCCGCCCGGACCTCGAGGCGATCGGCACCCGACACGAGCGGGAGGAGCGGACCCGGCACATGGACCACGACGCTCTCGGAGCCCTCCTCGGCCGGGCCTGCTGCGTCCCCCGGGACCCGCTCCCCGCGGGCGATCGCGGCCAGCTCCTCGTCGGTTCGCGCGTCGCAGAACTCCGCGAACCCGACCGGCCGCCCGGCCCGCTCCGCAACCCACGCGCCGAGGAGTCGCTCGAGCACTCCCTCGAGCTCGCCGGTGGGAACGCGGCGGAGGAGCTGGCGCCCGACCGCCGCGCCGCGCCCGAGTCGACCGCCGACCGTGAGGTCGTAGGCCTCCACGCGCGCCGCGCCGTCGGGCGAGGGCGCCGTCGTTCCCTGCAGCCCAACCTCCCCGATCCAGTGCTGGGCGCACGCGTGCGGGCAGCCGTCCATGTGAATCGTGAGGTCTCCGAACGCGTCGGGCCCGAGCCGTCCCAGGAGGCGCTCGAGCACCTCCTCCAGCTTCTCCTTGGTCTCGGCGACGGAGTAGTTGCAGAACCGGTGGGCCGTGCACGCGACCGAACGGCCGTAGACCGCGGGGCGATCGACGGGCATGCCGATCTCGGCGAGCCCCGAGCAGAGCGCCTCGAGCCGCTCCTCCGGGACGAACCCCACGATGAGGTTCTGCTGCCGCGTGAACCGCGCGTCCGACCCGAGCCCCTCGAGGAGGTCGGCAAGCCCCTCGAGCTGACGACCCGTGATCCGGCCGACCGGGACCGGAACCCCTACGGAGACGAAGCCTTCCTGTCGCTGCGGCTGGATGCCCAGGTGGTCTCCGGTCCCGACGGGCTCGGGGGCGGCGCCGTCCTCCAGCGCCCGACCGAGTCGCTCCTCCACACGCGCGCGCACCCGCTCGGGCCCGTCGTCGTCCACCAGGAACTTGATCCGGGCCTTGGCGCGCGACAGGCGGTAGCGCAGGTCGCTCTGCCACACATCGGTGACGGCCCGCAGCACGTCGATCGCCGCCTCGACCGGCACGAAGACCCCGAGATCCCGCGAGATCCGGGGTGTGTTCGACATCCCGCCTCCAACCCGAAGGCCGAACCCGGGCCTGCCGTCTCGGATGACGCCCACGAGCGCCACGTCGTGGATCTCAGGAGCGTTGCACTGCACAGGGCATGCGGCGATGGTGTACTTGTGCTTCCTGGGCAGGTTCGAGTAGTCGGGGTTGCCGTAGAAGAAGCGTGCCGCCTCCTCGACCACCGGCCGGACGTCGAAGAGCTCGGCGGCGTCGACTCCGGCGAGGGGGCAGCTCGTGATGTTGCGGACGGTGTCGCCCTCACCCCCCACGGTGGTCAGCCCGGCCGACTCGATCTCCGCCAGGACCTCGGGCAGCTGGTCGAGCCGGACCCAGTGCAGCTGGATCCCCTGGCGGGTGGTGAGCTCGGCGTAGTCGCGGCCGTAGGTCCGGGCGATGCGTCCGAGGGCTCGAAGCTGCCCAGGCCGGACGAGCCCGCCCGGCACCTTGATCCGCACCATGAACGTCCCGACCTTGGGCTTGTCGTGCGTCAGGCCCCACCAGTTCAGCCGGACGATGTCTTCCTCGGGCACCGCCTCGTAACCCCTCGCGATCATCTCGGGGATCTCGTTGCGAACGTCGAGCGGGAAGCGCTCGTGCTTCAGCCGTTCGATCGAGTTGCGCCGCAGCACGAGGTCCCAGTCGGGCTGCCGACTGTCGGGTGTGCGCTCACGGGTGGGTGCCATGGCCTCCTCCCACGGACGGTGTGAGAGCTCGCGAATCACGACGGTTCCGGGCTGAACCCGCCCCCGCATGCGGGAGGGCGGGCCGGATGGCCTGCCGGAGGCCGGGCGTGGAGACGTGGAGGCTAGGCCGGGTCCCGAATCACGCGCGCGGCGGCCGCTGCGGCAGACCGACGCCCTGCCGACAGCCACACAGGCGCGCGGGGATCATCATCCCCACGAGCCCCGCGCACCGCGTGCGGATCATCCGAACCCCACTAGACGGGTGGAAATTGCAGATGCAAACGCTACGTCCCTCGCGTGACTCGTGTCAAGGAGCTCGCCCGTTGCGGATGCGTCCCGAGGGAGGTTCCGCGGAACCGAGGAAGGAGGGCACTAGGCTCACCTCACGAAGTGGCTGGTGAAGGTCACAAAGGAGGCGAGCCCAGTGCGTAT